>DASVFV010000019.1:0-57418 GCA_036379875.1 Burkholderiales bacterium | reverse complement strand
CCCGAGACCACCACCGGCGGCAACGCGCTCAAGTTCTACGCCTCGGTGCGCATGGACATCCGGCGCATCGGCTCGATCAAGAAGGGCGACGAGGTGGTCGGCTCCGAGACGCGCGTCAAGGTGGTGAAGAACAAGGTCGCGCCCCCGTTCCGGCACGCCGAGTTCGACATCCTGTACGGCGAGGGCATCTCGCGCGAAGGCGAGGTGCTGGAGATCGGCGTGCTGCACGGCGTGCTGGAGAAGTCCGGCGCCTGGTACATCTACAACGGCGACCGCCTCGGCCAGGGCAAGGACAACGCGCGCGATTTCCTCAAGGAGAACGCGGTGCTCGCGCGCGAGATCGAAGGCAAGATCCGCGAGAAGGCCGGCGTTACGCGCGCCGCGCCGAAGGTCGAGGAACCGCAGCTCGAGGACGGCAAAGTCGAGAAGCTGCCGACCCGCAAGCGCGGCTAGCCGTGGAGACCTGGTATCGCAAGCGCCTCGGCGACGAAGCCGCGGCGCTGCGCATTCAGAAAATGTTCTCGCCGATCTTCGCCGCCTCCGGCCAGCCGGCGGCGATGGCGGTATTTTCGCGCCACGATCGCGCGGCGAACCGGGTGACGGCGTACTTTTCGCCGCGCGCGGCGGAGCTGGCGGCCCTGTTCGGCGCCAGCCCGTGCGAGAAGCCGCCGAGCGAAGGCATCGGGCTCTTGGTCGGCGCGCCGCGCTGCTGGGAGATCCATTTTCCCGACCGAAAAAGACAAGCCGCCTGAGCTGAAGGCGCGCGCGCTGCGCTGCCTCGCGCGGCGCGAGCATTCGCGCGACGAGCTGGCGCGCAAGCTCGCGCCCTACGCGGAATCTCCCGAAGTCCTTGCAGGCCTGCTGGGTGAGCTGGAGGGGAGGAAGCTCCTCTCCAACCACCGTTTTGCAGAGATGCGCGTGCACGTCCTGGCGCGCAAATACGGCGCGGCGAAGATCCGCCAGGACCTCAAGTCGAAGGGCGTCGACTACGAGGTGCCGGCCGAGGGCGAGCTCGAGCGCGCACGCGCCATTTTGGCGCGCAAGTACCGCGAGCCTGCAACCACCCGCGAAGAGCGCGCGCGGCGCGCGCGCTTTCTCCAGGGCCGCGGATTCTCCGGCGACACGATCCGGACGCTCGTGCTGCGCACCGAGGACTAGAAGCTCAGGCCGAGGCCGACCGCCCAGCCGGTCACGTTGTTGCCGACCTTGTAGCGCACCATGAGGCGCGCGCGCTCCAGGTGAATGTCGTGCGCGCTCGAATCGAGCTCCAGGCCGGCGCCGAAGGAATTCACGTAGCGAAAGCCGAGCGCGCCCTCGAGGTCGCCGAGGAAGCGCGTATGGGCGTATTCGAGCACGTAGCGCACCGGGCGCTCGAGCGCGACCGAGCCGGTCGGCGCCCGATAGCGCGACCAGAAGGAAAGCGTCTGCGCGTCGGCGTTCCCTTCCACCGATTGGGAGCTGTCGAAGCTCTGCAGGTGGATGTGGCTGAAGCGCAGCTCGGCGTCGATCTCGTTTTCGGGCCGGTAACGCTCGTAGTCCAGCATCAGCGAGCCGCCCAAGCCGTACGAGTTCAGGCGCCCATCGGTGATGAAATCCAGCGTGGCGCGCCGCGCCGGCGCCGGCGGCGTGGGCGGCGGCGGCGCCTCGCTGTCGATGGTGCCCAGCGAAGCATTGAAAATCGGCCGCAGCACCAAGCCGGGGGCGAGCGGGAAGTCCCAGCCCACGCCCCCGGTGGCAAACACGCTTTCCCACTTCACCGCGATGCGCGATGCCGTCGGATCGTCGTCGGTGGCGAACTCGGGGTTGTAGCGGCCATAGGCCAGCGTTCCCTCGAGGTAGAGCCGCCTGTTCCTCAGCGTCCCACCCCCGCTGAGCGAGGTCTGGCGAAAGTAGGGATTGCCGGCCGTAGTGTCGGTAAGCGAGAGCGAGCCGGTGGTGACGTCCGGCGTCACCGCGAAGCCCATCAGCGTGAGGATGGCGTTCGCGCGCTTTTGCAGCTCGGCATCCGTCACCGCCTGGGCGTGCGTGGCAGAGCACGCAGCTACCAGGCAAATGGGATAGAGACGGCGAAACCTGATGGGCGTTTTCCCTCCGCGTCCGAATCTATCGCCGCGTGTCATCCGTGACTACTGTACATACGTTCATCGTGCACAGGCGTCGGCCTGGGAGAGGAGGTGAAGAGACATGGAACAAGCACAAGCATTGGCGATCGTGCGCTCGCTCGCGAACGGCGTGGATCCGGAAAGCGGCGAAGTGTTCTCGCCCGACAGCGCTTACCAGCGGCCGCAGGTCGTGCGCGCGCTGTACGAGGCGGCCGCCGCGCTCGAGCGCATCGAGCGCTTCGAGCGGCGCCGCAGCCAGATGCCGCCGAAGACCGGCGAGCCCTGGAGCGAGGACGAGGACCGCAAGCTGCTCGCCGCGTTCGACGCAGGCCGCGCGCTGCAGGAGCTCGCGCAGGCCCACGAGCGCACCATGGGGGCGGTGAGGGCGCGCCTCCTGAAATACGGACGTATCAACGCTTAAAGCGGTTTCCGGGGTGTCCGCGGCACCCCGGGCTTTTCCGCCGTGAAGTAGAATTTCACAGTGAAATCAAGCGAAATCCGCTCGAGCTTCCTCGAGTACTTCCGCTCGAAGGGCCACACCGTGGTGCCGTCGAGCCCGCTCGTGCCGCAGAACGACCCGACGCTGCTGTTCGTCAACTCCGGCATGGTGCAGTTCAAGGACGTGTTCACCGGCAAGGAGAAGCGCGCCTACCAGCGCGCCACCACCGCGCAGCGCTCGCTGCGCGCCGGCGGCAAGCACAACGACCTGGAGAACGTCGGCTACACCGCGCGCCACCACACCTTCTTCGAGATGCTGGGCAACTTCTCGTTCGGCGACTACTTCAAGCGCGACGCGATCCAGTTCGCCTGGGAGCTGCTCACCAAGGTGTACAAGCTTTCGCCCGAGCGCCTCTGGACCACGGTCTACGAGACCGACGACGAAGCCTACGAGCTGTGGACGAAGATGATCGGCGTGCCGAAAGAGCGCGTGGTGCGCATCGGCGACAAGCCCGGCGGGCAGAAATACCAGTCGGACAACTTCTGGCAGATGGCCGACACCGGGCCGTGCGGCCCGTGCAGCGAGATCTTCTACGACCACGGCCCGGGCATCGCCGGTGGCCCGCCCGGCTCGCCCGACGCCGACGGCGACCGCTACATCGAGATCTGGAACCTGGTCTTCATGCAGTTCAACCGCGACGAGAAGGGCAACCTCAACCCGCTGCCCAAGCCCTCGGTCGACACCGGCATGGGCCTCGAGCGCATCGCCGCGGTGCTGCAGGGCAAGCACTCGAACTACGAGATCGACCTGTTCCAGGACCTGATCAAGGCGGCGGCGCGCGAGACGAAGCAGAAGGAGCTGAAGAACCCGTCGCTCAACGTGATCGCCGACCACATCCGCGCCTGCAGCTTCCTGATCGTCGACGGCGTGATCCCGGGTAATGAGGGTCGCGGGTACGTATTGAGAAGGATTGTGAGAAGGGCAATCCGGCACGGCTACAAGCTCGGCCAGAAGAAGCCGTTCTTCCACCGCATCGTCGATGATCTCGACCGGGCGATGGGCGACGCCTATCCCGAGCTGAGAAAAGCCAAGGGCCGCGTCGCCGATGTGCTGAAGCAGGAAGAAGAGCGCTTCGCGGAGACGCTCGAGAACGGCATGGGCGTGCTCGAGTCGGCGCTCGCTTCCGGCGAGAAGCTGCTCGACGGCGAGACCGTGTTCCGGCTCTACGACACGTTCGGCTTCCCGGTCGACCTGACCGCGGACATCGGCCGCGAGCGCGGCGTGATGATCGACATGGCGGGCTTCGAGGCCGCGATGGAGCAGCAGCGCGAGCGCGCGCGCGCCGCGTCGAAGTTCGCCTCGGCAGCGACGCTCGAATACGAGGGCGGCAAGACCGAGTTCCACGGCTACGAGAGCCTGGCCTTGCCCGCCAAGGTCGTCGCGCTGTACCGCGAGGGCGCCAAGGTGCAGGCGCTGAAGAGCGGCGAGCACGGCACCGTGGTGCTCGACCGCACGCCTTTCTACGCCGAGTCGGGCGGCCAGGTCGGCGACCGCGGCGAGCTGGTCGGCTCGGCCGGTACCTTCGAGGTCGGCGACACGCAGAAGATCCAGGCCGAGGTGTACGGCCACCAGGGCACGCTCAAGACCGGCGCGCTCAAGGTCGGCGACCAGGTCGAGGCGCGCGTCGACGCGGCGCTGCGCGCGCGCACCATGCGCAACCACTCGGTCACGCACCTCATGCACAAGGCGCTGCGCGAGGTGCTCGGGTCGCACGTGCAGCAGAAAGGCTCGCTGGTCGACGCGGACAAGACGCGCTTCGACTTCTCGCACGACAAGCCGCTCGGCGAGGCCGAGCTGCGCGAGGTCGAGCACCGCGTGAACGCCGAGATCCTGCAGAACACCGCGACGCGCGCGCAGGTCATGCCGATCGAGGAAGCGAAGAAGTCCGGGGCGATGATGCTGTTCGGCGAGAAGTACGGCGACGAGGTGCGCGTGCTCGAGATCGGCTCGTCGCGGGAGTTCTGCGGCGGCACGCACGTCGCGCGCACCGGCGACATCGGCCTGTTCAAGATCTATTCCGAAGGCGGCGTGGCGGCCGGCATCCGCCGCATCGAGGCCACCACCGGTAGCACCGCGCTCGGCATGATCGACCGCCAGCTCCAGGAGCTCGCGCAGGTCGCGCGCCAGGTGCGCGCGCAGCCCGGCGCGGTGGAGAAGGCGGTGAGCACGCTGCTCGAGGAGAAGAAGGCGCTCGAGAAGGAGCTCGGCAAGCTGCGCTCCAAGCTCGCGCTCGGGCAGGGCCAGGACCTCGCGTCGCAGGCGGTGGACGTCAAGGGCGCCAAGGTGCTGGTGGCGACGCTGGACGGCGCGGACCCGAAAACGCTGCGCGACACCATGGACAAGCTGAAGGATCGCCTCAAGTCTGCGGCGATCGTGCTGGGCGCGGTGAACGACGGCAAGGTGTCGCTGATCGCCGGGGTGACCAGCGACCTCACGGCGAAGCTGAAGGCCGGGGAGCTGGTCAACTTCGTCGCGCAGCAGGTGGGCGGCAAGGGCGGCGGGCGCCCGGACATGGCGCAGGCCGGCGGCACCGACCCGGCCGGTCTGCCGGATGCATTGCAATCGGTGAAGTCCTGGGTGGAGCAACGCGTATGAAGAGAATTCTTTTTGCCGCCGCGCTCGCGGCGCCTATGGCAGTCTCGGCGCATCACGGCTGGAGCGAGTACGACTCCTCCAAGGTGCTCAAGCTCACCGGCAAGATCGTCGAGTCGGGCTACGAGCACCCGCACGGGCACATCCGGTTCGAGGCGCCGGGTAAGACGTGGACGGTCACCCTCGCGCCGCCGTCGCGCATGGAAAACCGCGGCCTGCCGAAGGAATGGCTGAAGGCCGGCGCCACTGCGACCGTCGAGGGCTATCCGAACCGCAACAAGCCCGAGGAAATGCGCGCCGAGCGCATCACCATCAACGGCAAGACCATCGAGTTGAGATGACCGAAGCGCCTGCCGGGGCGCTGGGCGCGCTCGAGTCCTCGGGGCTCGGCCAGGCGATGCGGCAGTGGCTGTGGCTCTACCCGAGCGTGGAGATCGTGCACATCGTCGGCATCGCGCTCCTGTTCGGCTCGATCGCGGTGATGGATCTCAGGCTGCTCGGCGTGTCGAGGAGCATCCCGGTGCGCACGCTCGCGCGCCACGTGCTGCCGTGGAGCGCGGCGAGCTTCCTGCTCATCATCCCGAGCGGCCTGTTGATGTTCACCGCGCATGCCTCGGAGTTCATCGACAGCGGGGTGTTCGTCATCAAGATGCTGCTCATCCTGGCGGGCGGGGTGAACGCCGCGCTTTTTCACACCATTACGTTCCGCACCGCCGACGTGTGGGACACCGAGGAGATGCGCAAGCTCGGACCGCCGCCCTCGGCGCGCGCGGCCGGCGCGCTGTCGCTGCTGATCTGGATCTCGGTGATCGCCTGCGGGCGGTTGCTCGCCTACTTCTAGAAGCCGATGCGCTGTTTTCTCGAGCGGCCGTCCTGGATGTCGTGCGCGCTGAGCTCGTCGCGGCCGGCCAGCTTCGCGTTGCCGAACGCGCTCTGCAGCGCGCGGCGCATCTCGCGCGGCGGCAGGGAAGCGAGCTTCTCGAGGGTGCTGGGCCCGGGCTGCTCGGGAAACCGCTTGCCCCAGTCGTGCGCGTCGCGGATGTCGCGGTAGATGTTGAGCGCGATGGCGCGCGCGCCCTCGGCGTCGGGGGCCTCGATCTCGTACACGGTCAGGCGGTCGAGCAGCGGCTCCGGGATGCGCGACGCATCGTTCGCGGTGGCGAGCCACACGGCGCCGGAGGCGTCGATCGGCAGCTCGACAAACTCGTCGACGAAGCGCGTCGCGGTCTGCGACTCGAGCAGCTCGTAGAGCGCGCCGAGCGGGTCGTACTGGCCGTCGCCGCTCGCCTTGTCGATCTCGTCGACCACGATCACCGGGTTGGCGTAGTCGCCGTTCAGGAACGTGTCGAACACCTTGCCCGGCTTGGCGTTCTTCCACTGCGAGGAAGCGCCCGACAGCACCCAGCCGGCGGTGAGCGAGCTCATCGGCACGAAGCCGAAGCCGGTGCCGAGCAGCGCCGCCACCTTGCGCGCGAAATGCGTCTTGCCGATGCCCGGATCGCCGAGCAGCAGCATGGGCGGCAGCTCGACCGAGTCGTTCGAGTCGATGCACAGCGCGAGGTGCTTGCGGATGTCGGCCAGCACCGCGGCGAAGTTGGGCAGCTCGGCGAACAGGCGCTCCATCTCGGGCAGCGCCGAGGGCTTCACGGTGAAGCGCTGGCCGCCGAGGCGCACCATCTTCTCGTACAGGGTGCGCAGCGCCTCGTTGGCGGTCGGGGAGAGCTCGGACAGCGCCTTCTCGACGGCGCCGACGTCGTAGACGTCCTTGAATCCTGCGATCGGAATAGCGACATCAGCTGGCATGATTCACCTCGCTCTTAACTTCGTCTTTTCTGTCGGCTACAGCCATCCCGCGGGAAAAAATTAGCATGATGCGTTCGACCTAGCAAACCCCTTGCCCAGCAATCGGCGCTGTAGAGTGCCAACGAGGAGCGTCGATCCATGTCTACATACAACGCACATCAGGCAAAAAGATGACGGCAAAAGCAGCCGTTGACTTCAAAAGATTCGGCGATGGCTACCTGCCCGGCCTGGTCGGCGTGGAAATCCTCACGGTGACGCGCGAGCTGGTGGAGAGCCGCCTGGCGGTGCGGCGCGAGGTCATGGCGCCGAACGGCTTCCTGCACGCCGCCTCGGTCATCGCGCTCGCCGACACGAGCTGCGGCTACGGCTGCGTCGCGGCCCTGCCGGAGGGCGCCAAGGGCTTCACCACGGTGGAGCTGAAGGCCAATTTCCTCGGCACCGCGCGCGAGGGCTCGATCGCCTGCCGCGCCACCCCGGTGCACCTTGGCCGCACCACCCAGGTCTGGGACGCGGTGGTGACGAGCGAGGCGACAGGGGGGCAGTCATCTCGCCCGATTGCGCTTTTCCGCTGCACGCAAATGGTTTTGTGGCAGAATCCTTCTCGATGAGCCGGTTGTTCTTTTTTGCGTTCTTCTTCTATCCCAGCCAACTGGCGGAGGGAGCCGGCTAAGCGCAGCCCGAGATAACCCGAAAAACCGCCAGTGCCCAAAGCCTGGCGGTTTTTTTTTGCCCCGAGGCCACCTGCCCATGACACCTGCCCAAGAGCCCATTACCGACAAGACCTCGCTCGCCGACGACGAGCGCATCGAGAACGTCGTACCGCTGCCGCCGCCCGAGCACCTGATCCGCTTCTTCCCGATCCAGGGCACGCCGGTCGAGGCGCTGGTCACCGAGACGCGGCGCAAGGTGCGCCAGATCCTGCACGGCAAGTCCGACCGGCTGCTGGTGGTGATCGGGCCGTGCTCGATCCACGACCCCGCCGCGGCCGTCGCGTACGCGGAGAAGCTTTCTCATCAAAGATCGAAATACAAGGACGAGCTGGAAATCCTGATGCGCGTGTATTTCGAGAAGCCGCGCACCACGGTGGGCTGGAAGGGCCTGATCAACGATCCGTACCTGAACGGCAGCTTCCGCATCAACGAGGGCCTGCGCATCGCGCGCGATCTCCTGGTGCGCATCAACCAGGCCGGGGTGCCGGCGGGCTGCGAGTTCCTGGACACCATCTCGCCGCAGTACATCGGCGACCTCGTGTCGTGGGGCGCGATCGGCGCGCGCACCACCGAGAGCCAGGTGCACCGCGAGCTCGCCTCCGGGCTGTCCGCGCCGGTCGGCTTCAAGAACGGCACCGACGGCAACGTGAAGATCGCGGTCGACGCGCTGCTCGCGGCGCGCCAGAAGCACCACTTCCTCTCGGTGCACAAGAGCGGCCAGGTGGCGATCGTGGAGACGCGCGGCAACGACGACTGCCACATCATCCTGAGGGGCGGCAAGGCGCCGAATTACGATGCCGCATCGGTCGACCAGGCCTGCTCGGAGCTCGCGCGCGCCAGGCTGCCCGAGCGCCTGATGATCGACTGCTCGCACGCCAACGCGACGAAGGACTTCCGGCGCCAGGCTGCGGTGGCCGCGGAGGTCGGCCGGCAGATCGCCGGCGGCGAGCGGCGCGTGGTCGGCGTGATGGTCGAGTCGCACCTCGTCGAGGGCCGCCAGGACCTCGAGGCGGGCAAGCCGCTCGCGTTCGGACAAAGTATTACAGACGGCTGCCTGGGCTGGGACGACTCGGTAAGGCTGCTGGAGGGGCTCGCCGCGGCGGTCGGCAAGCGGCGCAAGTAGCGATTCGGCATAATCGGGCGCGACTGATGCCCGACCGCCCTCGACAACTCGCGCACCTCGAGCACCTCGGCGACGCGACCCAGTTCGCGGCGCAGATGCACTCGCTCATCCCCAAATGCGCGCTGCTGGAGAACTTCTCGCCCGCGGAGGTCGAGCTGCTCGCGCACTTCATGGACGTGTACCGCGCCGAGGCCGCGACCGAGATCATCCGCGAGGGCGACGGCGGGGACTTCATGCTGATGATCCTCGAGGGCCGCGTCGAGGTGCACAAGCGCGATCGCTGGAACGCGCAGCAGCTGCTCGCCGCGGTGGACGCCGGGCGCACGCTCGGCGAGATGTCGATGATCGACGGCGAGCCGCGCTTCGCCACCTGCATCGCCGCCGAGCCCACGCTCATCGCGGTGCTCGACCGCGAGAGCCTGGCGCGCATCATCGTCGAGCAGCCGCTGCTCGGCGCCAAGATCCTGATGGAGCTGGTGCTGATGCTGTCGCAGCGCCTGCGCAGCACCAGCCAGCGCCTGCTCGGCCTGCTCGACGAGCAGACGCAGGGAGCGGCCAACGTCCTGTAGCGCGGCGTGACATGAGCCGGGCCCGGCTCGCCGTCGCGCTGCTCTTCGTCCTCGCGCTCGCGGCGTTCTTCGCCGCCGGCGGCCAGCATTACTTCACCTTCGAGAACCTGAAGGCGCAGCAGGCCGCGCTCGAGCGCTGGCGCGAGATGCATCCGTGGGGCGCGGCGCTCGGCTTCTTCGCCGTCTACATCGCCTTCACCTCGCTCTCGCTGCCCGCCGCGTCGATCCTCACCCTCGTGGCCGGCGCGATCTTCGGCCCGTGGCTCGGCGTGCTGCTGGTGTCGTTCGCCTCGTCGATCGGCGCGACCGTCGCCATGCTGCTCGCGCGCTTCGTGCTGCGCGACTGGGTGCAGCAGCGCTTCCACGCGCAGCTCGCCGGCATCAACCGCGGCATCGAGAAGGAGGGCGCGTTCTACCTCTTCACGCTGCGCCTGGTGCCGGCTTTCCCGTACTTCCTCATCAACCTGGCGATGGGCCTCACGCCGATCCGCGCCTGGACCTTCTACTGGGTGAGCCAGGTGGCCATGTTCCCGGCCACCGTGCTGTACGTGAATGCCGGCACGCAGCTCGCGCGCCTCGACTCGCTGCGCGGCATCCTGTCCTGGCAGCTGGCCGCCGCGCTCATCCTGCTCGGCATCTTCCCGCTCGCGGCGAAGAAAGCGCTCGAGCTCGCCAAGGCGCGGCGCGTCTACGCGCGCTGGAAAAAGCCGGCTCGCTTCGAGCGCAACCTGGTGGTGATCGGCGCCGGCTCGGCCGGCCTGGTGGCGGCCTACATCGCGGCCGCGGTGCGCGCCAAGGTGACGCTCATCGAGAAGGGCCGCATGGGCGGCGACTGCCTGAATACCGGCTGCGTGCCCTCCAAGGCGCTGCTGCGGACCGCGAAGGTGCTTTCATTGTTCAAGAGATCCAAGGACTTTGGCATCCAGCACGCCGAGGCGAGGTTCGACTTCGCCGAAGTCATGGAGCGCGTGCAGCGCGTGATCCGCGAGATCGAGCCGCACGACTCGGTCGAGCGCTACACGCAGCTCGGCGTCGAATGCATCGCCGGCGAGGCGCGCATCACTTCGCCGTGGAGCGTGCAAGTGAACGGCAGGACGCTCACCACGCGCTCGATCGTGATCGCCACCGGGGCGGAGCCCTTCGTTCCGCCGATCCCGGGCATCCGCGAGGTCGAGTGCCTGACCTCCGAGACGGTGTGGAACCTGCGCGAGCTGCCGAAGCGCCTGCTCGTGCTGGGCGGCGGGCCGATCGGCTGCGAGCTCGCGCAGGCCTTCGCGCGCCTGGGCTCGCAGGTCACGCAGGTCGAGATGCTGCCGCGCATCCTGCCGCGCGAAGACCCGGAGTTCTCCGAGATGGTGGCGCAGCAGATGCGTGCCGACGGGGTGCGGCTCCTCACCGGGCACAAGGCAGCCAGGTTTTCAAACAAGACACTTCTTTGTGAGCACGACGGAAAAGAAGAGCAAATTGCCTTCGACACGCTGCTATGCGCGGTGGGGCGCGTGGCGCGCACCAAGGGCTTCGGCCTGGAGGAGCTCGGCATCGGCCTCACCAGGGGGCGCACCGTCGAGACCAACGAGTCCCTGCAGACGGCGTATCCGAACATCTACGCGTGCGGCGACGTGGCGGGCCCCTACCAGTTCACGCACGTGGGCGCGCACCAGGCGTGGTATGCGTCGGTGAACGCGCTGTTCGGCTTCGCGCGGAAATTCCGCGCCGATTACTCGGTCATACCCTGGGCCACCTTCACCGAGCCGGAGGTGGCGCGCGTAGGGTTGAACGAGCTCGAGGCCAAGGAGCGCGGCGTGCCTTACGAGGTGACGGTCTACGAGCTGGATGATCTCGACCGCGCGATCGCCGACGGCGCGGCGCACGGCCGCGTCAAGGTGCTCACCGCGCCGGGCAGCGACCGCGTGCTCGGCGCGACCATCGCCGGGGAGCACGCCGGCGACCTGATCGCCGAGTTCGTCGCCGCGATGCGCCACGGCTTCGGCCTGAACAAGATCCTCGGCACCATCCACATCTATCCGACGCTGGCGGAGGCCAACAAGTACGCCGCGGGAGCCTGGAAGAAAGCGCACGCGCCGCAGCGCGTGCTCGGCGCCCTGGAGAAGCTGCACGGCTGGAGGCGCGGATGAGGTGGGTGTTCTGCTGCCTCGCGCTTCTTTTGAGTCTTTCCTCGCAGGCTGTGGATCATGGTCCGTGGGATACGCTGCTGAAGCGGCACGTCGTGCTTTTGGAAGCCGGCAAGGCCTCGAGGCTCGACTATGCCGGCGTAGCGGCCGAGCACCGGGCATTGCGCGCCTACCTCTCGAGCGTGTCGGCGGTGAAGCAAGCCGAGTTCGACGCCTGGCCGAAGGCCGAGCAGATGGCTTTCCTCATCAACGCCTACAACGCGTACACGGTGGAGAAGGTGCTCACGCGCTACCCCGACATCCGCTCGATCTGGGACTTCGGCAAGGTGTTCGGCAACCCGTTCCGCGACGAATTTTTCTCGCTGCTCGGCGCGCGCGCCAGCCTGGACGGCATCGAGCACGGCATCCTGCGCAAGCGCTACGCCGAGCCGCGCGTGCACTACGCGCTGAACTGCGCCTCGGTCGCCTGTCCCATGCTGCGCGAAGAGGCGTATTCGGCGGCTCGCTTGGAGCACCAGCTGGAGGAGCAGGCGCTGCGTTTTCTCTCCGACCGCTCGCGCAACCGCTATCGCGACGGCCGCCTCGAGGTATCGAAGATCTTCGACTGGTACAAGGAAGACTTCGAGCCGCGCGAGCAGTACTTCGCGCGCTACGCGAAGGTTCTTGGCATGCCGCCCGGCGCGGCGCCCCGCCTCACCTTCCTCGACTACGATTGGTCGCTCAACGACTCTCGATCGTCGTCCCCGCGCTGAACGAGGCGCGCGGCATCCGCGCCGCGCTCGAGGCGCTCGCGCCGCTGCGCGCGCGCGGCCACGAGGTCATCGTGGTCGATGGCGGCAGCACCGACGGCACGCAGCGCATTGCGATTCCCTTGTGTGATCTTTTCTTGAACGCTCCGCGCGGCCGCGCGGTCCAGATGAACGCCGGCGCGCGCGCGGCAAGCGGCGAGGTGCTGGTCTTCCTGCATGCCGATACGCGTCTTCCCGAAAATATCTTCATTCCAGGATCTGCCCTGTGGGGACGATTCGACGTGCAGATCGAAGGACGGCATCCGCTCCTCAAGATCGTGTCCTGCGCGATGAACCTGCGCTCGCGCGTCACCGGCATCGCCACCGGCGACCAGGCGATCTTCGTGCGGCGCGAGGCGTTCCCGGGCTTTCCCGAGATCGCGCTCATGGAGGACGTGGCGTTCTCGAAGGCGATGAAGCGCCGCGCGCGTCCCGCTTGCCTGAAGCAGACCGTGCGCACCTCGGGCCGGCGCTGGGAAGCGCGCGGCGTGCTGCGCACCGTCTTGCTGATGTGGCGGCTGCGGCTCATGTACTTCCTCGGCGCGCATCCGGAGAGGCTGGCCCGAATCTATGATCATCGTGTTCGCTAAGGCGCCGGTCCCCGGCCAGGCAAAAACGCGCCTCATTGCGCGCCTGGGCGCCTGGCGCGCGGCGCGCCTGCACGAGCGCCTGACGCGGCATGCGGTGCGCACCGCGCTCGCCGCGAATTGCGGGCCGGTCGAGCTGCACGGGACGGCACGGCACAGCGCCTTTCGCAATCTGGGTGTTCGCTTCCGGCTTCAGCGTGGCCGGGACCTGGGCGAGCGCATGCACAACGCGCTGGCGCGCAGCCCGGGCGCGATCTTGATCGGCACGGATTGTCCGGAGCTCACCGCGGCGGACCTGCGGCGTGCGGCGCGCCTGCTCGATGCGGGCTACGACGCGGTGCTCGCGCCGGCCGAGGACGGCGGCTACGCGCTGGTCGCGCTGCGCCGTTCGAAGAAACACTTCTTCGATGGAATAGCGTGGGGCGGACCGCGTGTTTACGCCGATACGGTGAAAAGGCTCGCCGGCTGCCGCTGGCGCGCGCTGCGCCGCGTGCGCGACGTCGATCGCCCGGAGGACCTCGAGCGGGTCAGATGGCTCCGGCTTGCTTCAGCGTCTCGGCGAGGCGCTCCGCGATGACGCGGTAGCCGCGCGCGTTGGGGTGGATCGGGTCGGCCTTGAGGCTCTTGTCCTTCAGCACCTGGCCGATGATGCCTTCCTCGTAGGGCAGGCGGTATTCCTTCGCGATGCCGGCGTAGAACGCGGGCGGCGTCACGGCGAAGCCGGGCTCGGGGGTGCCGATCAGCAGCACCGCGACGCCGCGCGCACGCGCGAGCTTCACCATCTCGCGCACGTTGGCCTCGGCCTGCCGGTTGCCGAGGCGGCGCAGGAAGTCGTTGCCGCCGATGCACAGCAGGAGCAGGCGCGGCGTGTGCTCGTCGAGCGCGCCGGGCAGGCGCGCGAGCGCCTGCGCGGTGACTTCGCCGGGCACGCCGGCGCGCACCACGCGGCGCTCGATCAGCTTCTCGAGCTGCGCGGGGTAGCTCTCGTCCTCGGCTGCGCCGGTGCCGAAGGTGAGGCTGTCGCCGAACGCAAGCACGGTCGCGTCGCCCGGCAGGCGCTCGAGCTTGGGATGCTCGCTGCAGCCCCAGAGCGCGAGCACCGTGAGCAGAGTGACAGCCCAGCGCAAGGCTTGCATGCAGGGCGAAATGCTACACTTCGCCGCAGACCGCGCCAGCGGCGGAGGAGAGGGGATGAAGCTCAAGATCAAGGCGCCCAAGGACTTCTGGGCCGGGCTGATGTTCATCAGCGTCGGCCTGTTCTTCATGGCCTGGGCGCTCACGCATTACCAGATGGGCAGCGCGGTGCGCATGGGTCCGGCGTACTTCCCCGCGGTGCTCGGCGGACTGCTCGCGTTCCTCGGCGTGCTGGTGCTGATCGAGGCCTTCGCCATGGAAGGCCCGCCGCTCGTGCTGCCGTTCAACATCGTCGACTTCATCCTCGCGATCCTGCTGTTCTTCGTGCTGGGCTGGATTTTCAAGTCCATCGGCGTCAACGCGGAATACGCGATCCTGTTCGGCTCGGTGGCGCTCATCGCGCTCAGCGTGCTGTTTCGCAAGGGCACCATGCCGCTGGTGCTGATCTCGGCCGCGTGCGTGGTGTACGGCTACCTGATGAAGCCGCTCGGCCTGGTGCTCGCCACGCTGCTCCTGGTGTTCATCTCCGCGTTCGGCGGCCACGAGTTCAGGTGGAAGGAAGTCACCATCCTGTTCCTGATCCTGATCGTGTTCTCGATCCTGGTGTTCGTGAAGGGCCTCACGCTGCCCTTCCCGATCTGCCCCGCCTTCATCGAGAACTGCCCGATTCGCTGAGGAGCCGCGGATGGAAATCTTCAACAACCTCATCCTCGGCTTTGGCGTCGCGGTCTCGCCGATCCACCTGCTCTACGCCCTGATCGGCGTATTGCTCGGCACGCTGATCGGCGTGCTGCCCGGCATCGGCCCGGTGGCGACCATCGCCATGCTGCTGCCGATCACCTTCAACCTGAGCCCGGTGGCGGCGCTCATCATGCTGGCCGGCATCTACTACGGCGCGCAGTACGGCGGCTCCACCACCGCGATCCTGGTCAACCTGCCCGGCGAGTCGGCCTCGGTGGTGACGTGTCTCGACGGCTACCAGATGGCACGCCAGGGGCGCGCCGGCCCGGCGCTCGCGACCGCGGCGCTCGGCTCGTTCTTCGCCGGCTGCGTCGCCACCATGGTGATCGCGGTGGCCGCGCCGCCGCTCGCCGAGGTGGCGCTCAAGTTCGGCCCGGCGGAGTACTTCTCGCTCATGGTGCTCGGCCTGGTCGCGGCCACGGTGCTCGCGCACGGCTCGCTCATCAAGGCGATCGCCATGGTGGTGTTCGGCCTGCTGCTCGGCCTGATCGGCACCGACGTCAACTCGGGCGTGCTGCGCTTCACCTTCGACGTGCCGGAGCTCTCCGACGGCATCGGCTTCGTGGTGGTGGCGATGGGCATGTTCGGCACCGCCGAGATCATCGCCAACCTCGAGCAGGGCGAGAAGCGCGAGGTGTTCACCGCCAAGGTCGGCCGCCTGATGCCCAGCAAGGAGGACTTCAAGCGCATGTGGCCGGCCGTGATGCGCGGTACCGCGCTCGGCTCGTTCCTCGGCATCCTGCCCGGCGGCGGCGCGCTGCTCTCCTCGTTCGGCGCCTACACGGTGGAGAAGAAGCTCTCCAAGCACCCCGAGCAGTTCGGCAAGGGCGCGATCGAGGGCGTGGCGGGCCCCGAGTCGGCGAACAACGCCGGCGCGCAGACATCCTTCATCCCGATGCTGACGCTCGGCATTCCCGGCAACGCGGTGATGGCGCTGATGATCGGCGCGCTGATGATCCAGGGCATCGCGCCCGGCCCGCAGGTGATGAACGAGAAGCCGGAGCTGTTCTGGGGGCTGATCGCCTCGATGTGGGTCGGCAACCTGATGCTGGTGATCCTCAACCTGCCGCTGATCGGCATGTGGATCAAGCTGCTCACCGTGCCGTACCGCTACCTCTATCCGTCGATCCTGGTGTTCATGGCGATCGGCGTGTTCAGCCTGTCCAACAACCCGTTCGACGTGCTGATCATGGCGATCTTCGGCGTGATCGGGTACATCTGCGTGAAGCTGGAGTGCGAGCCGGCGCCGATGATCCTCGGCTTTATCCTCGGGCCGCTGATGGAGGAGAACCTGCGGCGCGCGATGCTGCTTTCGCGCGGCGACCCGACCACCTTCATCACCAAGCCGATCAGCGCCGGCTTCATCATCGCCTCGGTGATCCTGCTGGTGATCGTCGCGCTGCCCGCGCTGCGCAAGAAGCGCGAAGAGGTGTTCGTCGAAGAGCCGAAGTAGGTCTAGGCCACCGCGAGATAAATGGGGACGGACCCCATTTTTCTCATTCGCGAATCATTGTCCGTTGCGAAAAATGGGGTCCGTCCCCATTTATCTTCGGGACTAAACGACCGCGATGGTCTGGATCTCGATCAGGAACTGCTCCTGGACGAGCCGGTCGATGATCAGCAGCGTGTTGGGCGGGTACTTGCCGTTCGGAAACATCTTCGGGTACTCGCGCTCGCGCCACTTGTAGAACTTCGACACGTCCTGCGAGTGCACGAGGAAGGTGGTGAACTGCACCACGCTGCCCCAGCCGCCGCCCGCCTCCTTGAGCGCCTTCTCGATCTGGGCGAACACCGCCGAGCACTGCGCGTCGAACGTGTCGCCCGGCGCGAGCATGCCGGCGATGTAGAGCGTGTCGCCGCCTTTGACGCGCGCGACGTGGGAATAGGGCCCGACCGGCTTGCCGAGCGCTTCGACGTTGTAGATCTTAATTTCGGGCATGGGAGCGTCCTGCGAGGTGTTGGCGGATGGTGGCGCCGAGCTCGCGCGGCTGCACGGGCTTGACGAGGTAGGCGTTGGCGCCGGCGGCGAGGCAGCGCTGCGCGGCGGCGCCGTCGGAGGAGACGATGATCACCGGGGTCTTCGCGTTGGCGGTCGAGCCGCGCAGCCGGTAGAGCACGGCGAAGCCGCCGATGCCGGGCATCAGCAGGTCGAGGAGGATCACGTCGTAGGCATTGGTTTCAGCCAGGCGCAGCGCGTGCTCGCAGGTGCCGGCGAGCTGCACCTCGGCCTTCACCTCGCTCGATACCATTCCGGCCAGCAGCAGGCGCATCGCTTCGTCGTCGTCGACGATCAGGACCCGCATTTACCAGTACTTTACACAAGGCCCCGTGTAGAGCACCGGGCCGGTGGGTTGCCCGGTCGGCGATCCGCCCGGCGGCTCGAGGCTGATCGCGAGCCTCGTCACGTCGCCGAGCGAGCGGTCGGCCACCGCGAGGAGCTTGAGCTCGCTGCGCCCGCCGGCCAGCACGCCGAGCGACTTCGGCTGCGCGCCGCTCGGCAGCGCCCAGAGCTCGAGGCTGCGCCCGGCGACGTGGATCTTCGGGTCCAGCGTGTCGACGTGCAGCACCATCGCGTTGCGCTGCGCGCTGGCGATCAGCACCGGCTGGTTGGTCTGCGGATCGCTCAGCACCGCGACGTAGGACGGGGGGATCCCGGCGCGCTGGAGCGGCAGCAGCAGCGCGACCGCCACCAGCGCCGCCGCCGCGCCGCTCGCGACGAGGCCGAGGACCTTCCACCAGCTTTGTTTCTTGGCGGGCTCGAGCCGGTTCTCGATTCGCCGCCACATCCCTGCGGGAGGGGAAGCCGGCGCCACCGCATCGGCCATCGGCGCGAGGCGCGCCTCCCACGCCGCGACCGCCCTGGCGAGCGCCGCGTCGTCGCGCAGCCAGCGCCGCAGGCGCTCGCGTGCGCGGCCGCGCAGTGTGCCCAGGGCGTATTCGGCCGCCAGCCTGTCCCTCAACTCGTCATTGAGTCTCAAGGCAGCTCCTGAGCCGGGCAAGGCCGCGGCGCACCCAGGTCTTGACCGTGCCGAGCGGCTGGCGCAGGTGCTGCGCGAGCTCGTCGTGCGACAGGCCGTCGAAGAACGCGAGCGCGATGGCCTGGCGCTGCTTCGCCTCCAGGCCGCGCAGGCAGCGCGCCAGCGCCGCGCTGTCGCGCCCGCTTTCCAGCAGCGCGAGCGGCCCGGCCGCATCGCTCTCGAGCGCTTCCAGCGCCTCGTCGGCGAGCGGCTCGGGGTTGGGGCGGCGCAGCCAGTCGAGGCAGCGGTTGCGCACGATGCTGGTCATCCAGGTCATGGGCGCGGCGCGCGCCGCGCGGTACTCGCGCGCGTGGCGCCACACGCTGACGTAGCACTCCTGCAGCACCTCCTCGGCCCAGTCCTCACGCCTCAATATACGCAGCGCGACGCCGAACAGTTTCGCGGCGGTGGCCTGGTAGAGCTCGCCGAAGGCGCGCCGGTCGCCGAGCGCGCTGCGCGCGAGGAGCTGGTCTAGGGCTTGCGCTGGTGGCGCCACTGCACGTCGCCCACGCCGGCCGCCTTGTTGAGCGCGCGGGCCGCGACGAAGAGGAGGTCGGAAAGCCGGTTCAGATACTGGCGCGCGGTCTCGCTGACCGGTTCCCTGCGCCCGAGCGCCACCACGCTGCGCTCGGCGCGCCGGCACACGGTGCGCGCGAGGTGCGCCGCGGCCGCAACGCGCGTGCCGCCGGGCAGGATGAACTCCTTGAGCGGCGCGAGATCCTTGTTCAGTTTCTGCGTCTGTTCCTCGAGAAAGGTCACGCGCGCGGCCTTCAGCAGCGAGTGCCCCGGGATGCTCAGCTCCCCGCCCAAGTCGAGCAGGTCGTTTTGTGTGTCCGACAATGCGTTACGGATAGGCGACGGGACGTCTTCCGCCAACACCAGGCCGATGGCGGAATTCAGCTCGTCGATCTCGCCAAGCGCCGCGACGCGCGCGTGGTCCTTCGGCACGCGCGAGCCGTCGCCGAGGCCGGTCTCGCCGGCGTCGCCGGTGCGCGTGGTGATCTTGCTCAGGCGGTGTCCCATCAGCTTTTCTTCACTTCGCTTTCGATGCGGCCCTGCGCGAGCTGCGTGGTGATGCGCTCGCCCGCGCTGACTGAATTGGCATCCCTGACCACCGCGCCGGAGGCGTCGTACGTAATGCTGTAGCCGCGCCCGAGCACCGCCGCGGGGTCGAGCGACACGAGCGTCGCGCCGAGCTCGGCGAGGCGCGCCTGGCAGCGGTGCACTTTGTGCGAGAAGGCGAAGGCGAGGCGGGCGTTGAGCTGGGTCACCAGTTGCTGATACGAGCGTAACCGGGCCGCCGGATGCACCAGCCGGCGCGCGCAGGCGTCCAGCGCCTGCCCGGCGTACTGGATTTTTCTCTGCATCTCTCTCGAGAGACATCTTGCGCAATCGGCAACCTGGGACAACAGTTCCGTGCGCGCCGGGCTCACCAGCTCCGCGGCCGCGGTCGGGGTCGGGGCGCGCCGGTCGGCGGCGAAGTCCGCGATCGTAAAGTCCGTCTCGTGCCCGACGCCCACCACCACCGGGATCGGCGAAGCGCGGATCGCGCGCGCCAGCGCCTCCTCGTTGAACTGCCACAGGTCCTCGATCGAGCCGCCGCCGCGCACCAGGAGCAGCACGTCGCACTCGGCGCGCCGCGCGGCGCGCTTGAGCATGGTGATCATGCGCTCGGCCGCGCCTTCGCCCTGCACTGGCGCCGGGTACACGATGACCGGGATCGCGGGGTTGCGCCGCGCCAGCGTGGTCAGCACGTCGCGTAGCGCCGCGGCCGCCAGCGAGGTCACGATGCCGATGGTCCGGGGGTGTGGAGGAATTTCCTTTTTTGCCCGCTCGTCGAACAGACCCTCGGCGGCGAGGCGCTCCTTGAGCTTCAGGAAGCGCTCGTACAGCGGCCCGAGGCCGGCGCGGCGCATCCCCTCCACCGTGAGCTGGAAGCGCCCCCTGGGCTCGTAGAGCGTCGGCAGCGCGCGCACCTCGACCTCGAGGCCGTCGCGCGGCTCCCAGTCGAGCGCGGCGACCCGGCTGCGGAACATCACGCAGTCGACCTGCGCCTGCCCGTCCTTCAGGGTGAAGTAGCAGTGTCCGGAGGGCGCGCGCGACAGGTTGGAGAGCTCGCCGCGCACCCACGCCAGCGGAAAGCGCCGTTCCAGCGTGTCGCGCACGCTGCGCAGCAACTGCGTGACCGACAAAACCCGTAAGCCGGAAGCGACAGCGTCGCCGCGAAGTTCGTTCTGCATCGGTGTCAAGAGCGCGAGCGAGCCTACACTAATCCACATTTGGCCGAGAGCGCCGCCGGGCGGCGACAGAAACCCTCGCGGAGCCCGATTCTTTTCCGTAACCGGTTGTCACTCTTCACGAAACGCCTGCTCAAATTTTGATCGCAACCGACTTTGCGGGCCTTGCAACGGGCATGTGACACGAGATTCAGCGGTAATCCACAAACTTGTCCACAGGTTTTTGTGGATATCGCAATATCCACTACACGTTGCGCTCTCACCACGCTTTACGGACCGGCGTAAAGACGTGTTTGCTGCGCTGCGGAACTTGCTCCGCCGAAACCCTTTGGCGTACAGTCGGCGGCGCAACACCAAAATAACGATAAGGGAAACGCGTTGTTCGCGATCGTCCAGGCCGCTGGCTGGCCCATCTGGTTCCTGCTCCTCGCTTCCGTCATCGCCGTCGCCCTGATCATCGAGCGCTCCATCAGCCTGCGCTCGCGCCGGATCATCCCGCCGCACCTGCTCGACCAGGTGGTCGGCGTCTACCAGCGCCAGGGCCTGTCGCCCGAGGTGATCGATCGCCTGTCTCGCGACTCGCCGCTCGGCGCGGTGCTCGCCGCCGGGCTGCGCAACCTGAAGAGCTCGCGCTACGTGATGAAGGAGGCGATCGAGGAGGCCGGGCGCGGCGTGGCGCACGACCTGGAGCGCTTCCTCACCTCGCTCGGCACCATCGCTACCGCGGCGCCGCTGCTCGGCCTGTTCGGCACCGTGATCGGCATGATCGAGATCTTCGGCGCGCAGTCGCCCACCGGCGGCACCAATCCGCAGCAGCTCGCGCACGGCATCTCGATCGCGCTCTACAACACCGCGTTCGGCATCGCGATCGCGATCCCGGCGCTCATCTTCTATAGGCACTTCCGCGCCAAGGTGGACGGCTTCGTGGTGGAGATGGAGCAGCTCGCCGCCAAGCTGGTCGACATCGTGCACGGCGACCGCGCGGCGTGAACTTCCAGCGCGGCAAGGAGAAGGAGCCGCTCGAGATCAACCTCGTGCCGATGATCGACGTGATGCTGGTGATCCTGATCTTCCTCATGATCACCACCACGTACTCGAAGTACACCGAGCTGCAGATCAACCTGCCGAGCGCAGCCGCGGAGCGCCAGCTCGAGCGCCCGAACGAGGTCAGCATCCTGGTGAACGCGCAGGGCCAGTACGTGGTGAACCGCAACCCGGTGCCGTTCCGCTCCGTCGAGCAGCTCGCCGGCGAGCTGCGCCGCGCCGCCGCGCCGCTCAGCGAGCCGGTGGTGGTGATCAGCGCCGACGCGACCGCGACCCACCAGTCGGTGATCCGCGTGATGGAGGCCGCGCGCATCGCCGGCCTGTCCCAGATCACCTTCACCACGCAATCTCCCAAATAGCCAAACCCGAAACAGGGATTGGTGGTCGATGAAGTTCTGGTACCGGCGCGGATTACTGGCCTGGTTGCTGTGGCCGGCTAGCCTCGTTTTTTCAGTTGTGGTGGTGATGCGCAAGCTTCTCTACAAGGTTCGAATTCTCAAGAGCGCGCACCCGGGCATTCCGGTCATCGTGGTGGGCAACATCACGGTCGGCGGGAGCGGCAAGACGCCGCTCGTGATCTGGATCGCCGAGGAGCTGAAGAAGAAGGGCTGGTCGCCGGCCATCATCTCGCGCGGCTACGGCGTGAAGCTGGACGTGCCGCGCGCCGCCACCGTGGCATCGGATGCCGCGGAAGTCGGCGACGAGCCGGTGCTGATCGCGCGGCGCACCGGCTGCCCGGTGTGGGTCGGGCCCGACCGGATCGCGGTCGCCGCGGCACTGCGCGGCGCACATCCCGACGTGGACGTGCTGGTGCTCGACGACGGCTTGCAGCACTACGCGATGCGCCGCGACGTCGAGATCGCGGTGCTCGACCCGCGCGGCCTGGGCAACGGCTTCCTGCTTCCCGCCGGTCCGCTGCGCGAGCCGCGCTGGCGCCTGAGGACGGTCGACGCGGTGGTGGCGCAAGGCGGCGCCGCGCAGCGCGACTTCGCGATGGCGCTCGCCGGCGAAGAGGTGCACCGCATGACCGACGCGCGCGAGCGCCGGCCGCTCAAGTCGTTCGCGGGCGAGCGGGTGCACGCGGCGGCCGGGATCGGCGATCCGAACCGCTTTTTCCTGCACCTCGGGCGCGCGGGCGTGAAAGTGATCCCGCACCCGTTCCCCGACCACCACCCGTTCAGCGCGCAGGACCTCGAGTTCGGCGACGGGCTGCCGGTCATTCTCACCGAGAAGGACGCGGTAAAATTGCGCGCCGCCGCCCGCCCGGACTGGTGGGTGCTGCCGGTGAGCGCGCGGCTCGATCCCGGGTTCGGCGCCTGGCTCCTGAGGAAGCTCGATGAGTTCCGTCGATCCAAGGCTGCTTGAAATCCTGGTCTGCCCCCTGTGCAAGGGCAAGCTGGTCTACCTCAAACAGCAGAGCGAGCTCGTCTGCAGGGCCGACCGCCTCGGCTACCCGGTGAAGGACGGCATCCCGGTGATGCTGGAAGAAGAAGCGAGGAAGATCCCGCCGGAAGAAGAAGTGGCTTGAGGTTCCACGTCGTCATTCCGGCGCGCTACGCGTCGACGCGCTTTCCCGGCAAGCCGCTCGCCGAGCTCGCCGGCAAGCCGATGGTGGTGCGCGTGTGCGAGCGCGCCGCGCAGAGCGGCGCGGCCGGCGTGCACGTGGCCACCGACGACAAGCGCATCTTCGACGTGGTGAAGGCGCACGGGCATCGCGCGATCATGACCCGCGCGAACCATGCCTCGGGTACCGACCGGCTCGCCGAAGCCGCGAAGAAACTGAAGCTGGGCGAAAAGGAAATCGTCGTGAACGTGCAGGGCGACGAGCCGCTCATCGATCCGCACCTGATCAGGACAGTGGGATTGTTGATTGCAAAAAAACCCGGTGCCAGCGTGTCCACCGCCTGCCACGCGATCCACGACCCGGCTTTGCTCGACAATCCGAACGTGGTCAAGGTGGTGCTCGACGCGGAGGGCTACGCGCTCTACTTCTCGCGCGCGCGCATTCCGTACCCGCGCGAGGCCGGCGCGATCTGCTACCGGCACGCCGGGATCTACGGCTATCGAGTCGGCTTTTTGAAGAAGTACGCGCGGCTAAAGCCGGCGCCGCTGGAGAAAAGCGAGGCGCTCGAGCAGCTGCGGGTCCTCTGGCACGGCTACAGGATTGCGGTGGCGATCAGCGAAACGGAAATCCCGCCCGGGGTGGATACGCCTCAGGATCTCGAGGCGGTGCGTAGAATGATTTCATGAGGCTGATACTCCTCGGGCCGCCGGGCGCGGGCAAGGGCACGCAGGCCAAGTTCATCTGCGAGAGGTTCGGCATCCCGCAGATTTCGACCGGCGACATGCTGCGCGCCGAGATCAAGGCCGGCAGCGCGCTCGGCAAAGAGGCGAAGAAGGTGATGGACGCCGGGCACCTGGTATCGGACCAGCTGATCGTCGAGATGGTGAAGAAGCGCCTGCGGAAGCCCGACTGCAAGGCGGGCTACCTGTTCGACGGCTTCCCGCGCACCATCCCGCAGGCCGAGGCGATGGAGCAGGCCGGCGTGGCGGTCGACTACGTGCTGGAGATCGACGTGCCGGACGAGGAGATCATCGTGCGCATGAGCGGCCGGCGCGTGCACCCGGGCTCGGGGCGCGTGTACCACGTGAAGTTCAATCCGCCGCGCGCCGCCGACCGCGACGACGCGACCGGCGAGGCGCTGGTGCAGCGCGACGACGACCGGGAAGAGACGGTGCGCGAGCGCCTGCAGGTCTACCGCAAGCAGACGCGCCCGCTGGTCGAGCACTACAAGAAAACGCCGGTGAAGTACCGCAAGATCTCCGGCCGCGGCAGCGTGGAAGACGTCACCAAGCGCGCTCTCGCCGCGCTCACCTGATAAAATTCCTCCCCTTTCAGGGGAAGAAAACATGACCGCTGGCCTCGTCTTCGCGCTCGTCTGCGCGGCACTCGCAATCGTCTACGGCCTCTGGCAGAGCACGCGCATCCTGCGCCTGCCCGACGGCAACGAGCGCATGCGCGAGATCGCGGCGGCGGTGCGCGAAGGGGCGGTGGCCTACCTGTGGCGCCAGTACAAGACCATCGCGATGGTCGGCGTGGTGCTGTTCCTGGTGATCGGCTTCGTGCCGGCGCTCGGCTGGGCCACCGCGTGGGGCTTCTTCCTCGGCGCCGTGCTGTCCGGCGCCTGCGGCATCATTGGCATGAACATCTCGGTGCGCGCCAACGTGCGCACCGCCGAGGCGGCGCGCGTCGGCCTGAACGAGGCGCTGCAGGTCGCGTTCCGCGGCGGCGCCGTCACCGGCATGCTGGTGGTGGGCCTCGGCCTGCTCGGCGTGGCCGGCTACTACGCGCTGCTCTACGCCAACGCGATCGACCGCTCGAACCTCGCGCACGTGATTCATCCGCTGGTCGGCCTCGCGTTCGGCAGCTCGCTGATCTCGATCTTCGCGCGTCTCGGCGGCGGCATCTTCACCAAGGGCGCGGATGTGGGCGCGGACCTGGTCGGCAAGGTGGAGGCCGGGATCCCGGAGGACGATCCGCGCAACCCGGCCGTGATCGCCGACAACGTGGGCGACAACGTCGGCGACTGCGCCGGCATGGCGGCGGATCTCTTCGAGACCTACGCGGTGACCATCATCGCCACCATGCTGCTCGGCGCGCTGATGGTGCAGACCACTTCGCCGGCCGCGCTCATCTACCCGCTCGCGCTCGGCGGCTTCGCCATCATCGCCTCAATCGCCGGCACCTGGTTCGTGCGCGCCAAGCCCGGCGACGCCAACGTGATGCCCGCGCTCTACCGCGGCCTGTGGGTGGCCGGCATCCTCGCGGTGATCGCGTTCTGGCCAATCACGCAGATCGTGATGGGCGAAGTGCTGGACAAGGTTCCCTTCGACGTGGCGGGCGGCAAGAAGCTCCTCAAGGTGTACCACCTGTGGGGCGCCGCGGTGGTGGGCCTCGCGCTGACCGGCTTCCTGGTCTGGATCACCGAGTACTACACCGGCACGCAGTTCAAGCCGGTGCGCCACGTCGCGGACGCGAGCGTTACGGGTCACGCCACCAACATCATCGCGGGCCTGGGCGTGTCGATGAAGTCGACCGCCTGGCCGGTTCTCGGCGTGTGCGTGGCGATCCTGCTGTCCTACGCGCTCGCCGGGCTGTACGGCATCGCGATCGCCGCCACCTCGATGCTGTCGATGGCCGGCATCATCGTGGCGCTGGACGCCTACGGGCCGATCACCGACAACGCGGGCGGCATCGCCGAGATGGCCGACCTGCCCGACTCGGTGCGCGACATCACCGACCCGCTCGACGCGGTCGGCAACACCACCAAGGCGGTCACCAAAGGCTACGCGATCGGCTCCGCCGGCCTCGCCGCGCTCGTGCTGTTCGCCGACTTCACCCATGCACTCGAGTCCGCGGGCAAGGTTGTTTCCTTCGACCTCTCCAGCCACTACGTGATCATCGGCCTGTTCATCGGCGGGCTGGTGCCGTATCTGTTCGGCGCGATGGCGATGGAGGCGGTCGGCCGCGCGGCGGGCGCCGTGGTGCTCGAAGTGCGCCGCCAATTCAAGGAGATCCCGGGAATCATGCAGGGTACCGCGAAGCCGCAGTACGGCGTGGCGGTCGACATGCTGACGCGCGCGGCGATCCGCGAAATGATGGTCCCCTCGCTCCTGCCGGTGCTGGTGCCGATCGTGGTCGGCCTCGGTTTCCGCTGGATCGGCGGTCCCGCGGCGGGCGCGCAGGCGCTCGGCGGCGTGCTGATGGGCACCATCGTCACCGGCCTGTTCGTCGCGATCTCGATGTGCACCGGCGGCGGCGCGTGGGACAACGCCAAGAAGTACATCGAGGACGGCCACCACGGCGGCAAGGGCTCCGACGCGCACAAGGCGGCGGTGACCGGCGACACGGTTGGCGATCCGTACAAGGACACCGCCGGCCCGGCGGTGAACCCGCTGATCAAGATCATCAACATCGTCGCGCTGCTGGTCGTACCGCTGATCGCGTGAGCACGCGCATGCAAGTGGCGGCAAGAAGGGCGGCCCTGGCCGCCCTTTTTGTTTGCGGGAGCTGCCTGGCACAGGGCGACAAGCCGGTGCAGAGGCCGGAGGTCAAGGTCGACGACCGCTGGGTTTACCGGAATACCAATGCGCGCCGCAACCCTCCGGCCATCGTCTACGAGCTGCGCGTGAGCTTCGTCGATGCACGCGCGATCCACGCGGTCATCGAGCGCCAGGGCGGCCGCAGGGAGTCCGACGCCACCTGGACGCGCGACTGGAACGCGGTGAACGCCGTCGACGAAGGCGTGTTCGAGGTGGAAAAGGGCATGTTCCAGTTCCCGCTCTCGACCGGACAGCAGTACCCGGCGATGTGGGAGGTACGCCGCCCGCGCGCCGGCGAGTTCCACGTCCGGCACGAGCGCAAAGTAACGATCATGGGCTGGGAGGACGTCGAGGTGCCGGCTGGCAAGTTCCGTGCGCTCAAGCTGCAGGCCGACGGCTACTACCGCCGCATCGACACGGTCAACTCGGACGAGGCGCGCAACACGTACTGGTACGTGCCGCAGGTCAAGCGCTGGGTGAAGCACGTGTACCAGGACGTGCGGGGCGAGATCGTCGAGGAGCTGTACTTCTACCGGGTGCAATGAAGGTCCTGGTCCTGCTGCTGTGCTGGCTCGCACTCGGCATCGCGGAGGCGCGCGAAGCGCTCGTCGCCAGGCGCTTCATGGTCAGCGCGGCGAGCCCGCTTGCCGCCCAGGCCGGCGTCGAGGTGCTGAAGCGCGGCGGCTCGGCGGTCGACGCCGCGATCGCGGTGCAGATGGTGCTCGGCCTGGTCGAGCCCGAGTCCTCCGGCATCGGCGGCGGGGCGTTCATGCTGCACTGGTCCGGGCGCGAGAAGAAGCTGCGCTCGTATGACGGGCGCGAGACGGCGCCGGCGGCGGCAACGCCCGACCGATTCCTGGATGCGCAGGGAAAACCGCTTGCGTTTCTCGACGCGGCCATCAGCGGCCGCTCGGTCGGCGTGCCTGGGGTCCTGCGCATGCTCGAGCTCGCGCACCAGCGCCACGGCCGGCTGCCGTGGGATGAGCTGTTCCTGCCGGCGATCCGCATCGCCGACGAAGGCTTCGAGCCCGGGCCCAAGCTGCGCGACGCGCTCTCCCGCGAGCGGCACATGCGCACCGAGGTGTTCTCGGCGCCGCGCATCGTCAACCGGGAGTATGGCGACACGCTGCGCGTCATCGCGCGCGGCGGCGCGCGCATGTTCTACGAGGGCGAGATCGCGCAGGACATCGTGCTCGCGGTGCGCACGCACGAAAAGCCGGGCGACCTGACGCAAGAGGACCTGCGCAATTACCGCGCGCTCGAGCGCGAGCCGGTATGCGGTGGGTACCGGAAGCGGCGCGTCTGCTCGATGGGGCCGCCGAGCTCGGGCGGGGTCGCCGTGCTGCAGATCCTCGGCCTGCTCGAGCGCACGCGCTTCGCGCGCGCGCCGCCGCAGTCGGCCGATGCGCTGCACTTCTTCGCCGAAGCCGGCAAGCTCGCCTACGCCGACCGAGCGCGTTATCTCGGGGATTCGGACTTTGTAAAAATCCCCCTCGAAGTTCTCCTGGATGCCAACTACATGTCAAAAAGAGCCGGGCTGATCGGCGAAAAGGCCATGGCGCTCGCGCCGCCCGGCGACACGGAAGGCGGCACCAGCCACTTCTCGATCGTCGATGCGCGCGGCGACATCGTGTCGATGACCACCACCATCGAGACCACGTTCGGCAGCCGCATCTTCGTGCGCGGCTTCCTGCTCAACAACCAGCTCACCGACTTCGACTTCGCGCCGGGCGGGGCGAACGCGGTGGCGCCGGGCAAGCGGCCGAGGAGCAGCATGGCGCCGAGCATCGTCTTCGAGAAGGGAAAACCCATCCTGGCCGTCGGCTCGCCCGGCGGCTCGATGATCATCAACTACGTGGCGAAGGCGCTGGTCGGCATCCTCGACTGGAGGCTCGACATCCAGGCCGCCTTCGAGCTGCCGAACTTCGGCTCGCGCAACGGCCCGACGCTCATCGAGCAGGGCAGCCGCTACGAGGCGCTCGCGCCGCAACTGGAGGCGCGCGGGCACCAGGTGGATAGAATTCTCCTGGAAAGCGGACTACAGGGCGTGCAGCGCATCCCGGGCGGCTGGCGCGGCGGCGCCGATCCGAGACGCGACGGAGCAGTGAGGGGGGAATGACCAGGGCTCGCAAAGTCACGCTGGGCAAGACCACGCGGCCGAGCGTGTCCGGCGTGCTGCCGCGCCGGCGCCTGTTCGAGCTGCTGAAGCAGGATCACGCGGTCACCTGGATCACCGGCCCGCCGGGCTGCGGCAAGACCACGCTCGCGGCGAGCTGGCTCGATCAGGCCAAGGTGCCTTCGCTCTGGTACCAGCTCGACGAAGGCGACGCCGACGTCGCCACGTTCTTCTACTACCTCGGCCTCGCCGCCGACTCGAGGGAAGGCGAACGCGAGCAGCTTCCGCTCCTCACGCCGGAGCACCAGCCCGGGTTGACGATCTTCGCGCGGCGCTACTTCGAGCGCCTGTTCGCGCAGCTCGAAGCGCCGTTCGCGCTGGTGCTCGACGGTTACCAGGAAGTGCCGGCGTCCTCGCAGCTGCACGAGGTGATGCGCGTCGCGCTCGAGACGCTGCCGCCGGGCGGGCGCGTGGTGGTGGTGAGCCGCGGCGATCCGCCGCCGAACCTGGCGCGGCTGCGCGCCAATCGCGCGCTTTCGGTGATCGGCTGGGACGAGCTGCGCCTTTCGCGCGAGGAAACGCGTGCCATCGCGCTCAAGCGCCGGCCGGGCTTCAGCGCCGAAGCGGTCGAGGCGCTCTACGTGCGCACGCAGGGCTGGGCCGCGGGCCTGGTGCTGATGCTCGAGCAGGGCAAAGTCTCGGAGCCGCCCGGATCGTCGAGCGGCCAGCTGGTGTTCGATTACCTGGCCGGCGAGATCTTCCAGAAATCCGATGCGCGCACGCAGCAGTTCCTGCTGCATACCGCCTACCTCCCCGAGATGACGGCGGCCATGGCGCGCGAGCTGTCCGGCGACGCAGGCACCGCCGAGCTGCTCGACGGCCTGAACCGCAACAACTACTTCGTCAGCCTGCGCGACACGCAGCCCGAGCCCGTCTACCAGTACCACCCGATGCTGCGCGATTTCCTGCAGGCGCGCGCCGCCGAGGCGCTGTCCACGGAGCGCCGCCACGAAATGCAATGCGCTTCGGCGCGGCAGATGGAGCAGGCCGGTCGCGTCGAGGACGCGGTGGCGCTGTACCGCGAGGCGCACGAGTGGAACGAGATGGCGCGCCTGATCGAGGACAACGCCGGCGCGCTGGTCGCCCAGGGCCGCGGCGAGACCGTGGCGCGCTGGGTCGAGGAGCTGCGGCCCGAGGTGCGCGCGAAGCGCCCGTGGGCCATCTATTGGGCGGCGGCCAGCCAGGCGCAGCTCACGCCGCGCGAGTCGCGCATCCTGTACGAGCGCGCCTTCGAGATGTTCCGCGCCGCCGGCGACGGCGCCGGCATGCTGCGCGTCGCGTCCGGGGCGATGTTCGCGATACTCTACGAGCTCGACGACTGCTCGCTGCTCGACCGCTGGATCGCGGTGGTCGACGAGGCGGAGAAGAACGCCGCGCAGCCGCCCTCGCCGGAGGTCGAGGCGCGCATCGCCTGCGGCATGTTCATCTCGCTCACGCTGCGCCAGCCGCAGCGCCGCGACCTGAAGGACTGGATCGAGCGCGCGCTGCTCGCCTCGGCGCGCCAGCCCGACATCAACCTGCGCCTGTTCGTCGGCCTGCTCGCCTCGCTCACGCTGATGTGGACCGGCCTCTATGGGCGCGCCGCCGAGCTGATCGCGGCGATGCGCCAGGCCGCCGGGGCGAGCGGCGTGTCGCCGTTCTCGCTCATCACGCTGAAGAACATCGAGGCGATGTACGGCATGCTCACGGCCGACCCGGTGGCCTGCGAGACCGCGATGCGCGAGGGTCTGCAGATCGCGCACGCCACCGGCGTGCATACCTGGACCTTCCAGCTCCTGGTCTACGGCTACGGCGGCGCGCTCGGCGCCGGCAACCTCGCGGCCGCGCAGCCGCTCGCGCGCGAGCTGGAGACGCGCCTCGCCAGCGCGGGACGCTTCAACCTGTGCCTGTACCGGCACTTCCGCGCCTGGGAAGCGATGCTGCGCAAGGATTTGATGAGCGCGCTGCAGGAAGCGAAGGCGGCGCTGCGCACCGCCATCGAGGTGGGCTGCCCGCTATTCGAGGTGCTGTGCCGCCTGGCGCTCGCCGAGATCCTCGCCGACTGCGGCGACGAGCGGAAATGCGTCGCCAACCTGCAGACCCTGCGCGTGATCGTCGAGGGCATCGACAACCGCCACCTCGAGTTCACCTGCCTGGTCGGCTTTGCGCAGATGGCGCTCGCGCACGGGCGCACGCGCACCGGCCTCGCCGCGCTGCGCCGCGGCCTGCAGCTCGGGCGCGAGTACGGCTACCACCATTTCCTCGGCTGGCGCGCCCCGGCGGTGGCGCGCGTGATGGCGCACGCGCTGGAGGCCGGCATCGAGCCCGACTACGCGAAGAGCATGATCAAGCGCCGCGCGCTGGTGCCCGAGCAGGCGCCGCTCGCGGTGGAGGGCTGGCCGTGGACCTACCGCGTGCAGACCTTCGGCGGCTTTCGCCTGCTGCGCCACGACGAGCCGCTCGGCACCGGGGAAGGCAAGGCCAAGAAGCGGCCGCTCGAGCTGCTCAAGTTCCTGATCGCCGCGGGCGGCGAGCAGGTGAGCGAGAGCAAGGTCACCGACGCGCTATGGCCGCGCATCGACGGCGATTCGGCGCACCGCTCGTTCACCAGCACGCTGCATCGCCTGCGCAAGCTGCTCGGCGAGGACCGCGCCGTGATCCTGCACGAGGGCCGCGTATCGCTCGACCGGCGCTACTTCTGGCTCGACACCTGGGCGTTCGAGCAGCTCGCTGCGGACCTGGAAGCGGCGAGCGACGGCGAGCTCGACAGGATCGGCGAGCGGCTGCTCGCGCTTTATCGCGGCAGCTTCATGGCCGACGACGCCGACGCCGCCTGGCTGATCCCGGCGCGCGAGCGCCTGCGCGGGCGCTTCTCCCGCGTTCTGGCGAGGGTCTGCCGTCACCTGGAAGAGCGAGGCGAGGCCGCGCGCGCCCGCGCGCTGCACGAGAAATCGCTCGAGATCGATCCCCTGGCGGAATTTAAGGCAACGGTAAGCGATCGGTAACCGATCGGGCTGCGCGCCTCCCCGAGACTGGGCTCACCAGGGCAAGGGGTCCTGGCAACCCACAAAGGAGCGCAGCTATGAAACTGAAACTCGCAAGACTCGCGGCGATCGCGGGCCTGCAGGCCTGCGCGCTGTCCGGCTGCTATCTCGTGCCGGTCGGCTCGGAAGGCAACTACGCGATCTACATCCCGACCACGCCGCCGCCGTCCTACCCGGGCGGCGCGCCGCAGCCCGCGGCCGGCCAGCCCGCGATGCCGAAGATGCTGCATGCGCGGCTCTATCCGGAGAACGACATCGCCACGCAAACCGGCATGGTGTCGGGCACGGTCACCAACATGATGACGGGCAAGGGCCGCTTCCAGCTCCAGTACGCGGGCGAAGTGCTGACCGGCGAGGCGACGCGCGTGTCCGGCGACGACCGCAAGGGCATCGCCAGCGCCTGGGGCCCGAGCGGGGCGTTCATGACCTGCGAGTACCAGATGAGCTCGCCGATGCAGGGCGCCGGCACCTGCAGCTTCTCGAACGGCGCGCGCTACAAGGTCCACCTCGGGAACTAGCCGTGCGCCGGCTCAGCTTGCGTGAGGCTGACGTGGTGCGGCTGCTCGCCAAGGGCTGCAGCTACGCCGAGATTGCCCAGCGGCTGGGCATCTCGGCGCACACGGTCGGAACTCACATCAAGAGCGCCTACCGGAAGCTGGAGGTTCATTGCGCTGCAGCAGCGGTGATGCGGGCGGTCGAGCTGCGGCTGATCCCCTGATGACGGGATTTTGCAGGTTTTGGCTTTTTCCTACATTAAGATAATTGTGTCGCTCGGGAGAAGCGGCGTTCAAGCAGCACATCGGTACCAGGGGGGTAGTCATGGTTGAGCGAGTGGGTCTTCGCGCCGCGCTGCGCGGCAAACGCGTTGCGCTGGCGGTCACCGCGGCGTTCCTGCCTTACGGCGAGGCGTATGCCCTGCCCACCGGCGAGCAGGTCGTGATTCCGGACAGCGTGACGGTCACGCGGCCGACCGCGCAGACCATGCAGATCGACCAGGCGATCCAGAAGGCGATCGTCAACTGGCAGGGCTTCTCGATCGGCGCCACCGAGCACGTCAACATCACGCAGCCCAATGCCGCGGCCGCGCTCTTGAACCGCGTGGTCGGCAACGAGGCTTCGCAAATCTTCGGGCGCCTGACCGCCAACGGCCAGGTATTCCTCGTCAACAACGCGGGCGTGCTGTTCGCCCCGGGCGCATCGGTGGAAGTGGGCTCGCTGCTCGCCTCATCGCTCTCCATCACCGACCAGAACTTCCTCAACGGCACGTACCAGTTCTACAACCCCGGCAATGCCGGCAGCGTCACGAACGCCGGCTCGATCATCACGCCCGGCGGCTACACCGCGCTGGTCGGCCCGCAGGTGCAGAACGACGGAGTGATCATCGCGAACGCCGGCAAGGTGGCGCTGGCGGCCGGAAATGGCGTTTCGCTCAGCATTGGCGACAGCCTGATCAGCGTGGTCGTCGACGAAGCCGCTTACGGCGCTTCGGTGATCAACCGGGGGACGCTGCAGGCCGACGGCGGCACGGTGCTCCTCAAGGCGAAGAGCATGAACGCGCTGCTCGATACCGTGATCAACACCTCCGGCGTGATCCGCGCCACCGGCCTCGCCCTGCAGAACGGCGAGATCGTGCTCGACGGCGGCGGGCCGAATGGCGGCATCGTCGCCACCGGGGAAACGCAGGCCGGCCACGTGGCGATCTCCGGCGGCAGCCTGCAAGTGCAGCGCCTCGTCCCCGATCCGATGATGCTGAACGGCCTGATTGCCGGCGACACGATCGACGTGAACGTCGCCGGCGGTGTCCTGGTGGAGCGCGGCGGCCAGGTCGCCAGCCGCAACGGCCAAACCATCACCGCGGATTCGCTGACCATAAGGGCGCAGGCCGGCGAATTGTCCGTGGTGCGCAACGACACCGGCGATCAGGTAGTCACTGCGACCGGCCCGGCGGGCATCACGGTCGAAGCCGGCCCCGGTGGCGCGGCCATCCTCAGCACCCTCACGGGCAAGCAGGACCTCACCGTGCATGGAGATCTGTCGGTCCTGGGCGGATCGATCAGCACCTCCGGCGGTGAGCAGACCATCACGGTGAACGGCGGCAGCATCGATGTTCGCGCGGTCGCGCCGGGCAGCGGAGCGTTCATCAGCACCTTCAACGGCAAGCAGTCGATCAGCGTCACTGACGGCGACCATATACGCATCGTCGGTGAAGGCGGATCGGCCGGGATCCAGGCGAGTTTTGGCGATCAGTCGGTTTCCATTACCGGCTCCGGAGCGAATGCGCTGCAAATTGGCAGCGAGAGCGCGACAGGCTTCTCCGTGTTGACAGGCGCGAACCAGCGAATTACCGCGGGCGGCGACGGCGAATCGGGCTCGATCACCATCCAGGGGGCGGGTGCCGACGGCCAGGCCACGTTCATCGCGAACGTCGGCCTCACGCCCGCGACTCGCCAGGTGATCAGCACCAGCGGGACCCTCAGCATCAAGGGCGGCGGGGCGGGGCAGAATCGCGCTGCCGGCATATTCCAGAACAGCCTCGATCAGCAGGAGATATCCGCCGCCGAGGTCATCCTCCAGGGCGGCGCGGGCGGATCGAACAACGGCGCGTTCATCAATTCGACGTTTGGCGGCGGGCAGCTTTTCAATGTCGATGGCCGACTGAAGCTGGCAGCCACGGCGGCCGGCGCGGCGGGCATGTTCAACGGCACGAACAGCCCCGACACGATCAGCGGAGCGCAAGCCATCAACGCCGGAAGCGTGGTCATGGAAGGCGGCTCGGGGGGCACCAATAACTCCGCGTTCATCAGCTCGCAATTCGGCGGTGCGCAGACGCTCAAGGTCCCGGGCGAGATCCGCGTCACCGGCGGAGCGGGCGGCGCCAATAACCGCGCCGGAATCCTGACCAACGCCGCCCAGACCATCACCGGCAATCCGGAGATCGTTCTGAAGGGAGGCGAGGGCGGCACTGGCAACAACGTCTTCATCCAAGCGACCTCGGGGGACGTGGCGAAGCCGCAGACGATCAACGCGCGCAGGATCGAGCTTCGTTCGGGCACCGGCATCGACGCTTCGGCGACGCTGAATGCGGCGCGCAACGTGGTCACGACCACCGGCGACGTATCCATCTATGGCGGTGCGGGCGGTGGGGGCTCGAACGGCGCGCGCATCGGTGGTATTGGCGGCACGACGCTCGGGCCGACCAACCTGACGCTGAGCGTCGGCACTGACCTGCTGGTGCACGGCGGCACCGTCAACGGCGCGAGCCTGGGCTCGAGCGGGCCGTCGACGCAATCGAACACCATCACGGTGTCGGCGGCGAACGTGACGCTCGAATCGGAGGGTGCGGGCGCGCGCATCGGCGCCTCGAACCAGACGCCGGTTCCGACGGGATCGATTACTGTCACCGCAACGGGAGATCTGGATGTCGGCGCTGGCACGGCGATCCGCGCCAACGGGCCGATCACGCTGACGGCGAGCAGCCTGACGAACGACGGCACGATCACCAACGGCGGGGGGACCAATACCGGCAACGTCGCGCTGATCGCCAACGCGTTCGATCTGAGCGGCGGCAGCGTCCAGGGCGGCAATGCGGCGGTGATCCTGCGCCCGCGCGACGGCACGCGCTCGTTCGGCATCGGGGCGGCGGGCGATACGACGCTGACCAACGCCGACCTGCAGACGATCAACACCACGAACTTCGTGGTGCTGGGCAGCGGCACGGGGCTGAACTTCACCGGCGACATGACGATCGGCCAGAACGCGCGGGTCGATGGCGGGACCAAGGGCCTGGCGTTCTTCAGGAGCGTCGACCCGGCGGCGCGCACTGGCACGATCACGATCGGCGCGCAGGGCGTGACGACGGCAGGGGGCGCCGACATCATCGTGGGCGCGGGCAAGGGCAACATCGTGAGCGCCGGCGGCATGATCAGCGGCGACGAGGTGCAGCTGCGCGCGAGCACCGGCATCGGCGCCGACGGCGCGCGGGTCCACACGTCGGCGAACGCCCTCGCCATCAACAACAGCTCGGGCGCCGTGTTCGTGTCCGAGGCCGACGACGTGACGCTGCGCAACATCAGCCTGGTCGTGGGCGGGAACGTCAACAACTTCGGCAACGTGATGGGCGGGACGCTGGATCTCCGCGCCGGCGGCAGCCTTGGGGTAACGGACGTGGTGAGCTCGTTTGGCGGGCAGACCATCACGGCGCAGAACGTGAACGTGAGCGCGCAGGGCGGGCGCACGGCGCAGCTCCTGAACACCGTCGGGGATCAGAGCATCACGGCCGGCAATATCGACGTGCAGACCGGCGCGGGCGGCGGCGTGGCGGAGATCCGCAACAACAGCGCCGGGCAGCAGCAGATCACCGTCACCGGCGACCATCTGAACATCCACGGCCTGGGCGGTGGCGTGGCGAACGTGTTCTCGGCCGGCAACCAGCTCATCCAGACCACCGGTCTCGGTGCGCGGCGCATCACGCTTGGGAGCGACGCAGCGCTAGGCGCCTCGACCATCAACGCCGGCGGCGACCAGACCATTACTGGCAGGGCGGATATCTCCCTGACCGGCGGCGCGGGCCCGGTGCAGGACGGCCACAACGCCATCATCTCGGCGTTCAACCCGACGCGCACGCAGCGCATCGAAGCGGGCGATCTCACGCTTGCCAACTCGACGCTGGGCGGCAACAACAGCGTTGCCGCGATCCTGGGTGCCAATCAGCTCATCGACGCCACCGGCGACGTGACGCTGACTGCGAACGCCTCCGCGGGCAGCCTGCCGGGCGTGCGCATCGGCGGGCTTGGCGGCGGCGGCGCCTCGGCCACCGGCACCAACCTCACGCTGACCCTCGATGGGGACCTCGTGCTCACCGGCGGCACGCTCTCGGGTAACGGCGTGGGCATCGGCTCCACCGCTTCGCCGACCGCTCCGGCGCTGGCGAACAACATCACGATCAACGCGCCCAACGGGAACGTGATCCTGAATTCCGGTGTCGCGGGTTCGGGTGTGCGCATCGGCGCTCCGCAGACCGACGGTGGCATCCAGTCGGGCGGCAACATCGCCCTCACCGCGGGCGGGGACATTCGCCTGAACGGAGATCAGGAGTTCGCCTCGATTCGCACGCGCGACAGCGTGACGCTCCATGCAGCCAGCATCACCGAGGCCCAGAAAGGCCGCGTCCTCGCCGGCAGCCTGACGGTCAACACTGCCGGTAGCGCGCTCATGAGCGGGCCGAACGAGGTGGCGAGCTTCAAAGCGACGAGCACCGGCGGCGATGTCACGCTCAATAACAGCGGGGTGCTGACCGTTACTGGAATGAACGCGTTCGGCGACGCGACGATCGCCAACGTCGGTAACGTGACCGTAAGCGGTCCTTGGACCGCCGGCGGGACCAGCGCCATCACGGTCGGCTCGGACATCGTGCTCGCATCGTCCTTGAGCTCGGACCAAGTGATCTTGACTGCTAACGGCGGCTCGATCACCGAGTCCGGCGGCGCGATCGTGGCGGATAGGCTGACCACGGTGTCCAGTGCGGATACGACGCTGAACGGCGCGAACCAGGTGGCGACCTTCAGTGCGACCAGCACGGGCGGCGATGTCACGCTGAACAACAGCGGCGTGCTCGAGGTCACCGGGGTGAACGCTTTCGGCGATGCGACCATCGCCAACTTCGGCGACATGGCGGTCAGCGGCTCTTGGAGCTCGACGGCGTCGACCTCCATTACGACGGCCGGCGACCTCAATGTCACGAGCTCGGTGTCGTCGTTCGGCCCGATGCACGTGAGCGTGGACGGGACTCTCACCGTGGCGGCAAGCGGTACGCAGCCCCCGCCGCCACCGCCGACCCCGGACTTCCCGCCCTTCCCGCCAGCGCCGCAATTCGCGACGCTCACCTCCAATGCTGGCCAGGATATCGCCGCCGGGTCCATCCAAGTCTTGGCGAGCGACGGCGCGAATGCTTCGATCAATAACCAGTCCGCCGGGAGTCAGACCATCACCGTAACGGGCGGACGATTGGACGTGCACACCTCGAGTGCGGCCGGGCAACCGTCGAGCTCGGCGCAAATCGGCAACTTCACTTCCGGCGAGCAAATCGTCAAGGTCATCGACGGCGCCGGCATAGACGTGAGCGGCGTGAGCGGCAGCGCGAGCATCTCTGCAAGCGGCGCCCAGACGGTTTCAACCACGGGAAGCAGCGCCAACGCACTTACGCTCGGTGCGGCGGGGAACCTCGGCTCTTCGTGGATTTCAGGAGCAACGCAAGTCATCACCGCCGGCACCGGCAACCAAGCGGGCTCGATCACCGTCGTGGGCGCTGACGTCGGCCCGACCTTTATTTCGAGTGGACAAGTGGTCGGCGGCACGCAAACCGTGTCGACCAGCGGGACCCTGCGCATCAGCGGCGGCAACGTGCCGAACCAGCCGGGATTCGGGTCGGCGAGCGGCCTGTACCACAACGGCAGCGGCGAGCAGAAGGTCAGCGCCGCAAAGCTGGAGATGAAGGGCGGCGCGACCGGGATGAACAATACGGCGATCATCATTTCCTCTGGCGGGGCGGGCACCATTGCCGCTGGCGACCAGGTGATCGACGTCGGTGCCGGCAGCGTCGAGCTCACCGGAGGCGGGAGCGGCACCACCAACAGCGCAATCATCGTCTCGTCCGCGGGGCAGACGGTGACGGCCGGCAGCGTCAGCCTGCAAGGCGGAGAAGCCGGCACGGCTAACGGGGCTTTCATCAACTCGACGTTCGGCCACGGCCAGCGCTTCGACGTATCCGGCCAAGTCAGCGTGCACGGCGGGGCCGGCGGCGCTGCCAGCATCAACAACGGCTCGAATTCGCCGCTCACGATGAATGGCGCGCAAACGATCAATGCCGGAAGCGTGCTTCTGGAAGGCGGGCCGGGAGGTGTGAATAACGGCGCGTTCATCAACTCCGGATTTGGCGGCAATCAGACGCTGACAGTGACGGGCGACCTGAAAATCACTGGCGGTGACGGTGGCGCGGGGAACCGCGCCGGAATCGTCACCAACGCAAATCAAACCATCAACGGCAACCCGGACATCGTTCTCAAGGGTGGCGCGGGCGGGGCCGCGAATAACAGCAATAACGTCTTCATCCAGGCCACCGGCCCGGATTCCACCGTTCAAACGATCAACGCACGCAGCATCGAGCTGCGTTCCGGTGCGGGCATCGATGCGTCGGCGACCTTCAATGCAGCGCGCAATGTCATCACGACCATAGGGGACGTATCGATCTACGGCGGTGCGGGGCAGGGCGGCTCCAACGGCGCACGCATCGGCGGTATCGGCGGCACCACGCTTGGGCCGACCAACCTCACGCTCAACGCCGGCGGAAACCTGCTGGTGCATGGCGGCACGGTGAACGGGGCGAGCCTGGGCTCGAGCGGGCCCTCGACGCAATCGAACACCATCACGGTGTCGGCGGCGAACGTGACGCTTGAATCGGAGGGCGCGGGCGCGCGCATCGGCGCTTCCAACCAGACGCCGGTCCCCGCGGGGCAGATCAACGTCACGGCCAGCGGCAACCTGCAGGTAGGTGCCGGTACGGCGATTCGGGCGAACGGGGCGATCACGCTGACGGCGAACAGCCTCAAGAACGACGGCACCATCACCAACGGGGGCGGCATTGCGAACGTCGTCCTCAATGCCAACGCGTTCGACCTGGACGCGGGCAACATCCAGGGCGGCAACGCGGCGGTAGTGCTGCGTCCGCGTACCGGGACCAATTCGTTCGGCATCGAGTCGGCGGGCGATACCACGCTGACTAACGCGGACCTGGCGAGCATCAACACTGCGAACTTCGTCGTGCTGGGCAGCGGCTTGGGCACGACCTTTACCGGCGACATGACGATCGGCCAGAACGCGCGGGTCGAGGGCGGGACCAAGAGCCTGGCGTTCTTCAGGAGCTCGGACCCCTTGGCGCGGATCGGCACGATCACCATCGGCGCGCAGGGCGTCACGACCGGCGCCGGTGCCGACGTCGTCGTCGGCGCAGGGAACGGCAGCATCATCGGCGGCGGCACCATCTCCGCCGACGAGGTCCAGCTGCGCGCCAGCAGGGGCATCGGCGCGGACGGCACGCCGGTGAAGACCTCGGCCAACGCGCTGGCGATCAACAACTCCTTCGGTGGCGCCTACGTCTCCGAGACCGACGGGGTGGACCTGCGCACCATCACGCTCAACGTCGGCGGCATGTCGAACGTCACGAGCAACTTCACCGGCGGGAGCCTCGAGCTCGCGGCGGGCGGGGCAGCCAACGTCATCGACAGCGTCACCTCGAACGGCGGTCAGAAGATCAGCGCGCAGTCGCTGAACGTGGCGGCGCAGGGTGGTCGCCTGGTGCAGCTTCTCAACAACGGTGGAACCCAGACCATCATCGCCGGCAGCATCGACGTGCAGACCGGCGCGGGCGGCGGCGTGGCGGAGATCCGCAACAACAGCGCCGGGCAGCAGCAGATCACCGTCACCGGCGACCATCTGAACATCCACGGCCTGGGCGGTGGCGTGGCGAACGTGTTCGCCTCGGGCAACCAGCTCATCCAAACGACGAGCGCCGGACCGCGAAGCATCACGCTTGGCAGCGAAGCGGCGCTCGGCGCCTCGACCATCAACGCGGGCGGCGACCAGACCATCACCGGTCGGCCCGACATCTTCCTGACCGGCGGCTCGGGCTTCATCCAGGACGGTCACAACGCCCTGATCGTTGCCTTCAACCCGCTCAGGACGCAGCACATCGAGGCGGGCAACCTGACGCTTGCCAACTCCAGCCTGGGCGGCAACAACAGCGTCGCGGCGATCCTCGGCGCCAATCAGCTCATCGACGCCACCGGCGACGTGACCCTTACCGCGAACGCATCGCTCGGCAGCCTGCCGGGCGTGCGCATCGGCGGCCTGGGCGGCGGCGGTGGATCCGCGACGGGCACGAACCTCACGCTGATCCTGGACGGGGACCTGGTCCTCACCGGCGGCACGCTGTCGGGCAATGGCGTAGGCATCGGCTCCACCGCTTCGCCGACCGCGCCTGCACTGGCGAACTTCATCACCATCGACGCGGGCGGCAGCGTGGTCCTCGATACGCGCGCGGCCGGCGCAGGTGCGCGCATCGGCGCCCCGCAGACCGACGGCGGCATCCAGTCGGGCGGCAACATCGCCATCACGGCGGGCGGGGACATTCGCCTGAACGGCGTGCAGGAGTTCGCCTCGATTCGCACGCGCGACAACGTGACGCTAAGCGCGGCCAGCATCACCGAGGCGCAGATGGGCCGGGTCATCGCCGGCAGCCTGAGCGTCGACACGGTCGGCAGCGCGCTCCTGAGCGGGCCGAACGAGCTCGCGGTGTTCAACGCCACGAGCACCGGCGGCGATGTGACCCTCAACAACACCGGCGCGCTCAACGTCGCCGGAATGAGTGCTTTCGGCGACGCGACGATCGTCAACGCGGGCAATGTGACCGTAAGTGGTCCTTGGACCGCGGGCGGGACGAGCGCCATCACGGTCGGCTCCGACATCGTGCTCGCATCGTCTTTGAGCTCGGATGAAGTGATCTTGACTGCCAGCGGCGGCTCGATCACCGAGTCGGCCGGCTCCATCGAGGCGGACAGGCTGACCACGGTGTCGACGAACGCGACGAGCCTCGGCGGCGAAAACCGCGTCGGCAGCTATAGCGGCACGGCGGGGTCGGATCTGTTCTTCTTCAACCGCGGCGACCTCGAGGTCACCAGCCTCAACGCGGCCAGCGCCAGCTTGAGCAATAACGGCGCGGTCGCGATCTCCGGCCCCTGGATCACGAGCGGGCAGACCAATATCACCGCGTTCGGCTTCGGCGCCTCGCTCTCCGAGAGCGCGGGCGGCTCCATAGAAGCCAACGGCTTCAACAGCCTGAGCGGTCAGGGCTCCGTCAGCCTGAACGGCGCCAACCGCATCGCCGGTACGCTGAACGGCTCGAGCATGGAGGGCGACTTCAGGTTGACCAACACGGGCGACCTGAACTTCGGTGCGTTCGCCTTCTCCGGCGATGTGAACCTGGTCAACGCCGGCGCTCTGAACGTGACGTCGCTCAACGGGCGCGACGTGTCGGTGACGAACAGCGGGCCGATGAGCGTGACGGGTTTCTGGGCCTCGCAAGCGGGCACGACCATCACGACCGTGGGCGATCTGACCGTCAGCAACTCGGTGTCCTCCAACGGGCCGATGACGGTGAATGTCGACGGTGCGCTGATCGTCACGGCAGGTACTGCGCAGCCGTTCGTGAACCTGACCTCGAATGCTGGCCAGGACATTACCGCGAAATCCATGAGGGTCTCGGCCGAAAATGGCGGTTTCGTGTTCATCAACAACCAGGGCACGGGAAATCAGAACATCACCGTCACCGGCGGCGATCTGAGCCTCCTTGCATCCGGGGACGGCTTCTCGGCTGTTCCGGCGAGCACTGTGCAGGTCTTCAATTTCGGCAACGGCCTGCAGACCGTCGATGTTTCGGGCGCGCTCATCGTGGCTGCCCGCGGAATTCAGCCCCCGCCGCCACCGCCGCCCGGAATTCCGCCGGTCCCGCCCTCTCCGGGAGTTCCGGCAGCCTCGCCCGCGCCGCAGTTTGCCATCCTCGGCGCGTCCAGCGGGCAGCACATCACTGCGCACGCCGTCGCGGTAACGGCGGAAGACGGCGCGCAGGCTTCGATCAACAATCAAAGCAACCAGACTCCGTTTTCGAGCGGAACTCCGGGCGGCAATCAAACTGTGGTCGTATCGGGAGGCGGGATCACTATCCGCTCGTCCGGCGGTGCGCCCTCCGGCGGCCAGGGCTCCAGCTCAGCGCAAATCGTTAACAGCAGCTTCGGTGATCAGGCGTCGACCGGCGACCAGTTGATCACCGTCTCCGGCGGCGGAAGCATCGATGTGCTTTCCACGGGCGGGTTCGCATCCATCTCGAACAGCGCATTCAACAGTTCGGGATTGGCAAAGCCCGGCGGCAGTCAGACGGTCGCGGTTTCGGGCGGCGGCAACGTTGATGTCCAGTCGGCTGCGCTTTCCGGCGGCGCTTTCATCAGCCAATCGGCCGTGGGCGCTTCGCAGTCTGTCAGCATCACCGACGGCCAGCGGCTCAAAGTCAACGGGTCGATCGGCAATGCCAGCATTGGAGCCAACGGCGGCACGCAGACCGTATCCGTCACTGGAAGCGGCGCCAATGCGATCGAACTCGGCAGTGCGGGTGCGCTCGGCTTCTCGTTGATCGGGGGCGGCTCGAGTCAGGAGATCACGGCGGGTACCAGGACGGAGCAGGGGTCGATCATGATCGTCGGGCCGTCCACGAACCTCAACGCGGCTACCCTTAGCACGCGGCCGACCAGCGCCGGTACACAGAAAGTTTCCACCACCGGGCTGCTGAGCATCACCGGGGGCAGCGCCCCAAGCCAGACCTTCGTCACCGGGTTGCTCCATGCGGGCGGGGGCCAGCAGACGGTCGAGGCCGGCAGCGTCGAATTGCGTGGCGGCCCGACTGCCGGGACGAGCGGCAACACTGCCTTCATCCTTCTTTCGTCCAATACGCCGGCCGGGGTTTCGGGCAATCAGCTCATCGACGTGAAAGGCGACTTCACCATCGCCGGCGGCGTCGGCGGCGACGCGCTGGTACACGGCAGCGTCGCTGGAAAGCAGACCATCTACGCGAGCGACATCGCCGTCTCGAACGCCGTTGGCGGCGCGAACAGCGCTGGCGCAATCCGGGCGGGGCACCAGGAGATCCATGCCAGCGGCGACATGCGGCTTACGGCCGGTGCCACCGAGGGAACGAACGGCACGGTGAGGGTCGGGGGTCTCACTGCGACGACCGACTTGCAGCTCTATGTCGGCGGCGACCTCACTCTGCGCGGTAGCGATGACCGCGCCGACAACCCGGCGAATATCGGCAGCGGCGGCACCTCCACGGCGCCAAACAATATCTTCGTCGACGTCGGCGGCGACGTGATTCTCCAGGCGGGCGAGCGCAGCGGCGTGCGCATCGGCGCGCCGGCAGATGGCACCGGTACGCCGCTCGGCGGCGGGCTGGTCGAAGTCCATGCGGGAGGCGACATACGCCTGATCGGCACGGCCACGCAGAACGCCTCGATCCGCTCGCTGGAGACCGTGAAGCTCGACGCGGCCAACATCAATCAGACCGGTGCGCGCGGCCATATCTTCGCCGGCGCGCTCGAGCTGGACGCCGGCACTGCGAATCTGGGCGGCGATAATCGGATTAGCAACCTCGACGCGGACATCGCAGGCAGCCTGGCGCTCCGCAACATCGTGCCGCTCAATGTTACGAGCATGACCGCGGGCGGCGACGCGGCGATCACCAACCTGGGCGACGTGACGGTGAGCGGCCCGTGGACGGCGGGCGGAACGAGCACGATTACCGTCGGCTCGAGCATCTTCCTGAAGTCGCACATGCAATCGCACGACGTGCAGCTGGTCAGCACGACCGGCGACATCGTGCAGGACGCCGGCGCCTCCATCGACGCGGTCAATCTCACGACCAGCTCGTTCGGGGACACACAGCTTGCGGGCACCAACACGGTCGAGACGGTGGTGTCGGACGCCGGTGGCGACCTGAGCCTGCATACGGTGTCGGCGCTGCTCAAGCTGAGCGGGATACATCTGCCGGGCATGCTGACAGTGGACAACACCGGCGCCATCGCCGTCACGGGCGAGGTGTCGGCGTTGTCGCACGACCTGCACGCCACCGGCGACATCACGATCGGCGGCGCAGACGCGCCTGGCGCGACGCTGCTGCACGCGCCGGGGTTCATCACGATCTCTACGCCGGGCTCGATCTGGGTGCGCGGCAGTGACACGAGCGCGGGCGCGGGCAGCGCGGTGCTCGCAGGCGGCGCGCTGAGCCTGAACGCAAGCAACGTCACGCTGCTCGGCGGGGGCGCGGCGCTGACGCCGGTCCTGGCGCGCGGCGACGTGGTCAACATGGCGGTGGGGAACCTCAACGTCATGGGCGGACGCGGGCATCTCTCGCCCGCGTGGCTCTCGAGCGGCACGGACATCAACCTCACGGTCGGCGATGCAGTGCGGTTGCAGACCGGCAGCGGGCTGCTTTCCTGGGCCAGGGTGCAGACAGAGACGCGCGATGGCGAGATCCGCCTCACGTTCCCGAGTCGTAGCGAAGGCGGTTACTTCGTTGACGGCATCGAGGACAGCGTGAAGCACGGCCAGACCGGCTTCTACACGCTCCTCAAGCCGGTGAAGGTCGGCGACACGCTCATCCTGACGTACGAAGGCGAGTAAGCCGGGAGACGATCGCCGCCACGCTGACGTGCAGCGCGGCGGCGACGTCGATCGCGATCGCATCGGCGGGCGGCTCGAGGGCGGCGAACTGGCTGTCGAGGAGCGTCGCGGGCATGTAGCGGTGGCTGCGCGTCTTCAGCCGTTCCTGGATCAGGGCCGGCGTGCCGTGCAGGTACACGACGGTAAAGTGCGGGATGCCCTGCGCCAGGCGCTCGCGGTAGCTCGCCTTGAGCGCCGAGCAGGCGAGCACTGCGTTCTCTTCTTCCTTCAGCACGCGGTTGAGGTGCGCGAGCCACGGCCAGCGGTCGGCATCCTCGAGCGGGATGCCGGCCTTCATCTTGGCCACGTTCTGCGGCGGGTGGTAGTCGTCGGCGTCGATGAAGCGCCAGCCCAGCTCGCGCGCGAGGGCGGCGCCGATCGTGGTCTTGCCCACGCCGGCCACGCCCATCACCAGCACGATCATTCCGCGCGCTTCACCGTGGCGTGGCCGCCGAAGCGCGCGCGCATCATGGCGAGCAGCCGGCGCGTGTAGTCCGAGCGGCCCTGGCTCGAGAAGCGGTTCATCAGCGCCGCGGTGATCGCGGGCGCCGGCACGCCGAGCTCGATCGACTCGAGCGCGGTCCAGCGCCCCTCGCCGGAGTCGGCGACCACCGGCGCCACGCCTTCCGCGCTTTCGTCTTTCAGGATGTCCGCGCACAGGTCGAGCAGCCAGGAGCGCACCACGCTGCCGTGGCGCCAGGTCTCGGCGAGGCGCGCCACGTCGATGTCGAGGTCGGCGCGCGCCTGCAGGAGCGCGAAGCCTTCGGCTAGCGCCTGCATCATCCCGTACTCGATGCCGTTGTGGATCATCTTGGCGAAGTGCCCGGCACCGCTCGGCCCGCAGTGCAGCCAGCCGCGCTCCGGGTCGGGCGCGAGCAGCCTGGCGAACGGCTCGAAGATCTCGATCGAGCGCGGCGTGCCGCCCAGCATCAGGCAATAGCCGCCCGCCAGGCCGTGGATGCCGCCCGACACGCCGGCGTCGATGTAGCGCAGCCCCTGCTGCGACAGCGCGAGCGCGCGGCGCATGGAATCGCGGTAGTAGCTGTTGCCGCAGTCCACGATGGTGTCGCCGGAGGAGCACAGCGGCAGCAGGTCGCGGATCGTGTCCTCGACCGCCGCGCCGGCCGGCAGCGAAAGCACGATGACGCGCTCGCCGGTCAGGCGCGCGCACAGCGCCGCGAGGTTCTCCGCGCATTCGATGTTCTTTTCATCCAGGGTCTTAGCGTGGTCGTAGCAGACTATGCGCGCGCCGCCGCGCGCAAGGCGCCGCGCCATGTTGGCGCCCATGCGCCCGAGTCCGACGATTCCGATTTCCATGAACGGCTCCCGCACTTTTGAGGTCTTGCTCTTATATGGATTATCTCGATCTGCTGCAATGGCCCGCCATGACGGCGACTGTAGTCGCCGCATGGCTAGTGGGGTCGCGTTCCCCGCACAAGCGCGCGGTGGGCTTCTGGGTCTTCCTCGGCAGCAACGCGCTGTGGATCGCGTGGGGCTGGCACGACCGCGCCTGGGCGCTGGTCAGCCTGCAGTTCTTCCTCGCGGCGATGAATATCCGCGGCGTCTACAAGAACGAGTGACCGAGCAGCGCGAGCCCTGCCTCGGCCGAGTCGACGCGCGCCAGGTCGGGAAAGCTGCGCAGCCAGGTGAGCTGCCGCTTGGCGAGCTGGCGCGTGGCGACGATGCCTTTTTCCTTCAGCGCGTCCCGGTCCAGCCGTCCCTCCAGGTACTCCCATACCTGCCGGTAGCCGACCGCGCGCATGCTCGGCATGGACGCGCTCAGCCGGTACTTCTTCCTGAGCGCCTTCACCTCCTCGACCAGGCCAAGCTTGAGCATGGCCTCGAAGCGCGTGCGGATGCGCTCGTGTAGCACGGCGCGCTCGGGGATCAGCGCCACGCCTCTCACCTCGAAGGGCAGGTCGCTGGCCGCGGCGCCGTGCAGGGCAGAAAGCGGCTTGCCGGTCACGCGCCAGACTTCCAGCGCGCGCTGGATGCGCTGCTGGTCGTTGGGCGCGATGCGCTGCGCGCTCCTGGCGTCCACCCTGGCGAGCTCGGCGTGCAGCGCCGGCCAGCCGCGCTGCGCCGCCTCGGCGTCGAGCTCGGCGCGCACGCGAGCGTCGGCCTGCGGCAGCTCGTCGAGTCCCGACACCAGCGCCCGGTAATAGAGCATCGTCCCGCCAACGATCAATGGCAGCGCTTTCCTCTCCAAAATGGACTGGACAGTTTCAATCGCGTCCTGCCTCCACCTTCCCGCCGAATAGGCCTGGTCGGGATCGATGATGTCGACGAGGTGATGCGGCACCTGCGCGAGCAGCGCGGCGCCGGGCTTGGCGGTGCCGATGTCCATGCCGCGGTACACGAGCGCGGAATCCATCGACACGATCTCGAGCGGCAGGCGCTCGGCGAGCTTCACCGCGAGCGCCGACTTGCCGCTCGCGGTGGGGCCGAGCAGGGCGTGGACGACGGGACGCAACTTACCGGCCGCCGGAGACGTCGAGCAGCGCTCCGCTGGTGTAGGAGCCCTCGTCGGAGGCGAGCCAGAGGATCGCGGCCGCGATCTCCTCGGGCTCGCCGGCGCGCTGCAGCGGGGCGGCCGAGCCGATGCGCTCCACGCGCGCCGGATCGCCGCTCGACAGGTGGATCTCGGTGCGGATGATGCCGGGGCGCACCGCGTTCACGCGGATGCCTTCGGGACCGACTTCCTTCGCGAGGCCGATGGTGAATGTATCGATCGCGCCCTTGGACGCCGCGTAGTCCACGTACTCGCCGGAGCCGCCGAGCTTGGCGGCGATGGACGACACGTTGATGATCGCGCCGCCCTTGCCGCCGTGGCGCGTGGACATGCGTTTCACCGCCTCGCGCGCGCACAGGAAGCTGCCGGTCACGTTGACCGCGAGCATGCGCTGGATGCGCGCCGCCGACATCGCTTCCACGCGCGTGCCGCGGTCGACGATGCCGGCGTTGTTCACCAGCACGCTCACGCGCCCGAGCTTCTCATCGACGGTGTTGAACAGGCGCACGACGTCCGGCTCGCTAGCCACGTCGCCCTGGACTGCGAGCACGCCGATCTCGCGCGCCAATGCCGCTGCAGTTTTCTCGTCCCGAAAATAATTGATGCAGACCTTGTAGCCGCGCGCAGCGGCGAGGCGCGCGGTCGCGGCGCCGATGCCGCGCCCGCCGCCCGTCACCACCATGACCTTAGCGTCCACGGAGAAACAGCCTGTCGAGGTCGGCGAGCGTGAGCTGGTACCAGGTCGGCCGCCCGTGGTTGCAGCTTCCCGAGCGCTCGGTCTCCTCCATCTCGCGCAGCAGCGCGTTCATCTCCGCGCTGCTGAGGGCACGGTTGGCGCGCACCGCGGCGTGGCAGGCCATGGTGGCGAGGAGCTCGTTCTGCCGCGAGGAGAGCACGTGGCTCGCGCCGTACTGGCGGATCTCGGCGAGCACGCCGCGCGCGAGGCCGCCGACGTCGCCGCCGGCCAGCGCCACCGGCGCGGCGCGCACCGCGAGCTCGTTCGGCCCGGAGACGGAGAGCTCGAGGCCGAGCTTCTCGAGCGTCGCGCGGTTCTCTTCGGCGGTGGCCACGTCGAGCGCCTCGGCCTGGAACACCGCCGGCACGAGCAGCGCCTGGCGCTGCACCTCGCCCGCGTCGAGGTTGGCCTTCAGCTTCTCCATCACGATGCGCTCGTGCGCCGCGTGCATGTCGACCAGCACCAACCCCGCTTCGTTCTGCGCCAGGATGTAGACGCCGTGCAGCTGGCCGAGCGCGTAGCCAAGCGGCGGCGCTGTCTCGCTGGCGGGAAGCGGAGCCGCCGCGGCCTGCATGAAGGCTTGATAGGCGGCGACCGGCTGCGCGAGACCGAATGCCGATTGAATCGGTTTTTGTCCTGAAACCACCGCATAGCTGACCGGCGCCTCGGCGGCGCTCGGCGAAAGCGCGCGCTGCAGCGCGTGGAATACGAACTGGTGCACGGCGCGCGGATCGCGGAAGCGCACCTCGGTCTTGGCCGGGTGCACGTTCACGTCCACGCCGCGCGGGTCGATCTCGAGGAACAGCACGTAGGCCGGCTGGCGCTCGCCGTGCAGGAGCTGCGCATAGGCTTCGCGCACCGCGTGGGAGAGCAGCCGGTCGCGCACGAAGCGGTTATTGACGAAGAAATACTGGCCGCCTTGGGCCTGCGGCGTACCGGCGCGACCGTGCAGGCGCAGTGTGCCGCTCTGGGCCTCCACGAAAAGGCTATTGGAGGAAAAACCCTCCCCCAGCAGCGCGTTGGTGCGCTCCGTGACGTCCTGGCTGCGCAGCACGTGGCTCACGCGGCCGTTGTGCTTGAGCATGAACGCAATGCGCGGCTGGGCGAGCGCGACGCGCCGGAACACCTCGTCGCAATGGCCGAACTCGGTGGCGTCGGTGCGCAGGAATTTGCGCCGCGCCGGCGTATTGAAATAAAGGTCCGACACCGCGACCGTGGTGCCCTGGGCGCGCGCCGCGGGCTGCACTTCGCCGAGCTGCGCCCCCTCCGCGGAGATCGAGGCCGCGTGCGGCGCAACGCGCGTGCGGCTGGTGATCGAGAGGCGCGACACCGAGGCGATCGAGGCGAGCGCCTCGCCGCGGAAGCCCATCGTCGCCACGCCCTCGAGGTCCTCGAGGCTCGCGATCTTGCTCGTGGCGTGGCGCGCGAGCGCGAGCGGCAGATCCTCGCGCGCGATGCCGGCGCCGTCGTCCTCCACCTGCACGCGCTTGATGCCGCCCTCGTCGAGCACCACGGTGATGGCCTGCGCGCCCGCGTCCACGCTGTTCTCCAGGAGCTCCTTCAGCACCGATGCCGGGCGCTCGACCACTTCGCCGGCGGCGATCTGGCTCACCAGGAGCTGCGGCAGCACGCGGATCGTCATGCGAGGTCGGCTTCCGCGCCGCCGGTGATGCGCACCAGCTCAGGATAGGTGAGGCGGAACACCGTATGCGGGTGGCCTGCCGCGGCCCACAGCTCGCGGTAGGCGGCGAGGCTCTTCTCGACGTAGGCGCGCTTGAGGTTGTGTCCGACCGGCGCGACGCCGCCGATCACGAACCCGGTGTGCTGCCGCACGAAATCGGCATCGGCCTTGTCGACCGGCGCGCCAAGCAATGCAGCGAGGCGCGCCACGTCGACGCGCTTTGCGCCGGAGGACATGACCAAGATCGGATCGGCGCCGGAGCGGAACACGAGCGAGTTCGCGATCTGGCCCACGTCGCAGCCGAGGTATTCGGCGGCCGCTTTCGCGGTGCGCGCCGCGCCGGGCAGCTCGACGATCGACGGCTCGATTCCCGAGCGCGCCAGCGCTTCGCGTACGCGTTCCACGCTCGGGGAAGTGAGGACGGCGGATGACATGCGGGGGAGCGCGACGATTATACAATCGAGCGATGGAGCTGCTGGCGTGGTTCTGGGACGTGGTGGTGCGCCTCGACGTGCACCTCGCCGAATTCGTCGCCGAGCACGGCGTGTGGGTCTATGCGCTGCTCTTCGGCATCGTGTTCTGCGAGACCGGCCTGGTGGTCACCCCGTTCCTGCCCGGCGATTCGCTGCTCTTCGTCGGCGGCGCGGTGGCCGGCGCGGGCGACATGAACATCGTGGCCCTGATGGCCACGCTGGTCGCCGCCGCGCTGTGCGGCGACAACGTGAACTACTGGGTGGGGCGCTGGCTCGGCCCCAAGGTGTTCCACTACGAGAAGTCGCGCTTCTTCAACCCGGCGCACCTGCAGCGCGCGCATGCGTTCTACGAGAAGCATGGCGGCAAGACCATCATCCTCGCGCGCTTCGTGCCGATCGTGCGCACCTACGTGCCGTTCGTGGCCGGCGTCGGCGCGATGCCGTACCTGCGCTACCTCGCGTTCTGCATCGCGGGCGCGCTGATCTGGGTGGTCTCGCTGACCCTGCTGGGCTACTGGTTCGGCAACCAGCCGATCGTGCGCAACAACCTCACCGCGGTGATCCTGCTGATCGTCGCCTTGTCGGTCGCGCCGGGCGTTATCGCCTGGCTTCGCTCCAGGACGCGGGCAACGGCGAAATCGTGACCGGCCCGCCCGGGCGCGGCGGGTGCCTGGCGACGTACTCCTTGATGCCCTCCAGGATCGCGCGCGCGAGCGTGTCCTGGTAGCGCTCGTCGTTCAGGCGCTTTTCTTCCTCCGGGTTCGAGATGAAGGCGGTCTCGACCAGGATGGAGGGGATGTCCGGCGCTGTGAGAACCGCGAAGCTCGCCTGCTCGACATTGGGCTTGTGCAGGTCGTTCACCGCGCCGAGGCGCTTCAGCACCGAGCTGCCGAGCCGCAGGCTGTAGTCGATGGTGGCGGTCTGCGAGAGGTCGATGATGGTGCGCTTGACGTGGTCGTCCTTCACCTTGAGCGCCACGCCGCCGATGAGGTCGGAGTCGTTTTCCTGCTTGGCGAGGATGCGCGCCATCTCGGAGCTCGCGCGCCGGTCGGAGAGCGCGAATACCGAGGAGCCGCGCACTTCACGCCGCTTGAACGCGTCGGCGTGGATCGAGACCAGCAGGTCGGCGTTCACGGCTTGTGCTTTCGCGACGCGCGCGCCGAGGGCGAGGAAGTAGTCGCCGTCGCGCGTGAGGAGCGCGCGCATGTTCGGCTCGGCATCGACCAGCGCCTTGAGGCGCCGCGCGATGTCGAGCGTGATGTCCTTCTCGCGCGAGCCGCGCTTGCCGATCGCGCCGGGATCCTCGCCGCCGTGCCCGGCGTCGATCACGATGGTGGCGATGCGCGCCACGCCGGGCTTGGGCTGCGCGGGCGGGGTGGGGCGCTTCTGCGTCTCCTCGATCAGCACCGCGAGCGGGTCGACCGCCACCAGCGGATGGATATCGAGAACGAGGCGGTAGCCGTAGTCCGCGATCGGCGGCAGGGTGAAGATCTGCGGCTTCACCTCGGACTTGAGGTCGAGCACCAGGCGCACCACGCCCGGGCGGTTGCGCGCCACGCGCAGGCCCTGGATGTACGGGTCGTTCGCCGCCACCTTGGCGCCCAGCTCGGCGAGCTCCGGAGGGATCTCGCCGGTCTCGAGGTCGATCACCAGGCGCTCGGGATCCTTGAGGCTGAAGATCGTGTAGTCGATCGCCTCCTTCGATTCCAGCGTGAGGCGCGTGTAGTCCTTGGCCGGCCAGATGCGCGTCGAGACGACCTGCGCTTCTACTGCGCCGGCAAAGAGGACAGCCAGGAGCGGCCAGCATCGGAGCGCGCGTCCAAGCGCGCGCGCCGCGCTTCGCCATCGAATTCCAAGGTGATGTGCAGGTCCGGCGGAGAAAGCAGGTCCCCGGCCTTCTCCGGCCATTCCACGACGCACAGGGCGCCGGGGTTGAAGTGCTCCCGGAAGCCCGAGTTCAGCCATTCCGAGCGATCCTTGAAGCGATAGAAATCAAAGTGATATAAGTCTAAGCTCGAAAACGCGTAAGGTTCAACCAGGGCATAGGTCGGGCTCTTGGCCCGACCGGCGTACCCCAGCCCCCGCAGCAGCCCCCGAACGAGCGTAGTCTTGCCCGCCCCGAGGTCTCCCGAGATGAAAAGCACCCGCCCCGGCGCCGCTCCTGCAGCCAACGCTTCGCCCAAACGCAGCGTTGACTCGGGGGAGGGCAACCTAAGCTCGCGCATCAAGGCGTGGGGGAGGGAGCTCGGCTTCCAGGCCGTGGGGGTCGCCGATGCCGACCTGTCCGCGTCCGAGCCGCGGCTCCTCGAATGGCTGGGACGGGGCTGGCATGGCGAGATGGAGTATATGGCGCGGCACGGCGCGCTCCGCGCGCGGCCGGCCGAGCTCAAGCCCGGCACGCTGCGCGTGATTTCCTGCCGCATGGATTACCTGAACGACGACCCGCAGGGAATTTCGTCGGATGGGGACCGCGCCGCAATCGCCCGATACGCCAGAGGGCGGGACTACCACAAGGTTCTGCGCGATCGCCTGCAGAAACTCTGCGACCGCATTGCGGCCGAAATCGGCGAGTTCGGCTACCGCGTGTTTACCGACTCGGCGCCGGTGATGGAGGTCGAGCTCGCTTCGCGCGCCGGCATCGGCTGGCGCGGCAAGCACACGCTGCTCATCAGCCGCGATGCCGGGTCATGGTTTTTCCTGGGCGAGATCTACACGGACTTGCCCCTCGAAATCGACCAGGCGATCTCCAATTCGTGTGGTACCTGCGAGCGCTGCATCGAGGTCTGCCCGACGCAGGCGATCCGTGGCCCCTACCAGCTCGACGCGCGGCGCTGCATCTCGTACCTGACCATCGAGCACAAGAGCGCAATCCCGGAGGACCTGCGCGCGCTGATCGGCAACCGCGTCTACGGCTGCGACGACTGCCAGGCGGTGTGTCCGTGGAACCGGTTTGCGAAGTTAAGCCTTGAAAAAGACTTCCAAGCCCGCAACGGCCTGGACCGGGCGAGCCTGGTCGAGCTGTTCGGCTGGACCGAGGCGCAATTCGACGAGCGCCTGCGCGGCTCGCCGATCCGGCGCATCGGCTACGAGCGCTGGCTGCGCAACCTGGCGGTCGGGCTGGGCAATGCGCCGAGCTCGACGCAGGTCGTCGAAGCGCTACGCACCCGGGCGGACCATCCCTCGGCGCTTGTCAGGGAGCACGTCCGTTGGGCACTCTCCCGCCATGCAGGCTTGGCAACCTGACCGGCTTCTTCCGGGATTCGAGGCACTCGAGCTCGAGTTCCCGGACGACTACGACGGCCGCGTGCTCGCCACGCTGGTGCGCCTGCCCGCGCCATCGGCGCCGCGCGGCGCGGTGCTGTGGGTGCACGGATTCATCGATTATTTCTTCCAGCGCCACGTCGCCGAGCGTTTCGCGATGGAAGGCTACGCGTTCTACGCGCTCGACCTGCGCAAGCACGGCCGCTCGCTGCGCCCGCACCAGCATCCGAACTTCTGCAAGCACATCACCGAGTACTACCCCGACATCACGCGCTCGATCGACGTGATCGGCGAGCCGGTGCTGCTCGCCGGGCATTCCACCGGCGGGCTGATCGCTTCGCTCTACGCGCACGAAGGGCCGCACCGCGAGCGCGTCCAGGCGCTCTGGCTGAACAGCCCATTCTTCGACTGGAAGCTGCCCGACTGGCGGCGCACCCAGATGCACATGGCGGCGGCGCTCGGGCGCTTCTTCCCGTTCCTCAACGACCCGAAGGCGACGCTGCCCGATTACACGCAGGCGCTGCTCGACCAGGGCTGGGAGTTCGACGTGACGCTCAAGCCGGTGGCCGGCTTCCCGGTGTACTACGGCTGGCTCGGCGCGATCGCCGATGCGCACGAGAAGGTGCACCGCGGCCTCGAGGTGCGCTGCCCGGTGCTCTCGATGCATTCCGACGAGGCCGACATCGTGCTCGACTGGCGCCACATCGCGCGCTGGTCGCGCACCCTCGGCCCGGACGTTACCGTGCTCTCGTTCCCCGGCGCCATGCACGACCTCACGCTCTCGGGCCCCGAGATCCGCGAAGAAGTGTTCAGGCAGCTCTTCGCCTGGGCGGAACGAAGCGTAATGTCGCCAGCGTAGCGGCGGCCCAGGCCACGTAGGCTGCGGTAAACACCCACTCCGGCGCTTCGTAGAAGAGGATGTAGCGCACCCAGCGCCCGACGAACGATTCGGTGCGCGCGCCCCCGCGCAGCGCGTCTTCCCAGACCGTGAGCGGACACATCACGCCGAGCAGCGCTTCCAGCGCGACGAACGCGATGGCGGCGAGGTGCAGGTAGCGGAACCATGGATTGCGCACCCAGCGCCAGCCGAGCGCGGCGCCCGCCCATACCGCGAGCAGGCCGCCGACGATGAAGAGCACGATCAGGAAGTGGACGACCAGGATCGCGTCCGCCATGCTTGCAGCATGACACAACGATTCCCGAGGCTCACCCCGGAGCAGATGACCCCCGCACAGCGCGAAGTCGCGGCCGAGATCAGCGCCGGCCCGCGCGGGGAGGTGCGCGGGCCGTTCATCGCGCTCATCCACAACCCCGAGCTCGCGAGCAAGGTGCAGCGGCTCGGCGAAGAGCTGCGCTGGAAGGGCAAGCTGCCGCCGAAGCTGAAGGAGCTCGCCGTCCTCGTCACCGCGCGGCGCTGGAGGTGCCAGCACGAGTGGGTGATGCATTCCAGGCTCGCGCTGGAAGGCGGCCTCAAGAAAGACATCGTCGAGGCGATCGCCGCGAACCGCGAGCCGAACCTGTCCGAGGACGAGAAGGCGGTCTACCTGTTCTCCCGCGAGCTGCACGCCAGCGGCCGCGCCGGCGAGCAGTCGTTCCGGGAAATCGAGAAGCGCTACGGCCTGGACGGCGCGCTCGAGCTGATCGCGCTGAACGGCTACTACTCGATGATGGCGATGGTGCTGAACACCGCCGGGCTGCCGCTGCCCGGGAACGTCGAGCCGCCGCTCAAGTAGCGGGCACGACGCCGCGCACGCACCAGGCGCGCGCTTTCAGCGCGAGCGGGCCTTCACCCGGAAGTCGCTTGCGCAGCCGGGCCTCGAGCGCCCTGCGGCGCTCCTCGGAAAGCGAAGCGACGTACGCGCCGCCGGGACCCACGCCGGCGAGGAACGGGTCCCAGTAGTCGTCGAAGGAGGCGAATGCGGTCTCGATCACGACCCCGCGTTCCTGCACCTGGACGAGACCGGCTTTCTTCCATAGCGCGCCGAGCTGGCCCTCACGGCAGAGCTTCATGTGGCGCTCGTCCTTGGGCTCCATCGCGGGGTCGAGCGCGACCACTTCGTCCCAGAACACGCGCAGCATCTGCATGCCCTCGGCGTAGTCCCACACGCAGGCGCTCACCACGCCCTGCGGCCGCGTCACGCGCCGCATCTCGGCGAGCGCCTTCTCATGATCGGGAATGAAGTTCAGCACCAGCATGGACATGCAGTGGTCGAAGGACGCCTGGTCGAAGCGCAGCGCCTGCGCGTTGCCGACTTCGAAAGCGCCGCGCGAGTGCTGCTTCGCGTAGGCCACGAAAGCCTCCGACGGATCGATGCCGACCACCTTGTCCTGCGGAAATGCGGCTTCCAGCGCCTGCGCGAGCGAGCCGGTACCGGTCCCGATGTCGAGGACGCGCTGGCCGTCCTTCACGCCGGCGAACGCGAGGTAATGCGGCGCGAGCAGGCGGCTCCAGCGGCCCATGTAGCGCTCGTACCCGGCGGCGGCGGCGAACATGCGCGAACTATGATTCATTCCCCGTCGTTAATAAATATAGACTTGGTTAGCTCACTACTACGGAAAGCGGAGTAATCAGCCCTTGGATCGCCTGCGCGCCATGGCGAGCTTCGTGCGCATCGTCGAGCGCGGCAGCCTCACCGCCGCTGCCGCGGAGCTGGGCGTATCGCTGCCTTCGATGGTGCGCACGCTAGCGGGCCTGGAGCGCAGCCTGGGCGTCACGCTGCTCAATCGCACCACGCGGCGCCTGCATCTCACCGACGCGGGCCGCCAGTACCTCGAGAACTGCCGCGCGGTGCTGAGCCAGGTCCAGGAAGGCGAGGCCGCGCTGCATTCGCGCCGCAGCGCGCCGCGCGGCCGGCTGTCGCTCACCGCGTCGGTGCTGTTCGGGCGCCGCTACATCGCTCCGCTGGTGGGCGAGTTCCTGCGCGGCCATCCCGAGGTGAGCGCCGAGCTGCTGTTCGTCGACCGGGTGGTCAACCTGATCGAGGAGGGCGTCGACGCGGCGGTGCGCATCGGCCCCCTCGCCGACTCGACGCTCACCGCCATCCCGCTCGGCGAGGTGCGCCAGGTGGTGTGCGCGAGCCCGGCGTACCTGCGTGCCCACGGGGTGCCGCGGCGCCTCGAGGATCTCGGCCAGCACCGCTGCGTGCGCTTCAGCGGCATCTCGCCGCAGGCGGCCTGGATGTTCCGCGCGCGGCGCAAGACGCCGATCCAGAGCGTGCTGACCTGCAACCAGGCCGATGCCGCGATCGACGCCTGCGCCGCGGGAGTCGGCTTGGGCTCGTTCCTGTCGTACATGGTCGCGCCGGAGGTGCGCGCGGGGCGCTTGAAGTACGTGCTGGAGGAGTTCGAGGCCGATCCGCTGCCGGTGCACTTCGTCCATCCGTCCGCGCGCATTCCCTCGCCGACGGTGCGCGCGTTCGCGGAGCTGTGCGCGCAAAAACTACGTCAGACCAAGCTCGACTAGCGCAGGCGCGCGTACAGGACGGCGTCGATCAGCTGACCGTCCTTCAGGATGCTGCGCCGGAGCACCGCCTCGCGAACGAACCCGCACTTTTCCAACACGCGCATCGAGGCGGGATTCCATTCGAACACCGGCGCTTCGAGGCGCGCGACATCGAAATACTCGAAGACGTGGTCCGCGGTCGCGCGCGCCGCGGCGCTCATGATGCCGCGACCCCAGTAGGGCTCGGCTAGCCAGTACCCGAAGTGCGCCGTCTTGGCGTGCACGCCTTCGCCAAGGCCGATGCCGATGCCGCCGGCCGCAGAACCGTCCACTTCGATCGCCCAATGCGAGGGCGGCGTCATCTTTTCCAGCAGCGCGAACCACGCCTCGGCATCCGCGTCGGTGTAGGGATGCGGAAAGACGTGCATCAGGTTGCGCCAGATCTTGCGGTTGTTTGCCGCGCGCAGCAGTGCGGGCTTGTCGGCGCGCTTCCAGTCGCGCACCACGCACGACCCGCAATCGAGGCGCAGGCTCAGCCTTTTTCGCGCGGGCGTTTCGGGTCGGCGCTCCACTCGCTCCACGAGCCGGCGTAGAGCTTGCCGCCCTTCAGGCCGGC
>DASVFV010000018.1:0-10262 GCA_036379875.1 Burkholderiales bacterium | reverse complement strand
CGCGTGCTGCTCGTCTCGTACGGCTACAGCGAAGGGCGCGACGTGCGTGCGCTCGACGCGGATGCGGTGGTGGCGAGCTTCGCGGAGGCAGCGGAGCTGCTGATCAGCCCAGCACCTCGCGCAGCATGAAGACCATGCGCTCGGCCGGCGTGCCGGGCGGGAACAGGGTGAGGAAGCGGCCCTCGCGGTCGAGCAAGAACGTGTAAGCCGTGTGCTCGATGGTGTAGGTGCTGGTGCCGGGCTGCTTCACTTTCGCGTAGTACACCTTGAAGTCCCTGGCGACGCGCCGCACCTCCGCCTCGCTGCCGGTGAGCGCGACGAAGCGCGGATGGAACGCCGCCGCGTATTCGCGCAGCACCTCGGGCGTGTCGCGCTGCGGGTCGAGCGTAACGAAGAGCGGCTGCACGGCCTCGGCCGCGCCGCCCAGCTCGCGCAGCGCGACGCCGATGGTGGCGAGGTCGGTCGGGCAGACGTCCGGGCAGGAGGCGAACCCGAAGTAGAGCAGCACCAGCTTGCCGCGGAAATCGTCCAGCGCGACGCGCCGCCCGACCGGGTCGGCGAGCGTGAACGGGCCGCCGATGCGATGGCGGCCGGACATCAGCTCCGCCATGAGGCGCGCGGCCTCGGCGCGCTGCTCGTCGGCGGGCGGCTCGGCGGCCGCGCACGCGCCGAGCAGCACGGCCGCCGCGACGAGAGCGGCGGCGCGGCGACGCCTCACCTACGCCCCGAACACGTACTCGGTGCCGGTGGCCGAGGTAATCACGCGCTCGGCGAGCTCGGTGCGCAGCAGCGCGACCAGGTTCGGCCCCGAGCAGTGCATCGGGATGATCACGTCCGGGTCGAGCGCCTTGAACTCGGCGACAGTGGTGCGCACGTAATCGTCCGGCGCGGGGAAGAGGTGGAATCCGCCGAGCGCCGCGTGCAGCTTCTTCACGCCCGAGACCTGCATCGCCTGGCGCGCGGTGTTGATGATGCCGGCGTGGCCGCACGAGGAGATCACCACCAGGCCGCGGTCCTTGACGTTGAAGCACGTGCCGTGCTCGTGCACGTGCACGTCCTGCACCGGCTTGCCGCCGGCCTTGGCGTTCTCCGCCGGCATGTCGCAGCCCGCGCCGTCGTCGCGCTTGTAGTACTGCACCATGGTGTTCGGCAGCACGCGCTCGAAGCTCGAGCGCGCGATGGTGCCGGTGGTGAAGGCGTGGCCGTTCACGACCGTGGGCCGCTCGCAATTCACCAGGCGCACGCGGTGCTTCTCGAGATCGCGGCGGTCGAGCACGCCCCAGTCGGTGAAGTGGCCGGGCGCGCCGGCTGCGTTCTTGCGCACGCAGAACAGGTCCTCGCCGCCGATATAGAGCGGCAGGTCGGCGGGCAGGCTGGCGCGGTGCTTCTCGAGGAAGCCGATCAGCCCGCCGAAATGGTCGAAGTGGCCGTGGCTCGCGACCAGCGCCTGCGTCTTCGCCGGGTCGACGCCCATGATCTCCAGGTTGTTGAGGTAGGCGTTCGGCGTATAGCCGAAGTCGAGCAGCGTCTGGCGCGTGTCGCCGCCGATGCGCGACTCGAGCGCGAGCGCGAGGCCCCATTCGCTGTGCAGCGTCTTGCGGATGTCGTAGGGCGAGACCAGGCCGGCGCGGCGCGTCTTCACCCACTTCGACTGGCCGACGCGCGGCGTGTCGTAGGCCGAGTCGGTGATCACGCGGATCGTCAGGCTGTCCACGGTCGGCACCGAATCGAGCCGCGCCGACTGGGCGAGCGCGCTGCGCGACATTCCGAGCGGCGCGAGCGCGGCAGCGGTGGCGGAAGCAAGAACCAAGTTGCGGCGACGCAGATCGACAGCCATGCAATCCTCCCCACGGATTGAGCGTTCGAGATGCAGGGATTGTGCGCCGGCAGAATGCGCGATGACAAGCGGCGGCGTCAGCCGAGCGCCGGCGCGATCATCCAGGCGCCGTACGCGATCGCCGCCACGCCGGCGATTCGCGCCAGCGCATCGCCGTGCGGCAGGATTTTCTCCACGACGACCCAGGCGGCGATGGCGGCCGCCCACCACAGGTTCATGACGCCGCCAACGAAAAGCAGCGTCATGAGGAGCGCGCAGCAGCCGAGGCACCAGGCGCCGTGCTCCGCGCCCATGCGCAATGCGCCGGCCGTGCCGTCGCGCCAGCGCTCGAGCACGAAGGTGAGCGGCGATCGGCAGCGGCGCAGGCACGCGTGCTTGAGCGGCGTGAGCTGGTAGAGGCCCGCGGCGACGAACACGAGCCCGCCGACGAGCGGGCTCGAGAGGCCCGCCATCGGCGCCATCAGCCTGGCGTGCTCGAGCGCGAGCTGCGCCGCGGTCGCCGCGACGCTGAACGCGCCCCAGGCGAGGAGGTAGCCGGCGACGAACACCGCCGTGGGCACCCAGGGCGTGCCGAGCTCGCGGCGGCGCCGGTTCACGGTGGCGAAGGTGAGCGTCATGGGCGCTGCGCCCGGCAGCATCATGCCGGTCATCATCGCCCACCACATCAGGAAGACTAGGAGGACCAGCTGAAGGGCGCGTAATGCCCGTTGTTGCCCGCGCCCGCCATGTCGAGGTCGAGCCCGAAGCCGTGCAGGTGGGTCTCCTTCGAGCGCGCGAGCGCGAGGCGCCGCCCGGCGGAGTGCGCGACGTTGTCGATGTAGTACGGCTCGCCGCTGCCGTTGCGCGAGAGGACGCCCTCGATCTCGTAGGCGAGCACGCCCGGGATCTCGGTGCGCCGGCGCATGCCCTCGGACTGGAACGCGATCGGCCGGAACTCGACGCCGCGGAAGTCCTTCACCAGGGTGGTGCGGATCACCGCCGGCCGGCCGCCGGCCTCGCCGCTCGCGATCGCGGCGAGCGCCTTGCGCTGCGCGGCGTCGGCGGCCGCGTCGACCACGCAGGCGAACACCCAGCCGCCCTCGGCCATCACGCGCCCCGAGCGGATCACGAACGCGAACTTGAGCCCGTCCAGCGCCAGCGCGCCGTACTTGCCTTCGTCAACGCGGTAGACCTGCAGCGAGTAGCAGTGCTCGTGCGTGGCGCTGCCCTGCGGGTTGGTGTAGATGCACGGGCACAGGTAGTCGCAATTGCAGCTCTCCATGTACTCGCCGCGCAGGCTCCACGGTGTCGACGCCATCGACTGCCTCCTCCAGGTCGCTCCTACGCCGGGAGCTTAGCAAGATTACAGCGCGGCCATCACGCGCTGCAGGCGCTGGCGCACCTCGGCGGCGATCGCGCCGATCTCGGGGCGCTCGACGAGCTTCAGCACCGCGTCCGGATCCATGAACTCCACGATGGTCTTGCCGCCCTCCTCGCGCACGATCACGTTGCACGGCAGGAGCGCGCCGATCTGCGGCTCCGCCTCGAGCGCGCGGTGCGCGAACTGCGGGTTGCAGGCGCCGAGGATCTTGTAGGGCGGCCGCTCCAGGTTCAGCTTCTTCTTCAGCGTGGCCTGCACGTCGATCTCGGTCAGCACGCCGAAGCCTTCCTTGGCGAGCGCCTGCGTGACGGCGGCGACCGCCTGCTCGAAGCCCATGTTCACTTTCTTTCCGAATGCGTAGTTGGCCATGATTTCACCAGTGAGTAGTAGAGGACCGGAATGACGACCAGGGTGAGCAGCGTCGACACCGCGATGCCGAAGATGAGCGAGATGGCGAGGCCGTTGAAGATCGGGTCGTCGAGGATGAAGAGCGCGCCGAGCATCGCGGCCGCGGCGGTGAGCGCGATCGGCTTGGCGCGCGCGGCGGCCGACTGCTTCACCGCGTCGGCGAGCGGCACGCCCTCGGCCAGGCGCAGGTTGACGAAGTCGACCAGCAGGATCGAGTTCCGCACGATGATGCCGGCGAGCGCGATCATGCCGATCATCGAGGTGGCGGTGAAGTTCGCGCCGAGAACCGCGTGCCCCGGCATCACGCCGATCACGGTGAGCGGGATGGGCGCCATGATGACGAGCGGCGTCAGGTAGGAGCGGAACTCGCCTACCACCAGCAGGTAGATGAGAATCAGGCCGACCGCGTAGGCGAGCCCCATGTCGCGGAAGGTCTCGTAGGTGACTTGCCATTCGCCATCCCACTTGATCGCGTACGCGCGATAGGGATCGCCCGGCTGGCGCACGAAGTATTCACCGAGCTGCGCGCCGAGCTCCGGCAGCGCCTTGCGCGCGGCGAACATGCCGTAGAGCGGGCTGTCGGTCTTGCCCGCCTGGTCGGCGACCACGTACACCACCGGCAGCAGATCCTTGTGGTAGATCGGCCGCTCGCGCTCGTTCGACACCACGCGCACCACTTCGGAGAGCGGCACGAGCGCGCCGGCGGGCGTGCGCAACGTGAGCTTGAGGAGATCGTCGAGCCCGCCCTGGCGCTCGGGCGCAAGGGCGACGCGCACCGGCACCTCGTATTTCGACTGCCCGTCGTGCAGCGGCGTGACGTCGGCGCCGGCGAGGCCGGTGCGGATGGTCTCGGCGACGTCGCGCCGCGCGACGCCGAGGAGCGAAGCGCGCGCCTGGTCGACCCTGAGCTGGATGCGCGGCGCGGCGTCCGCCACCGTGTCGTCGATGCCGACCACGCCCGGCGTGGCGGCGAGCGCGGCGCGCACTTCCTTCGCCGCGCGGATGCGCCCGGCTTCGTCCGGGCCGTAGACCTCGGCGACGATCGGCGAGAGCACCGGCGGCCCCGGCGGCACTTCGACCACCTTGACGTTCGCGCCCCAGCGCGCGCCGATCTCGACGAGCTTCGGCTGCACCGCCTTGGCGATGTCGTGGCTCTTGCGGCTGCGCTCGCCCTTGGGCGCGAGATTTACCTGCAGGTCGCCCTGCTCGGCGCCCGCGCGCAGGTAGTACTGGCGCACCAGGCCGTTGAAGTTGATCGGCGCCGACACGCCGGCGTAGGCCTGGTAGTCGGTGACCTCCGGCACCGTGGCGAGGTGCGCGCCGAGATCGTGCAGCGCCGCCGCGGTGATCTCGAGCGGCGTGCCGGCAGGCATGTCGACCACGACCTGGAACTCCGACTTGTTGTCGAAGGGCAGCATCTTCAGCACCACGAGCTGCGCCGCCGGCAGCGCGATCGAGAGCGCGATCGCGCCGAGCACGCCATAGAGCAGCCGCCGGCGGTTCTTGGCCGACGCGATGAAGGGATCGAGCACGCGGGCGGCCAGGCTGCTCTCACGCTCGGCATGCTTTCCCGGTTTTAGAAACTTGAGAGCAAACCAAGGCGTGACCGTGAAGGCGATCGCGAGCGAGATCAGCATGCCCATGCTGGCGTTGATCGGGATCGGGCTCATGTACGGGCCCATCAGCCCGGTGACGAACGCCATGGGCAGCAGCGCCGCGATCACGGTGAAGGTGGCGAGGATGGTCGGGCCGCCGACCTCGTCCACCGCGGCCGGGATGACGTCGGCGAGCGGCCGCGCCTCCCTGCCCATGCGGCGATGGATGTTCTCCACCACCACGATCGCGTCGTCGACCAGGATGCCGATCGAGAAGATGAGCGCGAAGAGCGAGACGCGGTTCAGCGTGAAGCCCCACGCCCACGAGGCGAACAGCGTGGCGGCGAGCGTGAGCAGCACCGCCGCGCCGACGATCAGCGCCTCGCGGCGGCCGAGCGCGAAGAACACCAGCGCCACCACCGAGAGCGTGGCGAAGATCAGCTTGTGGATGAGCTGCTGCGCCTTGTCGTTCGCCGTGGCGCCGTAGTTCCGCGTCACGCTTACGCGCACGTCGTCGGGAATCACCGTGCCGCGCAGCGCCTCGACGCGCTCGAGCACGCGCCCGGCCACGCGCACGGCGTTCTCGCCCGGCTTCTTCGTCACCTGCAGCGTGACCGCCGGATGCTCGCCGCGCGCGCTGCCGGTCCAGACGTAGCGTGCCGGCTGCGGCGGGCCGTCGAGCACCGTCGCCACGTCGCCGAGGTAGACCGGCCGGCCGCCTTCCACGCCCACCACGAGCGCGCGCACGTCGGCCGCGCTCTCGAGGTAGTTGCCGGTCTCGACCACGATCTCGCGGTTCTCGCGCACCACCGCGCCGGCGGGCAGCGAGACGTTGGCGAGCTGCAGCGCGTTGCGCACCTCGAGCGGCGACACGCCGTGCGCGGCGAGGCGGTCGGCGTCGACCAGCACGTGCAGCGCGCGCCCCGGGCCGCCGAGCGTCTGCACCTCGCGCGTGCCGGGCACGCGCTTCAATTCCGCTTCCGCGGCGTGCGCCACGCGCTCGAGCTCGAAGGCGCCGCGCGCCGGGTCCTCGCTCCACAGCGTCAGCGTGACCACCGGCACGTCGTCGATGCCCTTCGGCTTCACTACCGGCTCGCCGATGCCGAGCTCGGGCGGCGCCCAGTCGCGGTTCGAGTCGAGCGTGTTGTACAGGCGCACCAACGCCTCGGTGCGCGGCACGCCGACCTCGAACTGCACGGTGAGCACCGCCATGCCGGGGCGCGACACCGAGAACACGTGCTCCACGCCGCTCATCTGCGCGAGCACCTGCTCGGCGGGGCCGGCCACCAGCGCCTCGACGTCCTTCGCGCTGGCGCCGGGAAAAGGCACCAGCACGTTCGCCATCGTCACGTCGATCTGCGGCTCCTCCTCGCGCGGCGTCACCGCCACCGCGAACAGGCCGAGCAGAGCGGCCACCAGCGCGAGCAGCGGCGTGAGCTGCGAGCCCTGGAAGTAGCGCGCCACGCGCCCGGAGAAGCCCATCAGCGCAGGCCCGCCTTGACCGGATCGAGCGCAACGCGCTCGCCGGGTTTCAGCCCGGCCAGCACTTCGACGAAGCTCTGGTCGGCCGCCTCGCCGAGGCGCACCTGGCGAAGCTGCACCGTATCGGATACCACGTACACCGCGGTGAGCTCGCTTCGGCGCAGCACCGCCGCGCGCGGCACGAGGAGCGCGCTCTTGCGACCGGTGACGAAGTGCGCCTTGGCGTACACGCCGGGATAGACGCCGCGCACCTCGGCCGGCAGGTTGATGCGCACCTGGGTGGTATGGGTGCGCGGGTCGGCGGCGGGCACGATGGTGAGGCTCGCCGCGTCGATCCAGCGCGCCACCGACGGCAGCTCGATGCGCGCCTTGGCGCCGGCCTGGATCGCCGCCACCTGCGCCTGCGGCACGGTGGCGCTGACGCGCAGCGTGCCCGGATCGAATCCGGTCATGAGCGCCTTGCCCGGCGTCGCCATCTCGCCGAGCTCGACATGGCGTGCCGCCACCACGCCGCTATAGGGCGCGACGATGGTGGCGAAGCTCTTCTCGGTGGCGGCCTGGGTGGCGCCGGCAAGCAGCGCCTGCAGGCGCGCCTGCGCCGCCTTGTACTGGGCCTCCGACTGATCGAGCGCCGCCGGGCTGAGGAACTTCTGCGCCACGAGCTGCTTCGAGCGCTCGTACTGCACGCGCGCGTTGGCGAGCGCGGCGCGCGCCTCGCTCACCTGCGCCTCGCTCGCCGCCACCGCCTGGGTGGCGGCGCGCTCGTCGATGCGCACGATCACCTCGCCCTTCTTCACGTAGTCGCCCACGTCGAAGCGCAGATCGACGATCCGCCCGGCGATCTGCGCCGACACGGTGGACTGGCGCACCGCCTCGACCACCGCCTCGGCGCTGTAGCTCGTCTCGACTTCGCGCAGCTCCACGGCCGCGGTCTGCAGCTGCGGGACCTGCGCGGCGCCCGGCGGCGGAGTGTCCGCGCCGCACCCGGCGAGGAAGAGCGCCAGGAGCACGGCGCGCTTCATGCGCTTTCGATCCATTGCACGAGCGAGCGCTTGTCGAGCACGCCCGACACGCGCGCCGCCTCCCTGCCCGCCTTGAAGACGATCAGCGTGGGGATGCCGCGGATGCCGTAGCGCTGGGCGAGCGACTGCGCCTCGTCGGTGTTCACCTTGGCGAAGCGCACGCGGCTCGCGAGCTCGGCGGCGGCGGCCTCGAACGCGGGCGCCATCGCGCGGCACGGGCCGCACCACGGCGCCCAGAAGTCCACCACCACCGGCAGCTCGGTGCGGCCGACCAGCGTGTCGAAGCTCGCCTCGTGCAGCTCGACCGGGCGCCCGTCGAGGAGCGGCGCGTGGCACTTGCCGCAGCCCGGCCGCTCGCCCAGCCGCTCGCCGGGCACGCGGTTCGCCGTCAGGCAGCCGGGGCAGACGACCTGAACCACGGCGTCTTGTGCAGGATGGAAGCGAGCGGGCACACGCCGGTGAAGCCGCTCTGGAAGAGATTGGCGCCGACGAAAGCGGTCAGCCAAAGCCAGCCCAGGCTCACCGTCACGGCGAGCGCGAGCGAAGCGAGGATCACCGCGCCGGCGAAGATGCGTACGACTCTTTCGATGGTCATAGAAGCCTCCATAAGGGAGCTCCCATTCTCGGAATGCGCCGCCGTCCAGTCTGCGACCTAGGTTCCATTGGGGTTTTGACGTGGGTCAACTAGACTCGCCCGGGTGAAAGCGAAGCTGCTCGAGCGCTTCCCGTTCTTCGCCGCGCTGCCGGCCGAGCGGCTCGAGCGCCTGCTTGCCGAGGCGCAGCTCGTGCACGCGCCGCGCGGCGCGGTGCTATTCGACGCGCGCCAGCCGTGCCGGGGCTTTCCCTTGCTCCTCGAAGGCAGCGTGCGGGTGGCGAAGAGCTCGCCCGGCGGGCGCGAGATCGTGCTCTACCGCGTGAACCCGGGCCAGGGCTGCCTGCTCTCGGGCGGCTGCCTGCTCGGCGACACCGACTACACGGCGCGCGCGGTGGCCGAGGAGGACGTGACGCTGCTCAGCCTGCCGCCGGCGCTGTTCCAGGAGCTGATGCTCGGCTTCGAGCCGTTCCGGCGCTTCGTGTTCGGCATGTACGGCGAGCGCCTCGCGGAGGTGATGGAGCTGGTCGAGGAGGTGGCGTTCCGGCGCCTCGACGCGCGGCTCGCGCAGCTCCTGGTGAGCCGCGGCCCGGTGCTCGAGGCCACCCAGCAGCAGCTCGCCGACGAGCTGGGCAGCGTGCGCGAGATCGTGAGCCGGCTGTTGCGCCAGTTCGAGGAGCGCGGCTGGGTCAAGCTCTCGCGCAACCGCGTCACGGTGCGCGATGCGCGCGCGCTCGCCGAGCTTGCCCGATAATAGGCCGCATGGAGCACCTCGAGCCCAGGCAGGCGCAGGAATTCCTGCACAAGAACCCGGATGCGCTCTTCATCGACTGCCGGAGCGAGATGGAGTATCTCTTCGTCGGCCACCCGGTCGGCGCGCTGCACGTGTCGTGGAACGACGGCCCCGACTGGGAAGTGAACCCGCATTTCGTCGGCCAGGTGAAGAAGCTCGCCGGCACCAACCATGCGTCGCGCCCGATCGTGCTGATCTGCCGCAGCGGCAACCGCTCGCAGGAAGCCGGCGAGGAGCTCGAGCGCCACGGCTTCGCGCGCGTCTACAACGTCGCGCACGGCTTCGAAGGGCCGCTCGACGCGCAGCACCGGCGCAACACTACTTCGGGCTGGCGCTTCGAAGGCCTGCCCTGGGAGCAGTGCTGATCCGGCCGTAGGATGCGGATCGGGTCGGTTCGTCGTCCCCGCGAAGGCGGGGACCCCGTTGGGAATTCAAGATCGTGTAAGAAATCAACCGGCGGCCGAGATGAATTCCAGGTCGCTAAACGGGGTCCTCGCCTTCGCGGGGACGACGGGCTAGTGCGCCGCGCCGCTGGCGCGCTCGAGCGCGCGCAGGAACTCGGCCGCGCCCATATAGCCGGTCAGGCGCAGCACCACCGCGCCGCTCGGGTCCAGGAACAGCAGGGTCGGCGTGGCGCGCACCTTGAGCGCGGCGGTGAGCTGCTTCTCGGTGAGCGTGCTCCCGTCGGTCCAGCCGATGTCGCGGTCGCCGCGCACGTTGACGCCCACCGGCACGAAGCCGCGCTTCAGGCGCTCGAGCACCGCCGGGTCGCGGAAGGTCTCGCGCGTCATGCGCTCGCAGTACGGGCAGCCTTCCAGCCAGAAATACACCATCAGGCGCTTGCCCTGCTTCGCCGCGTCGGCCACCTCGTCGCGCGCGTCGAGCATCGTCTCGGCGAACCAGTCGGGCACTTCCTGCGCGTGGACCGGCAGGGCGAGGGCGAGCAGCAAGGCGACGGCGAATCGCATACCCGGCCTAGACTATAAGCAAATAAGAACAATTGATATTTCGCGCCCGCGGGCGGTGCGCAGACGTATTAGTATTCCCTTAAGTCAAGGAGGGAGCGATACATGATGGGCCAACGAAGAGGGCTGCTGCGGGGGGCGGGGGCGCTGCTGCTCGCCGCGCTGCTGAAGCCGGTCGCCGCGCTCGCGGCATGGAACAAGGCGGCGT
>DASVFV010000017.1:0-5086 GCA_036379875.1 Burkholderiales bacterium | reverse complement strand
TGCGCTTCAGCTGGTCGGCGATGCCGGCCAGCTCGCGGTCGCGCTTCTGGAACTCGGCCTCGATCTTCTTCTGTGCGCGCACCGCCGGCACCGAGTCGCGCAGGATGCGCTCGGTGTGCACGAAGCCGAACTTGCCGCTCGAATTCGAGACCGGCGCCTGCGCCGCCGCCGGAAGCGCCAGCGCGGCGAGCAGCACGGCGAGGAGAGTGTTCTTCATTAGAAGCCCGTTCCGAAGGTGAATTGTAACTGCTGCTTCCGGTCCCCGTCTTTGGCGTTGAGCGGCTGCGCCCACGACAGGCGCAGCGGGCCCATCGGCGAGGACCAGAACAGCGCGATGCCGGTCGCGTAGCGCAGCTCGCCGAAATCGATGTGCCGGGCGTACACCTGCCCGCCGTCGACGAACGCGGCGAGCCGCAGCGAGCGGTCCTGCTCGGCCCCCGGCATCGGGAACAGCACCTCCGCGGTGCCGATGAACTTGCGGTCGCCGCCGGTCGCGTTGCCCAGCTCGTCGAGCGGGCCGAGCGAGAACGAGCGGTAGCCGCGCACCGAGCCCGGCCCGCCGCCGAAGTAGTTCTTGAAGAACGGCAGCGGCTGCCCGCCGTAGCCGCCGGCGAAGCCGATCTCGCCGCCCAGGTGCAGCGTGAGCAGGCGCGAGAGCGGCCGGTACCACTGGTGCTGGTAGCCCAGCCGGTAGTACTGGAGGTCGCCGCCGGCCAGCTCGGTCGAGGCGCGCATGTAGCTGCCCGAGGTGGTGGTGATGACGCTGTCGCGCGTGTCGCGCGTCACGCCGGCGGTGCCCGAGAGGTAGGTGTACTTGTCGCCGAACTGGTTGACGAAATTGATGTACGCGAGCGGGCTGGCGGCGAAGATGTCGAGGTCCACCGACTCCACGTTGGCGCCCACGTCGACCGAGACCTGCTCGGAGACCGGGTAGCCGAACTTGATGCCGCCGCCGATCGAGTCGGTCTTGTACGGGCCGACGGCGAGGCCGGAGGCGTCGGTGACGCGCTTGTAGACGTCGAAGCCGCGGCTCACGCCGTCGATCGTGTAGTACGGGTCGTTGTACGACAGCGAGTACACCTGGTTCACGGTGCCGCTGTTGATGTTCGCCGACAGGTACTTGCCGGTGCCGAAGGCGTTGGTCTGCGTGACCGACGCCGACAGCGCGATGCGCTCCACGTTGGAGAAGCCCACGCCGAGGAGCAGCGCGCCGGTGGCCTTCTCCTTCACCGTGTACACCACGTCGACCTGGTCGGGATTGCCCTCGACCGGCAGCGTCTCGACCGTCACTTCGCCGAAATAGTTGGTGCGGTCGATGCGCCGGCGCGACAGCTGGATCTTCGAGGCGTCGTAGTACGCGCCCTCGAGCTGGCGCATCTCGCGCCGCACCACCTCGTCGCGCGTCTTGGTGTTGCCCGCCACGTCGATGCGCCGCACGTAGACGCGCCGCCCGGGGTCGACCACGATGCTGAACGCGACGCTGCGCTTCTCCTTGTCGACGTTCGGGATCGCGTTGGCGTTGGCGAACGCGTAGCCCTCGTTGCCGAGCCGCTCGGCGATCGCCTTGGTGCTGGCCGCGAGGCGCTCGCGCGAGAACGTGTCGCCGGGCTTGAGCTCGACCAGCTTCGCGAGCTCCTCGCGCGGCAGCAAGAGCTGGCCGGCGAGCGCGACCTCCGAGACGGTGTAGGTCTCGCCCTCGACGATGTTGATGGTGATGAAGATGTCGCGCCGGTCCGGCGTGATCGAGACCTGGGTCGACTCGAGGCTGAAGTCGAGGTAGCCGCGGTTGAGATAGAAGGAGCGCAGCGTCTCGAGGTCGGCGCCGAGGCGCTCGCGCGAGTAGCGGTCGGCCTTGGTGTACCAGGTGAGCCAGCCGGGCGTGCGCTGCGCGAACAGTCCCAGCAGCTCGCTCTCCTTGAACTTCTCCGCGCCGACGATGTTGATGCCGCGGATCTTGGCCACCTCGCCCTCGGTCACCGCGATGCTGATGCCGACGCGGTTGCGCTCCAATGGTGTGACGGTCGTTTGGACCGTCGCACCATACATGCCGCGCGACAGGTACTGGCGCTTGAGCTCCTGCTCGGCGGAGTCGAGCAGCGAGCGGTCGAAGATGCGCCCCTCGGCGAGGCCGAGCTCGCGCAGCACCTTGCGCACGTTGTCGGGCTCGAACTCCTTCATGCCGGAGAAGTCGATCTGCGCGATGGCCGGGCGCTCGCGCACGAACACCACCAGCACCTCGCCCTCGGCTTCCAGCCGCACGTCGGAGAAGAAGCCGGTGGCGTAGAGCGCACGCAGCGCGGCGCGCGCCTTCTCGGCGCTCATGGTCTCGCCCACCTTGACCGGCAGGTAGCTGAACACCGTGCCGGGCTCGGTGCGCTGCAGCCCCTCGACGCGGATGTCCTTGACCGTGAACGGCGTGAATGCGGCGCCCAGGTCCTGCGCGACGGCGACCCCCACCAGGGCAAGCACCGCGAGGGTCGCGGCCAAACCTCTGAAGATCATTCAGCCGGTCAGCAGGCGGTTCAGGTCGTTGTAGAAGGCGAATGCCATCATGACCAGCAGCAGCGCGAGGCCGACGCGCTGCCCGAGCTCCATGGCGCGCTCGGAGACCGGCTTTCCTTTCACGATTTCGATTGCGTAGTACATGAGATGCCCGCCGTCGAGCAGCGGGATCGGCAGCAGATTCAGCACGCCGAGGCTGATGCTGATGAGCGCGAGGAAGGTGAGATACGACACCCAGCCGAGCGCCGCCGACTGGCCGGCGAAGTCGGCGATCGTCACCGGCCCGGACAGGTGCCGCCACGACACCTGCCCGACCAGCATCTTGCCCAGCATCTTCAGGCTGAACACCGCGATGTCGCCGGTCTTGGTCACGCCTTTCCACAGGCTCTCGAGCGGCCCGTACTGCACGCGGATCAGCAGGCGCTCGGTGTGCGCGGCCGGCACCTGCGGCGCCGCGCCGATGCGGCCGATGCGCCGCTGCCCGGCGCTCACCGCGGCCGGCACCACTTCGATGTTCTGCGTGGCGCCGGCGCGCTCGATCCTGAGCGTGAGCGGCACCTCGGGGCGCGCCTGCACCGTGGCGACCAGCGCCTCCCACGATTCGACCGGCCGGCCGTCGGCGGACAGCACGCGGTCGCCCGGCTGCAGCCCGGCGCGCTCGGCGGCGCCGCCGCCCACCAGCTGCCCGATCACCGGCTCGAAGGGCGGCCGGTAGAGGCGCAGGCCGACCCGGTCGAGCGCGTCGGACTCCACGTCGTCGGCGGGAAACGAGCGCAGGTCGAGCGTCGCGTCGCGCAGGTGGCCCTTGTCGTCGATCACCTCGAGGCGCAGCGGTTCGCGCTGCAGCGCGGACTGCAGCACGCGCCAGCGCAGCTCCTGCCAGGTGGCGATGCCTTCGCCGCCCACCGCGCGCACCGTGTCGCCGGCGCGCAGGCCGGCGGCGGCCGCCACCGTGCCCTCGGGCGGCGCGCCGAGCAGCGGGCGCGCTTCGGGCAGGCCGTACATGAACAGCCCCGCGTAGGCGGCGATGGCGAACAGGAAGTTGGCGAGCGGCCCGGCCACCACGATGGCGAAGCGCCGCCACACGCTCTGGCGATTGAACGCGCGATGCGCCTCGGCCGGGTCGACCTCGCCTTCGCGCTCGTCGAGCATCTTGACGTAGCCGCCGAACGGGATCGCGGCGATCACCCACTCGGTCTGGTCGTTTCCGACCTTCTTCGTCAACAGGGGACGACCGAAGCCCACGGAAAAGCGCAGCACCTTGACGTTGAACAGGCGCGCGACGAGGTAGTGCCCGTACTCGTGCACCACGATCAGCAGGCCGAGCGCGATGATGAAGGCGACGACGGTATGCAGCAGGCTCATGCGGCAAGCGCCAGGATGCGCCGGTGGGCCTCGCGCCGGCCGCGCGTGTCGGCTTCCATGACCTGCGCGAGGTCGTCGGCCGGGCTCGCGGCGACCGCGGCGAGCGTGTCCGAGATCACCCCGCCGATGCCGGTGAACGCCAGCCGGCCGGCGAGGAACGCTGCGACGGCGACCTCGTTCGCGGCGTTCAGCACCGCGGGCGCGGTGCCGCCGGCGCGCAGCGCCGCGTAGGCAAGGCCGAGGCACGGGAAGCGCGCCAGGTCCGGCGTTTCGAACGAAAGCGTCTTGATCAGGGACAAGTCGAGCGAGCGCGCGCCGGATTCGACGCGCTCGGGATAGGCCAGCGCGTGCGCGATCGGCACGCGCATGTCGGGATTGGAGAGCTGCGCGATCACCGAGCCGTCGTGGTACTCGTCCATCGAATGCACGATGCTCTGCGGGTGGATCAGCACCTCGATGCGCTCGGGCGGCAGGCCGAACAGCCAGCGCGCCTCGATCACCTCCAGGCCCTTGTTCATCATGGTCGCCGAGTCCACCGAGATCTTGCGGCCCATGCTCCAGTTCGGATGCGCGCAAGCCTGGTCGGGCGTGACGCCGTGCAGGCTCTCGAGCGCCGCGGCGCGGAACGGTCCGCCCGAGGCGGTGAGCACGATCTTGCGCACGTACCGCTTCTCGGAAAAGCACTGGAAGACGGCGTTGTGCTCGCTGTCGACCGGCAGCAGCCGCGCGCCCGACTCCTGCGCGGCGCGCATCACGAGCGGCCCGGCCATCACCAGCGCTTCCTTGTTCGCGAGCAGCACGCGCTTGCCGGCGCGCACCGCGGCGAGCGTCGAGGCGAGGCCGGCCGCGCCGACGATGCCCGCCATGACCGCGTCCGCCTCCGGGTGGCGCGCCACGTCCTCGAGCGACCCGGCGCCGAACAGCAGCTCGGTGCCGAAGGCCTTGAACTTGCGCTGCAGCTCCGCGCTCTCGGCCATCCCCGACAGCACGGCGAAGCGCGGACGATGCCGCGCGCAAAGCTCCGCCAGCCCATCGCCGGAAGAATGCGCCGTAAGGGCGAACGCGCGATAGCGCCCGGGGTGGCGCGCGGCCACGTCGAGGGTGCTCGCGCCGATCGAGCCGGTGGCGCCCAGGATGACCAGGTTCAAGCCACCACCCTCGCGATCGAGAGCGCCGCCGCGACCGGCAGGATGGCCGTCGCGCTGTCGATGCGGTCGAG
>DASVFV010000016.1:0-26111 GCA_036379875.1 Burkholderiales bacterium | reverse complement strand
GGTGCTCGGCGAGTCGGGCGTCGGCAAGTCCACGCTGCTCAATGTCATCGCGGGCCTGGAACCGGCGGATGCGGGCACGGTCCGGTTCGGGGATCAGGACCTGGGCCGGCTCGACGACGACGCGCGGACCCTCCTCAGGCGCGACCGCTTCGGCTTCGTTTTCCAGGCTTTTCACGTTCTACCGCACCTGACGGTCGCGCAAAATGTGGGATTGCCGTTACTTCTTCGTGCTTTTTCTCCCGAGAACATCAAAGATTCAACTCTCAAAATTCTCAAAGCGGTCGGTCTTGCCGGCCGTGAGGACAGCATGCCCAGGGAGCTGTCCGGGGGCGAGCTGCAACGCGTCGCGATCGCGCGCGCGCTCGTGGGCGAGCCGAAACTGGTGCTCGCAGACGAGCCCACCGGCAATCTCGATCCCGACAACGCGCGCCAGGTGCTCGAAGTGCTGCGCGGCCAGGTGAAGCGCCAGGGCGCCGCCGGCATCCTGGTCACGCACTCGGAGGCCGCCGCCGCCACCTGCGACCGGCGCTACCGGCTCGACGCCGACGGTTTGCACGAGGCCTAGAAATCGGGGTCAGAGCCCGATTTTTACCGCTTGAACAGCTTGCTCGCGGGGTACAAGAGCGCCTTGCTGCCCAGCTCCTCCTCGATGCGCAGGCCCTCGTTCCACTTCGCCATGCGCTCGGAGCGCGCGAAGCTGCCCACCTTGAGCTGCGGCACGCCCCAGCCCACCGCGAGGTGCACGATCGAGGTGTCCTCGGTCTCGCCCGAGCGCGCCGACACGATGGCGCGGTAGCCGGCATCCTTCGCGGCTTGCCAGCATTGTAGTGTCTCGGTCACCGTGCCGACCTGGTTCGGTTTCAACAGGACCGTGTTGCATGCTCCCCGGGCCGCCCGGACCCGGTTTGCGTCGGTCACGAAAAAATCATCGCCGACGACCTGGATCGAAACCGCCTTCGTAAATGCCCGCATCGCCTCGGCATCGGTCTCGGCGAACGGGTCCTCGATCGAGACGATCGGGTAGCGCTCGATCCAGCGCAGCAGCATGGCGTGCAGCTGCTCGGCCGACAGGGTGCGGTTCTCAAGCGCGAGGTGGTAGCTGCCGCCGCGGTAGAGCTGGGTGGCGGCGATGTCGAGCGCGATGCCGACGTCTACGCCGGGCTCGAGGCCCGCGTCCGAGATCGCGCCGAGGAGCTCGGCGAGCCCTTCCTCGTTCGACTTGAACGCCGGCCAGTAGCCGCCCTCGTCGGCCACGCCCTGCAGCGCGCCGCGCTTCGCGAGCCGCTTGCCGGCCGCGGCGTAGATCTGCGCGGTCCACTCGAGCGCCTCGGCGAAGCTGCCCGCGCCGGTGCAGATCACCATGTAGTCCTGCAGGTCGCAGCGCCCGCGCGCGTGCGCGCCGCCGCCGAAGATCTGGATTTGCGGTACCGGGAGCGCAACGCGGTTTTTCCCGGCCAGGTATTGCCACAGAGGTTGCTTCGAAACCGCAGCGGCGGCGTGAGCGCAGGCAAGAGAAACGGCCACCATGGCGTTGCCGCCGAGGCGGCTGCGCTCCGGGGTGCCGTCGAGCTCGATGAGGCGCCGGTCGATCTTCGCCTGGTCGGAGACGCTCAGCGCGCGCAGCGCGTCGCGGATGCGCGTGCGGATGTTCTCCACCGCCTGGCGCGGCTCGATCGCCTTCGCTTCGCCGGAGCCCGTCGAGGCGCCGGCGGGCGCGATCGCGCGTCCGCGCGCGAGCGCCGTGGTGCCGCGCCCCACCACCACCTCGGCCTCGACGGTCGCGCGGCCGCGCGAGTCCCAGACCTGGCGTCCTATGACGTCGAGGATTTTCGCCATGCTTCTCGAATCTCTCGCAATGTGCCCGCCGACGGGATCAGCGCGCGCGCTATGCTGCGCACGGTCGACTTGTCCGGCTCGCGCAAGTACTCGACGGGCGACTTGCCGTCGACGCGCGCGAGCAGAAGCGCGGGCAGCAGCGAGGCGGCGCGCTCTTCGACTCCGGGAAACGAAACGCCTTCGAGGTAGGCGCGCGACAAGGCGTCGTAGCAGTCGAGGAAAGCGCCCTTGGCGCTCGGAACCCAAAGGCACTTGAGCAGGAGATGGTTCAGGCAGAACGCGAGGTCGAAGGCCGGGTCGCCGTACCAGGCGCACTCCGCGTCGAGGAAGACAGGAAAATGAGCCGGGCCTTCACCGCCGACCAGGATGTTCTTCGGGCTCACGTCGCCGTGCACCAGGCAAAGGCGATTTTCTGCCGTTCTGCGCACGAGGAAAGAGAGCCGGTCGCGCAGCTCCGGATATTTCGTGGCCGTGAAAACCAGGTAAGGCTCGAGACGGATGGCATAGAAGATCGCATCCGTGGCGAAGCGCCGCGCGACCTCGGGCCTGCCGGCGGTCGCGCTGTGGATCGCGGCGAGCGCGCGCCCGACTTTGGCGGCGAACGCGGCATCCGCGCGGCCCTGGCGCAGCAGCTCTTTCCAGACCGGGTAGGCGAGGTACTCCATCGCGAAGAGTCCCGCCTCGTCGTCGGCGGCGAGCACGCGCGGCGCCGCGCCGGGCGCCGCGGCGGCGGCGGCTTCGAGCCACATGCGCTCATAGCGGTTGCGTTCGACGGGTGCTTCCCAGACCTGCGCCACGCGCAGGCGCGGCAGCGCGCGCTTCACGCACACATTGCCGATTTTCCAGATCTCGGAGGACACGCCGCCGGTGAGCGCCGTGGGCGTATCGGTTTGTGAAACCAGGCCGCGCAGCAGGCGCGCGACCGGCTCAGGGAGAGAGGCGCTCAATCTTCCAGGACACGCCGCTGCGGCGGTAGCGCAGGCGATCGTGCAGGCGGTCGCTGCGGCCCTGCCAGAACTCGATCGCGTCGGGCTCGACGCGGTAGCCGCCCCAGTGCGGCGGGCGGGGCGGGTGCTCGCCGTGGCGGCGGCGCGCCTCCTCCATGGCGCTCTCCAGCACCTTGCGGTCGGCAACCGGGTCGCTCTGGCGCGACGCCCACGCCGAGAGCCGCGCCCCGAGCGGGCGGGAGCGGTAGTAAGTGTCGGACTCGGCCGCGCTGACTTTCGTCACCGTGCCGTCGATGCGCACCTGGCGCTCGAGGTCCGACCAGAGGAACAGCAGGCAGGCGCGCGCGCTCGCCTCCAGCTCGCGTCCCTTGCGGCTAAGGTAGTTGGTGTAAAAGAGAAAAGCGCCGTTCTCGACGCCTTTCAGGAGCACGATGCGCGCCGAAGGCGCGCCCTGCGGCGTGACGGTGGCGAGGGTCATCGCGTTCGGCAGCGGGAGCTGCGCGCGCAGCGCGTCTCCAAACCACCGTTCGAACTGGCGTATCGGATCGGCGTCAGCTTGCGCTTCGGTCAGCCCGGCGCGCATGTACTCCTGGCGCAGGTCGGCGATCTTCATGTTTTGAGATTCTACGGGCCCAGTGGCGGAAACCCGACTGCCGAGGGAATCGGTCGCGATTTCCCTCTGAAAAGCGTTGACACGCGAATGCTTCTTCGGCATCTTCACGACACCGCTACGCCGTGCAGCGGGGGAAAACCGGGACAGTTCACCGCAGTTCAATTCCGTAAGTTCAGAGGAGAAACCGAGATGGCGAAGAAAAAAGCGAAGAAGGCGGGCAAGAAGCGTAAGCCGAATGCCGCCTTCATGAAGGCGATGACGCCGAGCGGCCCGCTCGCGTCCGTGGTCGGCTCCAGCGCGATGCCGCGCACCGAGGTGACCAAGAAGATCTGGGGCTACATCAAGCGCAACGGTCTTCAGGACAAGAAGAACCGCCGCATGATCAATGCCGACGACAAGCTGAAGGCGGTGTTCGGCGGCAAGAGCCAGGTGTCGATGTTCGAGATGACCAAGCTGGTCAGCCGGCACCTGAAATAGGTTTCCGGAGGAGGCAGGAGAGGAGAAGGGGGCCCCGAGGGGCCCCCTTCTTATTTCTGGTGGTACGAGGTGACCCGCTCGACCTCGTTCTTCGAGCCGAGGATGACCGGGCAGCGCTGGTGCAGCCCGCGGGGCTGGAGCTCGAGGATGCGCATCCGTCCGTCGGTGGCGGCGCCGCCCGCCTGCTCGACGATGAACGACATCGGGTTCGCCTCGTACATGAGGCGCAGGCGGCCTTCCTTGTTCTTGGCGTCGCGCGGGTACATGAAGATGCCGCCGCGCGAGAGCACGCGGAACACGTCGGCCACCATGGAGGCCACCCAGCGCATGTTGAAGTCCTTGCCGCGCACGCCGTCCTTGCCGGCGAGGCATTCGTCGATGTAGCGCTTCACCGGCGCTTCCCAGCGCCGCGAGTTCGAGGCGTTGATGGCGAACTCCTGCGTGTCGGCGGGGATGCGGATCTCGGGGTGGGTCTGCACGAAGGTGTAGGTCTCGCGGTCGAGCGTGAAGCCGTGCACGCCGTCGCCCACGGTGAGCACGAACACGGTGGTCGGCCCGTACACCGCGAAGCCCGCCGCCACCTGGCTGGTGCCGGGCTGCAGGAACGCCTTCTCGTTCGCGTCGCAATAGCTGCCGTCGTCGTTCTTCGGGCAGCGCAGCACCGAGAAGATCGTGCCCACCGAGATGTTCACGTCGATGTTCGACGAGCCGTCCAGCGGGTCGAACAGCAGCAGGTACTCGCCGCGCGGATAGTGCGTCGGGATCGGGCGCGGCTCCTCCATCTCCTCGGAGGCGAGCGCGGCGAGGTTGCCGCCCCACTCGTTGGCCTCGAGCAGGATCTCGTTCGACAGCACGTCGAGCGTCTTCTGCGCCTCGCCGTGCACGTTGCTCTTGCCGGCCGAGCCGAGGCCGTCGGCGAGCGCCCCCTTGTTGACACGCGTGCTGATCGCCTTGCACGCGCGCGCGATGGTCTCGATGAGGAGGCGCAGGTCGGGATTGATCTTCTTCTGCTGCTGCCTGCCAACCAGAAACTGCGAGAGGGTCACCCTTTTCATGCCGAGGATTTTACTTGCCTTCGCGCGAAGAACGCCCCGCCGAGGAGGAACGCGGCGAGCACCCAGAACACCGGCGCCATGCCGACCGCCGCGGAGCCCGCGCCGGAAGCGAGCGGGATCAGCGTGTGGCTGCCGTTCAGGAGCGAGGTGCGCAGGCCGACCGCCTCGCCCTGCCGCCCGGGCGGCGAGGCCGCGTAGAGAAGCGACATGATCACCGGCTGCGCGCTGCCCAGGCCGAGTCCCAGCACGAAGGAGAGGAGCAGCAGCGGCGCCACGCTGTGCGCGAGCGGGAACAGCAGGTAGGCGGTGCCCGAGATGCTCATGGCGGCGAAGATGATCGCCCATTGGCGCAGCTTCTTGATCAGCAGAGGCATGGCGGTGCGCACCGTGAGCGTGGCCACCGCGAAGGTGGACAGGATCACGCCGATCGCGGCGGGCGAAATGCCGATGCGCGCGCCGTACAGGGGAATCAGGAACGTATAGAGGTCCCAGCCGCTCGCGAGCAGCAGGCTCACCCAGAAGGTCTGGCGAAGGCCGGGGATGCGCAATAGATCCAGCACGCGCGCGCGCGCTGCGAGCGGCACGTGCTCCGGGCGGGGTAAGGGTCGTTTTCTTGACAACAACAATACGAGTGCGGTCGCGGGAAACACGGACAGCACGGCGAAGGCGCTGGCGTGGCCGAACCACTCGATCGCGTAGCCCGCCACCAGCGGGCCGATCGAGTTGGAGATCGAGAAGCCGAGCGCCAGCCAGGAGAAATTCAGCGCGCGCTGCTCGGGCGAGCCGTGCGCGCCGAACACGCTGTTCATGGCGATGTGCACGTACATGAACGACACGCCGAGCAGCGTGGTGGAGAAGTACAGGGTCTCGAGGCGCGGCAGCGCGAACGGCAGCAGCGCGGCGAGGCTGAGGGCGACGAAGGCGACGCACAGCGGCCGCGTCGGCCCGGCGCGGTCGATGAGGCGCCCGGCGCTCACCGAGAGCAGCATCGGCAGCAGCGCGAAGAGCGACATCAGCAGGCCGACCACGAACTCCGAGGCGCCGAGCTGGAGCGCGAACAGCGTGGTGGTCATGCGCGCGCCCACGAAGGCGAGGTGCCCGAGCGCGTTCAGGACTACGAAATAGACGATCTCCAGCCGGTTCTACTTGAGGTGGCTTCTGAGGACCTCGTAGAGCGTATCGGGTTCGACCGGCTTTTGCACCAGTGCTTTCACCCCGGCGGCGGCGAGCTCGTCCTTGTCGAGGCGCTCGCTGTTGCCGGTGTAGAGCAGCACCGGCAGGCCCGGGCGCGCGGCGGCGATCTCGCGCGCCAGGCTCAGTCCGGTGATGCCGGGCATGGTGTGGTCGAGGATCACCAGGTCGTAGCGCTCGCGGCGCAGCAGCGCCAGGACCTCGAGCGGGCGGGTGATCGCGCTGGCGCGCAGGCCCCAGGTCTCGAGCTGCTCGCGCATGAACTCGGCCACCGCCTGCTCGTCGTCCACCACCAGCACGCGGCCGGCGAGCGGCGCCTTGCGGCTCGCGCCGCCGCGCGCCGCCTCGGGCGCCGGCGCGGCGCCGGCGTGCGCGGGCAGCAGCAGGCGGAAGCGCGCGCCCGCGCCGCGCTCGGTGTCGACCAGGATGTGGCCCTCGTGGTCGTGCACGATGCCGTGCACCGTGGCGAGGCCCATGCCGCTGCCGCGCCCGACTTCCTTGGTGGTGAAGAACGGCTCGAACATGCGCTCCACCACTTCCGGCGCGATGCCCGGCCCGGAGTCGCCGAGCGCGAGCTCGACGTACACGCCGCGGAAGCGCTTGCGGCAGCTCGCGCACACCGCCTTGCGCGTGACCTCGGTGCGGCGCAGCGCGACCTCGATGCGGCCGATGCCGTTCATCGCGTCGCGCGCGTTGATCGCGAGGTTGAGCAGGATCTGGTCGAGCTGCACCGGGTCGAGCAGTACCGCAGGGGTTTCCTCGAAAAGACCTTTTATTTCCAGCGAAGACGGCAGCGAAGAGCGCACCAGCTTGAGCGACTCGGGCACCGCGGCGGCGAGCGCGAGCGGGCGCGGCGAGCCGCGCTGGCCGCGGCTGAAGGCCATCATCTGCTGGATCAGGTCGCGCGCGCGGCGCGAAGACGCGAGCGCCTGCTCGAGATAAGCGGGCAGTTTCTCGTCTTTTGAAATCACTTCTCTTTCAGAAGCGAGGACGATGTAACCCATGATCGCGGCGAGCAGGTTGTTGAAGTCGTGCGCCACGCCGCCGGTCAGGTGGCCGAGCGCCTCCATGCGCTGCGCCTGGCGCAGGCGCGACTCGAGCGCCTTCCTCTGCGTCACGTCGCGCGCCATGCCGAGCGCGTGCGGCTTGCCGCGGTACAGGATCGGCACGGCGCGCATCTCGACCACCAGCTTGGCGCCGTCCTTGCGCCGTCCCTCGACCTCGAACTGCACCGACTCGCCCTCGATCACGCGGCGGTGCATCTCGCGCGCGAGCGGCGCCTGCTCCGGGCCGGCGAAGATCCAGCGGCTGCCGCTCAGCACCTCCTCGCGCGTGTAGCCGCTGATCTCGAGGAACGCCGGGTTCACGTCCACCACGCGCGCCTGGTCGTCGCGCAGCACCAGCGCGTCGGCGGCGGCGTTGAAGATCGAGCGGTACTGCTCCTCGCTCGCGCGCAGCTCTTCCTCGGCGCGCTTGCGCTCGCTGATGTCACGCCCGATGTACAGCACGTGTGGGCGGCCGCGGAACTGGATCGGCACGCCGCGCAGCTCGACGTCGCGGCGCCGCCCGTCCTTGCTCACGCGCACCGTCTCGTAGGTGACGGTCTCGCCCGCCAGGGCGCGCGCGTGCAGGGCGCGCATCTCGCTCTCGATCTCGGGCGGGTTGGCGACCACGCGGTCGAGGCCCACCACCTCGCCGCGCGCGTAGCCGCTCATGTGCTCGTAGGCCGGGTTCACGTCCACGATGCGGAAATCGCCGTCGCGCAGCACCAGCGCGTCGGCCGCCGCGTTGAACACCGCGCGGTACTGCTCCTCGCTCGTGCGCAGCAGCGCCTCGGCGCTCTTGCGCGCGGTGATGTCGCGCCCGATGTAGAGCGCGTGCGGCCGCCCGCCGTAGGTCATCGGCACCACGTAGACCTCGAGCTCGAAGCGCGTGCCGTCCTTGCGCATCGCCTCGGACTCGACGCGCACCATCTGGCCGGCCAGCGCGCGCCGGTGCACTTCCATGCGGTCGAGGTTGCGGTCGGGCAGGCGCAGGGTGAGGCGCGTCGCGCCCACCACCTCGTCGCGCGAGAAGCCGCTCAGCGCCTCGTAGGCCGGGTTCACGTCGACGATGCGGAACTCGGCGTCGCGCAGCACCAGCGCGTCGGTCGAGGCGTTGAAGATCGCGCGGTACTGCTCCTCGCTCGCGCGCAGCAGCTTCTCGGCGCTCTTGCGCGCGGTGATGTCGCGGCCGATGTACAGCACGTGCGGCCGGCCCTCGTGCTCGATCGGCACGCCGCGCGTCTCGATGTCGAAGCGCGAGCCGTCCTTGCGCCGCGCCAGCGCCTCGAACATCACCGGCTCGCCGGCCAGCGCGCGCTGGTGCAGCGCGCGCACGTGCGCGTTCAGCTCCGGCGGGCTCATGGTCAGGTCGCTGCGCCCCAGCGCCTCGGCGCGCGGCCGGCCGCTCATCTTCTCGTAGGCCGGGTTGACGTCGACCACGCGGAACTCGGCGTCGCGCAGCACCATCGAGTCGGCCGCGGCGTTGAAGATCGCGCGGTAGCGCGCCTCGCCGGCGCTGTGGTCGAGCTCGGCGGCGGCGCGCATCGCGAAGATCTTCAGCACCGCCTCGCAGTGGCCGACGTTCCTCAGCGGCGCGCGGTCCATGGCGCCGATCAGGCCGAGCGGCGCGCCGGCCGCGTCGTTGAGCGGGAACGCGGCATAGCTCTCGATCGCCAGCCGGGCGAACAGGTCGTCGCGCGGGAACTCGTCGCGCGCCCCCGAGGCCAGGCAGCGGAACTGGTGCCCGACCACGGTGGCGCACGGCGTGCCCTCGAGCGCGTAGGTGAAGGGGCTGCGCGGCGCGCCGTCGAGCCGGAACGCGAGCATGCGCATGTGGGTGCGCGCCGGGTCGGCGTAGACCGCGAGGAAGGCGACCGCGACGCCGAGGATGTCGGCCAGCTCGGCCGCCAGGCGGTCGAACACCGCGCCGCCTTCGGCGGCCGATACGGCGAGCGCGGCGCGGCGCAGGGTGTCGTCCATGGGCGCGCAGTGTAATTCGTCACGCGCCGCCCGGCAGCCGCTGTTACACGGCTGAAACCAATGAAACGAAAGAAGGCTTGTTACTTCGCGGGAACGAACATGTACCCGGCCCCGCGCACCGTCTTAATGGCGCGCGGGCGCGCCGGGTCTTCCTCGACCTTGCGGCGCAGGCGGGTGATGCGGATGTCGATCGAGCGGTCGAACGGCTCCCACTCGCGGTTGCGCGTCAGGGTGAGGAGCTGGTCGCGCGTCAGCACCTGGTTCGGGTGCTCGACGAGGGTCCTCAGCAGCTCGAACTCCATCGCCGTGATCGGCACCTCGCGCCCCTTGGCGTCGCACAGCGCGCGCGACTTGAGGTCCAGCAAGCAGCGGCCGATCGAGACTTTCTCGGACGTGTTTTTTTCCGGGGATTTGGACTCCAGGCGCCTCAGCACGCTCTTCAGCCGCGCGCGCAGCTCGCGCGGGTCGAACGGCTTGGCGATGTAGTCGTCGGCGCCCACCTCGAGCCCGGCCACGCGGTCGACCACGTCGCCTGCGCCGGTGACCATGATGATGCCCACGTCGTGGCGCTCGCGCAGGTAGCGCGCGAGCGTGAGGCCGTCCTCGCCGGGCAGGCCGATGTCGAGCAGCACCACCGCCGGCGTCGCGCGCGCGAGCTCGGCGCGCATCGCCGCGCCGCTTGCCGCCGCGTGCACCTCGTAGCCGTGCTGCGTGAGGTATTCCACGAGCATGGCGCGCACCGACGGATCGTCGTCGACGACGAGTATGCGCGTGGCCTGCATGGCGCGGAGTATACAAGCCGGAAACAAACTGTTTCCTGAAAGACATTGGCGCGATACGCGCGCGGCCTACGCTGCCTCCCATCGCAACCCAAGCCAAGGGAGCAGCCCATGAAGCGCATCTTCACATCGGTCCTCGAAACGCTGTCCGCCATCCGCGAGGCGCGCGTGCGCCAGCGCCTCGTCGACGAGCTCGACGAGCGCACCCTGCGCGACATCGGCCTCGACCACGAAGCGAACCGCGCGCGCGAGCGCTCGCGCATCGCGCTGCGCTTCGGGGCCTACTGAGATGAGCGAGCCCATGGTGCAGGGCGCGCTCGGCATGGCGCGCGGCAGCGTGCTGCGCATCCGCGACGCGCAAGGCCTGGTGCTCCAGGTGCACGAGGGCGCGCTGTGGCTCACGCAGGAAGGCGATGCGCTCGACCGCTACCTCGGGCCGGGCGCAAGCTTCCGGCTCGACCGCGGCGGCCTCGCGATCGCGCAGGCCATCAGCGCGCACGCCCGGCTCACGGTCATCCCGCCGCGCCGCCGGCGCCCGACGGGCCTCTGGGCGCGCCTTTTCGCTCCGCAAACGGCCACGGCATGACGCTCTACGAGCGCGCCCTGGACAGCCTGCGCCTGCAGCGCGGCGACGCGCGCCGGCTCGCGGCCGACGCGGTCGCGGCCGAGCCGCAGTCCGCCGCCGCGCGGCTGCTCGAGGCCACCATCCTTGCCAGCAGCCGCGATGTGCGCGACTTCGAAAACGCGGGCTGGGCCTATGCACGGCTGCTCACCCTGGAAGACGGTAGCCCGCACCTGGCTGCGCTGGCAGCGGCGCTGGACGGCAATCTCGCCGCCGCGGTGCGCATCTACGACGCGATCCTCGACGCGCATCCGGAAGATTTCGTCGCGCTGTGGGCCGCGCAGCTCATGGACTACTACCAGGGCGACGCGCTCGCGCAGCGCGAGCGCTCCGGCCGCGTGCTCGCGCGTTCCTCGCCTTCCATGCCGGGCTACCACGCCGTGCTTTCCATGCATGCCTTCGCGCTGCACGAATGCGGCGACTACGCGGCTGCAGAGGACAACGCGCGCCGTGCGCTCGAGCTCGAGCCGCGCGACATGCGCGCACAGCATGCAATGCTGCACGTGTTCGAGATGCGCGGCCAGCCCGCCAACGGCGTGCGCTGGGCCGCCGCGCGATCGGCGCAGTGGGAATCGCACCACATGTGGTGGCACCTCGCGCTGTTCATGCTGGCGCTGCGCCGCCCGCACGGCGCGCTGACCATCTACGACCTGCGGCTCCAGGACGAATCGGTGGCCGGAATGATCGACGCTTCCGCGCTGCTCTGGCGCCTGCACCTTGCGCGCGTCGACGTCGGCGAGCGCTTCGCCGTGCTCGCCGAGCGCTGGGCCGAGCGAGCGGAGGACGCGTTCTGCGCCTTCAACGACCTGCACGCCATGATGGCGTTCGTCGGCGCGGAGCGCTGGGATCTCGCGCGCGTGCTGCTGCGCGCGCAGCAGCGCCGCCTGATGCGCCTGTCGGGCGCGAACCACGACATGACGCGGCTGGTGGGCTATCCGGCGAGCCGCGCGCTCGCCGCGTTCGGCCGCGGCGACTACTCGACGGCCGAAGCGCTGTTGCGCGCGCTTCCGCCGGTGGCGCATCGCGTCGGCGGCAGCCACGCGCAGCGCGACGTCCTCCATCTCACGCAGGCGGCTGCCGCCGCCCGCGCGCCAGCAAAGGGATACACGCATGGATTCGCACTATCGCAGCGCCTTGCCGCAGCTTGACGGCGGGCTGTTCGTCACCGACGGCGGCATCGAGACCACGCTCATCTTCCACGAGGGCGTGGAGCTGCGCGACTTCGCGGCTTTCGAGCTGCTCGATACGCCGCAAGGCGAGGCGGCGCTGCGCAAGTACTTCCGCGCCTACGCGGTGATCGCCGCGCGGCATGGCGCCGGGCTGGTGCTCGAGAGCGCCACCTGGCGCGCGAGCGCGGACTGGGGCGCCAGGCTCGGCCATTCGCCGCGCGACCTCGAGCGCATGAACAAGCGCGCCATCGCGCTTCTCGAAGATCTGCGCGCGGAGCTGAAGGAAGCGGGCACCGTGGCGGTGATCAGCGGCTGCGTCGGCCCGCGCGGCGACGGCTATCAGCCCGCGCACGTGATGACGGCCGAGCAGGCGCGTGCCTACCACCGCGCGCAGGTCGAGACCTTCGCCGGCAGCGCCGCCGACATGGTCGGCGCGATCACCATGAACTACGTCGAGGAAGCGCTCGGCATCGTGCACGCGGCGCGCGACTGCGCCATGCCGGTGGCGGTCTCGTTCACGGTCGAGACCGACGGACGCCTGCCCACCGGCCAGCCGCTCGGCGAGGCGATCGAGCAGGTCGACGCCGCGACGCACGGTTATCCCAGCTACTACATGCTGAACTGCGCGCACCCGGAGCACTTCGTGCCGGGGCTGAAGGGCCGGCCGTCGTGGGCGCTGCGCATCCGCGGCCTGCGCGCCAACGCCTCGCGCAAGAGCCACGCCGAGCTCAACGACTCCACCGAGCTCGACGCCGGCAACCCGCACGAGCTCGGCGCCCAGTACGCCGAGTTCAAGCGCCGCCTGTTGCCCCGGCTGAACGTGCTGGGCGGCTGCTGCGGCACCGACCATCGCCACGTCGGGCACATCGCCTCGGCGTGCGCACCGCTTTTTTCATAGGGAGAACAGATGAAACGCAGCCTTTTGCTGTTGCCGATCCTCGCGGGATGCGCCGTTCAAGTCCCGAGCAACCTTCAACCTGAAGACCAGTCGCTCGCGCAGGTCGTGCCGGCGAAGGGCGTGCAGATCTACGAGTGCCGGGACGCCAAGTGGGTGTTCGTCGCACCCGAGGCGGATCTCTTCGACCGCTACGGCCGCAAGATCGGCACGCACTACGCCGGCCCGGTCTGGGAAGCGGCGGACGGCAGCAAGGTGCTCGGCGCGGTGAAGGCGCGCGCCGACGCGCCGCAGGCCGGCGCCATTCCGTGGCTGCTGCTTTCGGCCAAGTCGGTCGCGGGCGAGGGCGCATTCGGCAAGGTCACCAGCATTCAACGCGTGTCGACCACCGGCGGCGTTGCGCCGGCCGGCGGCTGCGCCGAGGCGGGCGCGAAGGCGCGCGTTCCCTATACCGCCGACTACTACTTCTTCACTTCCAATGCGATGCCGCGGAAGTGAACAACCTGGCGCGGAGGCCGGTGTATCGTTACACCGCCATGCGCCAGCAGGTCCGGTTCTGCACCAGCTTCGACGGCACGCGGATCGCGTACGCCAGCACCGGCGACGGTCCGCCGCTGGTGCGGGCGCCGCACTGGTTCTCGCACCTCGAGCACGACTGGACCAACCCGGCGTTCCAGGGCTGGGTGGGCGACCTGTCGAAGCGCTATGCGCTGCTGCGCTTCGACCAGCGCGGCTCCGGCCTGTCGGACCGCGAGGTGGCGGACATTTCGCCCGAGTCGCACGTGCGCGACATGGAGGCGGTGGTGGACGCGGCGGGCCTCGCGCGCTTCGCGATCTTCGGCGCCTCGCAGGGCGCGGCCTTCGCGCTCGCGTATGCGGCGCGCCATCCGGAGCGGGTCAGCCACTTGATCCTGTACGGCGGCTTCGCGCGCGGCTGGAGGAAGCGCGGCACGCCCACGCAGATCGCGCAGCGCGAGACCCAGGTGCGCCTGATCGAGCTGGGCTGGGGCAGCGACGAGCCGTCGTTCCGCCAGGTGTTCGCCACGCAGTTCATGCCCGACGCGAGCCCGGAGGTGATCCGCGCCTTCAACGACATGATGCCGCTCACCTCGTCGGCCGAGACCGCGGCGAGGATCTTCCTCACCAACGGCGAGCTCGACGTGCAGGACGAGGCGCGCCGGGTGCGCTGCCCGACGCTGGTGGTGCACGGCACCGGCGACCTGCGCATCGAGTTCGAGGAGGGGCGCCGCATCGCGGCGCTGGTGCCCGGCGCCACGTTCGTGAGCCTCGAGTCGCGCAATCACATCATGCCGCCCGGCGACCCGGCGTGGCAGAAGCTGCTCGACGCGATCATCGATTTCTATCCGCCCTCGCGCAGCGGCGCACCGGCCGGATTCCCGCAGCTCACCGGGCGCGAGCGCGAGGTGCTCGACCTGATGGCGCAGGGGCTGGACAACGCGCAGATCGCCGCGCGCCTCGCGCTGTCGGAAAAGACGGTGCGCAACAACATCACGCACATCTTCGACAAGATCCAGGTCGAGAACCGCTCGCAGGCCATCGTGCTCGCGCGCGAGCACGGCCTGGGACGCCAGTCCCGCCAGTCCTAGGCGGTTTTCGCCGCTGTCCCGGGACCGCCGCCTCAGGCGTGGGCGCGGCGCGCCGAGCAGGATAGGGCCGTGAAAAGCGTGCCCGTCCTGATGCTCCACTGCAGCGGTTCCTCCGGCGCGCAGTGGCGCGCGCTCGCGGCGAAGCTGGGGCCGGCGTACCGCGCGATTGCGCCCGACCTGGCGGCGCACGCCACGCTCGAGCAGGCGGCCGCGGCGCTTGCCGGCACGCTGCGCGGGATCGGCGAGCCGGCGCACCTGGTCGGGCATTCCTACGGCGGCGGCCTCGCCCTGCACCTGGCGCGCACCCGGCCGGGCCTGTTCCGCAGCCTCACCCTGATCGAGCCTTCGGCCTTCCACCTGCTGCGCTGTGGCGACGCCATGGACACTGCGGCGTTGCGCGAGATCTGCGGCGTGGCCGCGCAGGCGCGGGCCGATTTCGCAAGCGGCGCGCACCTGGAGGGCTTCGGCCGCTTCGTCGACTACTGGAGCGGTCCCGGCGCCTGGGCGGCGATGCCGGCGGAGAAGCGCGCGGCGTTCTCCGCGCAGCTGGGCAACATCGTGCTCGACTTCCAGGCGCTGCTCGGCGAGCCGAGCGGGCTCGAAGACCTGCGCGGCCTTCCGCTCCCCACGCTGCTGGTGCAAGGCGGACGCACGCAGCTCCCGTCGCGCTCGGTCTGCAAGCGCCTGCACCACGCGCATCCGGCCTGGCGCTTCGAAGTGCTGAACGGCGCCGGCCACATGCTGCCGGTCACGCACCGCGATGCGGTCAACGATCTGATCGCCGAGCACCTCGGGCTCATCGGCGCCCAAAGGCAGGCCGCATGACGCCCCAGCTGATGGTGGCGGTATGCACCGCGATGGTCGCGATGGCCTTCGGCGCGGTCGGCACGGTGGCGGTGTTCCTCGAGCCGCTCGCCGCCGAGTTCGGCTGGCCGCGCGCCGACGTCTCGGCCGCCTACTCGGTCGCCACCGTGGCGACCGGCCTGGGCGGCATCGCGATGGGCTACTTCGCCGACCGCATGCCGGTGCGGCGCGTGGCGCTCTTCGGCGCGCTGGTTCCCGGCCTCGCGTTCATCTTCCTCTCCGGCATGCAGAGCACCACCGAGCTCTACGTGCTGCACGCGCTCATGGGGCTGGTGGGCATCGGCGCGATCCTCGCGCCGCTCAACAGCCTGTCGAGCCACTGGCTGGCGCGCAACCCGGCGCTCGCGATCGGCATCGTCTCGGCCGGCGGCGCGGCGGGGCAGGGCCTGGTGCCGTATTTCGCGCGCACCCTGATCGTCACCGAGGGCTGGCGGCAGGCCTACCTGCACCTCGGCCTGCTGTTCATCACGGTCATGGTTCCTCTCGCGCTCTTGCTGCGAGACGCACCGAGGGCACCCGGGCATGCTCGCGCCGGAGGCGCAACCTCCAGCATCAAGTTACTGGCGCTCCTGTCGCTCGCCGCGGCGCTGTGCTGCGTGTGCATGGGCACGCCGCTCGTGCACGCGGTCACGCTCGGCTCGGACCGCGGCCTCGGCGGCCGCGACGCCGCCGGCCTGCTTGCGGTGATGATGCTCGCCGGCATGGCGGGGCGCATCGCTTTCGGCCGCATCGCCGACCGCGCCGGCAGCCTGCCGACCTACATGGCGGCTTCCGCCGGGCAGACCTCGCTCGCGTTCCTCTTTCCCTATGCCGCGAGCGGCGCGCAGCTCTACGTCCTCGCCGCGCTGTTCGGCCTGGTGTTCAGCGGCGCGATGACTTCGTTCCTCTCCTGCGCGCGCGAATACGCGCCCGCCGGCAAGACCGGCCTCGCGCTCGGCGTGGTGATGTTCTTCGGCTGGATCGGCATGGCGATCGGCGCGTGGCAGGGCGGGCTGTTCTACGACCTGTGCGGCGACTACTTCACCTCGTTTGCCAACGCCTCGATCGCCGGCGTGGCGAACCTGCTGATTCTTTCCCTGTTGTTCCTTTACACCCGACCACTTCTACAGACCAAGGAAGCCATATGACGACCAACCTGTATGCCCGCGCCATCGAGGGCTCCAAGCGCGTGCGCTTCGACATCGAGCGCGACGTGATCCGCGGACGCAGCTTCGACTTCACGCGCAAGTTCCTGCCCGACGGCATCTCCAAGCTCGACCGCCTCGGATTCCTCAACGCGGAGGACCGCCGCCTGCTCGGCCAGATCCAGGGCCGCACCTACGCCAACATGTTCGGCCTGGTGGAGCGCTTCATCGCCGCGAAGGTGCTCGACGTCTCGAAGGAGCACTGGTTCGGCGACCAGGTCGCGCTCGAGTCGCTGGTGCGCTTCACCGACGAGGAGATCAAGCACCAGATGATGTTCCGCCGCATCGAAGCGCTCATTTCGGACGGCATGCCGGCCGGCTACCGCTTCGCGCCCGACCCGAACGCGGTCGCGCAGCTCGTGCTCTCGAAGAGCACCTGGGCGGTGCTTGCGCTCACCTGCCACATCGAGCTCTTCGTGCTCGCGCACTACCGCGAGAGCATCGACCCGGACGGCGAGCTCTCGGCGCTGTTCAAGGACGTGTTCCTGTTCCACTGGAAGGAAGAATCGCAGCACGCGATCCTCGACGAGCTGGAGTGGAAGCGCGAGGACGCCAAGCTCACGGCGGCGCAGCGCGACGCGGCGGTGGACGACCTGATCGCCCTGGTGGGCGCGGTGGACGGCATGCTGCAGGCGCAGGCCAAGGAGGACGTCGACTACTTCATGAACGTGTGCCGCGGGCCGTACTCGGCCGCGCAGCAGCAGAAGATCCGCGACGGCGTGCTGTACGCTTACCGCTGGCAGTACATCGTCTCGGGCGTGCAGGAGCCGCGCTTCCAGAAGATTCTCGGCGGGCTCGTCAGCGAGGCGCAGATGCAGAAGATCGGCGCCGCCCTCGCGCCGATCCTGCACTAGAACTAGAGGTTGTCGCCCCCGCGAAGGCGGGGGCCCCGTTTACGCCTGCAGCGCGGCGATGCGCGCCTCGATGGGCGGGTGGCTGGCGAGCAGCGAGCCGATGCCGCCCGCGATGCCGAACGACTTGAGCTGCGGCGGCAGCTCCTGGGTCTGCAGCGAGCCGAGGCGCGCGAGCGCGGCGATCATCGAGCGCGGGCTGCCGCTCAGATCCGCCGAGCCGCGGTCGGCGCGGAACTCGCGCCAGCGCGAGAACCAGGCCACGATCATCGCGGCGAGGATGCCGAACAGGAACTGCAGCAGCATTACCGTGATCCAGTAGCCGGGCCCGGTGCCGCGCTCGGTGCGGAACACCGCCTTGTCGATGATCATGCCGACCACGCGCGACAGGAAGAACACGAAGGTGTTGAGCACGCCCTGGATCAGCGTGAGCGTGACCATGTCGCCGTTGGCGACGTGCGCCATCTCGTGGCCGATCACCGCCTCGACCTCTTCCTTGCTCATGCTTTGCAGGAGGCCGGTGGAGACCGCGACCAGCGCAGAGTCCTTGAACGCGCCGGTGGCGAAGGCGTTGGGCGCGCCCTCGAAGATGCCGACCTCGGGCATGCCGACGCCCGCCTTCTCGGCGAACTGCTTGACGGTGCTCACGACCCAGTATTCGGTGCTGCCTTCCGAGCCGTCGATGAGGTGCACGCCGGCGGTCCACTTGGCGATGGTCTTCGACATGAGCAGCGAGATGAACGCGCCGCCGAAGCCGAACACGGCGGACATGACGAGCAGCGAGGTGTAATCGATGCCCTCAGCGGAGAGCCAGCGATCGAGGCCGAGCACGCTCACCACGACCGACAGCACCAGCATGACCGCGACGTTGGTGGCGACCAGCAGCAGAACCCGTTTCATGGACTTTGTCTTCTCCTTGGACTGCCTAGATGGGGGCGGATTCTAGGGCTTTCAAGATCGCCCGTGCGCCCTTCTCCGCTATGACATAGGTGGGCGCGTTGGTGTTCCCGGAAGTGATGCGCGGGAAGACCGACGCGTCGACCACGCGCAGCCGCTCCACGCCGCGCACGCGCAGCTCGTCGTCCACCACCGCCATGGGGTCGTTGCCCATCTTGCAGGTCCCCACCGGGTGGAAAATGGTCGTTCCCAGCTCGCCCGCCGCGCGCGCCAATTCATTGTCTTTCGCAATGGATGCTCCCGGGCGGTATTCCTCCGGCTCGTAGCGCGCTAACGCCTTGGCAGACATGATGCGACGCGTGAACCGGATCGCGTCGACGGCCACCTTTCGATCTTCTTCTTCCTTCAGGTAGTTGAGCTTTATTTCCGGGAAAACGGCAGGGTCGGCCGATTTGATGCGCACCCATCCGCGCGAAGCCGGACGCAGGTTGCACACGCTCGGCGTGATGGCCGGGAAGCTGTGCAGCGGGTCGCCGAACTTGTCGAGCGAGAGCGGCTGCACGTGCCACTCGATGTTCGGCGTGGGCTGCGCCGGGTCGCTCTTCGCGAACGCGCCCATCTGCGAGGGCGGCATGGTTAATGGGCCCGTGCGCCACGCGAAGTACTCGAGCGCCATCGCCGCCTTGCCCCACAGGCTGTTGGCGATGCCGTTCAGGGTCTTCACGTTCTTGACCTTGTACTGCAGGCGGATCTGCAGGTGGTCGTGCAGGTTTTCGCCGACTCCCTTCAAATCATGCAGGACCGGGATGCCGTGCTTCTCGAGCAATGGGGCTGGACCGATGCCCGAGAGCTGCAGGAGCTGCGGCGAGCCGATCGCGCCCGCGGCGAGGATCGTCTCGCGCTTCGCCTCCACGCTGATGCGCTCGTTGCGGTGAACGAAATCAAGGCCCTTGCAGCGCTTCTGCTCAAAGTTGAGCTTTAAAACTGACGCGTGTGTCATCACGGTCAGATTGGGGCGGTGCAGCGCCGGCCGCAGAAAGGCGTTGGTCGCGCTCCAGCGCCGGCCGCGCTTCTGGTTCACCTGGAAGTAGGCGCAGCCGAAGTTGTCGCCGCGGTTGAACACTTTGACCGGCGGGATGCCGCACTCGGCGGCCGCGTCGCGCCACGCGTCGATGATGTCCCAGCGCACGCGCGGGTCCTCGATGCGCAGCTCGCCGCCGGCGCCGTAGGTGTCCACCGCGCCGTGCTCGTAATCCTCGAGCGACTGGAAGATGGGCAGCACGTCGTCCCAGCCCCAGCCGCGGTTGCCGAGCGCGGCCCAGTGGTCCCAGTCCTCCTTCTGGCCGCGCATGTAGATCATGGCGTTGATGGAGGAGCAGCCGCCCAGCACGCGCCCGCGCGCGTAGTGGATCGAGCGCCCGGCGAGGTGCTCGTCGGGCTCGGTCTTGTAGCACCAGTCGGTGCGCGGGTTGGCGATGGTGTAGAGGTAGCCGACCGGGATGTCGATCCAGAACCAGTCGTCCTTGCCGCCGGCCTCGAGCAGCAGGACCCGGTTCTTGGGGTCGCGGGACAGCCGGTTGGCGAGCAGGCAGCCGGCGCTGCCGGCGCCGACGATGACGTAATCGAATGCGGCAAATTTCTGCAGGTTCGCTCCCCCCGGCGCGTATTGTAATGAGCGCATGGACGAGCTCGCAGCGGCGCTGGAGGCGGTCAGGACTGCGCATTTCGATGCCGGCGGCACGGCGTGCGACTACGCTGCGCTTGCCGCATCGCCCGAGCGGGCGCAGCTTGCCGAATGCCTGGCGGGGCTGACGGACTACGGCCTGCGCGGCGAGCGCGTGCCGGCGCAGATGGCGTTCTGGATCAACGTGTTCAACGCCGGCGCGCTGCGCGACGCGGCGGAGCTGCAGGGCGCGAAGCACGCGCGCGAGGTGCAGGCGTATTTCGAGCGCCCGCGGCTGCGCATCGGGCCGCACGACTATTCGCTCGACGACATCGAGCACGGCCTGCTGCGCGGCAACGTCGCCAAGCCGGGGCGCTTGCGAGCGCCGATGCAGCGCGGCGACCCGCGCCTCGCATCGATGCCGATCGTGTTCGATGAGCGCATCCATTTCGCGCTGCACTCGGCGTGCCGCTCCTCGCCGGCGCTGCGCGTCTACCTTTACGGCTGGCTCGACCGGCAGCTGGAAGACGCCACCGCGAGCCATATCCGCCAGACCGTGCGCGTGGAGAAGCAGGGGGCGCTCATCGTCGTGCCGCGCCTGTTCAAGTGGTTCGCGCAGGACTTCGGCGGCGAGAGCGGGATCGTCGAGTTCGTGGTGGCGCGCATCGAGGACGAGGCGGTGGTGGACATGGTCGATCAGCGCCTGGGCAGGGTTAAGCTCCAGTATGCCGAGTTCGACTGGACCCTCAACCGCCGGTGACATAATCGCACCCATGAAGAACACCCTCGAACAGTTCGTCGCCGAGTGCCGCACCGTCCTCACCTCCGAGCCCGGTCCCTCGGGCCGGCGCAAGATCTGCATGCGCCTCGAGGAGCTTCTGAAAGACCCGAAGTTCGTCGCCAAGGTCCTGACGGACGAGACCTCCGAGCGCCACGTCCTGTACGAGGACCCCGCGCTGGGCTTCACGATCCTCGCGCACAGCTACAAGGGCGCGAAGAGCTCGCCGCCGCACGACCACGGCCCCTCCTGGGCGATCTACGGCCAGGCAAAGGGCGAGACCGAGATGACCGACTACGCGCTGGTCGCGCCGGCAGCCGAGGGCAAGCCCGGCAAGGCGCGGCCGGTGCGGACCTACAAGCTCACGCCGGGCACCGCCTACGTCTACAACGAGGGCGACCTGCACTCGCCGCTGCGCCGCGGGCCGACCCAGCTCATCCGCATCGAGGGGGTGAACATGGATCGCATCAAGCGGCTCAAATTCGAGGCCGTCGGCTAGACCATCCGCATCGGCATCGACCTCGGCGGGACGAAGATCGAAGCGCTCGCGCTCGACGAGCGCGGACGTGAAGTGTTCCGCAAGCGCATCCCTTCGCCGCGCGGCGATTACGCTGCGACTATCCAATCTGTTTCAACCCTCGTTCGTGAAGCGGGCGAGGGCACCGTCGGTATCGGAATTCCCGGCGCGTTGTCGCGCGTCACCGGGCTGGTGAAGAACGCAAACTCCACCTGGCTGATCGGCAAGCCGCTCAAGCAGGACCTCGAGGACGCGCTCGGCCGGCCGGTCAGGCTGGAGAACGACGCGAACTGCTTCGCGCTGTCGGAGGCGACCGACGGCGCGGGCAAGGGCGCGCGCGTGGTGTTCGGCGTGATCCTCGGCACCGGCGTGGGCGGCGGGATCGTGGTGGACGGGAAGGTCGTCACCGGCGCGAATTCGATCGCGGGCGAGTGGGGCCACAACCCGCTGCCGGCGCCCGCCGCCGGCGATTTGCCGCCTCCGGACTGCTACTGCGGCCGTAAAGGGTGCATAGAGACCTACCTGTCAGGTCCTGCGCTCGCGCGCGACTATATGCAAAGGACGGGGCGGCGCTTGCCCACGGAGGAGGCGGTTTTGGATGAAGAAACAATGGCGCGCTACGCGGAGCGGCTGGCCCGCGCGCTCGCCTCGGTGATCAACGTGCTCGATCCCGAGGTGATCGTGCTGGGCGGTGGAATGTCCAACGTGTCGCGCCTGTACACCGAAGTGCCGCGGCTTTGGACGCGGCACGTGTTTTCCGACCACGTGGCAACCCGGCTCGCGCCGCCGCTCCACGGGGACTCGAGCGGCGTTCGCGGCGCGGCCTGGCTCTGGGAGGAGGGGAAATGAAGACCATCGCGTTTGTCGCATTCGGCGTTTCTTTCTGCGCGGCGGCGGTTGCCGGACCGGACAAGATCAAGTTCCCGTCCGACTACCTGAGGGGCGTGCTCTACCAGACGCTCGACCGTCCGGACACCAAGCAGTACCGCGAGCTCTACGCGCCGGCCGCCGCGGTGGAGGCGGTGCGCAAGGGGCGGCCCATCCCGCACGGCACCGTGCTCACGCTGGTGCAGTGGAGCGTCGAGCAGGACGCGCAGGGCGTGCCGATCAAGGATGCGAACGGCCGCTTCATCAAGAAAGACATCATCGCCCACACCGTGATGGAGAAGCAGAAGGATTGGGGCGCCGACTACCCGGGCGACTGGCCGCGCAACGGCGAGTGGGAGTACGCGGTGTTCACGGCCGACGGCCGGCCGAACGAGAAGGCCAACGCGAACAACAAGGCGTGCTTCACCTGCCACCTGCCGCACGCGAAGCAGGACTTCGTCATCTCGCTCGCCAAGCTGAACAACACCTTTCCGAAAACCGGCCAGACGCTGGTCAAGGGCCCGAAGGCCGGCGGCGACGTGCAGATCGCCTCGTTCGCGTTCATGCCGGCGAAGATCGCCGCCATGGCCGGCAAGGCGCTCACCTTCCTCAACACCGACGATACTCCGCACCAGATCGCGGTCTCGGGCGGTCCGCGCACCGAAGTGTTCCTGCGCGGCCAGAAAGCTTCGCTCACCATCGACAAGCCGGGCGAGTACAACTACATCTGCGGGTTGCACCCGAGCATGAAAGGCGTAATCGAAGTTAAGTAGCAAACCTAATTCGGGGTCAGGGCCACGACTCGTTTACGCGTACGCCGCGACGAGTTGTGGCCCTGGCCCCGAATTAGGGGTAGGTATTAGCGCTTAGTCGCGCTTAAGGACGATGCGAGCGTAGCGGTCGTACGTCCAGTACGACCACGCCCAGTCGAGCATCACCGCGATGCGGTTGCGGAAGTTGATGAGGAAGTAGATGTGCGCGAGGAGCCACATCAGCCACGCCGGGTAGCCCGAGAGCTTGAACTTGCCGAGCACCGCGACCGCGGAGTTGCGGCCGATGGTGGCGAGCTGGCCGTAGTCGCGGTAGCGGAACGGTCGGGTTTTTTCTTTTCTCAAAAGAAAAACGATGTTGCGCGCCACGTGACGCCCCATCTGCTTTGCCGCCGGCGCGATGCCCGGCACGCCCTCGAGCGCCGCCAGGTCGCCGATCACGAAGATTTCCGGATTGCCGGGCAGCGAGAGGTCCGGCTCGACCTTGACGCGCCCGGCGCGGTCGAGCGGCACGCCGAGCGAGCGCGCAAGCGGCGAGGCGGCGACGCCCGCGGCCCAGACCACGGTGCGGGCGGCAATTCTTTCCGAGCCCAGCGAAACTCCTTCGGCGTCGACGCCGGTCACCATGCGCCCCACCCAGGTCGTCACGCCGAGCCGCTCGAGCTGCAGCTGCGCTTTCTTCGACAGGTCGGGCGGATAGGCGCTCAGGATTCTCTGCGTGCCCTCGACCAGCACCACGCGCGCGCTGTGCGGGTCGATGCGCCGGAACTCGCCGCGCAGCGTGTGGCGCGCGATCTCGGCGTACTGGCCGGCGAGCTCCACGCCGGTCGGGCCGCCGCCGATCACCACGAAGGTGAGCCACGCCGAGCGCTTCGCGGCGTCCGCCTCGCGCTCGGCGCGCTCGAACGCGAGCAGCATGCGGCGCCGGATCTCGAGCGCGTCCTCGAGCGTCTTCAGGCCGGGCGCGAACGGCGCCCAGTCGTCGTGGCCGAAGTAGCTGTGCGCAGCGCCGGTGGCGACGACCAGGTAGTCGTACGGCACGCGGCTGCCATCCTCCAGTCGCACCGACTTGTCCGCCTTGTCGATCTCGTGCGCCTCGGCCATCAGCACCGTGGTGTTGCGCTGCCCGGCGAGGATGTGTCGGATCGGCGCCGCGATCGCCGGCGCCGAGAGGCCCGCGGTCGCGACCTGGTAGAGGAGCGGCGAGAACAGGTGATGGTTGGTGCGGTCGATCACCGTCACGTCGGCCGGCGCCTTGCGCAGTCCCTGCGCCGCCCACAGGCCGCCGAAGCCGCAGCCGAGGATGAGCACGCGCGGATTCATCGCACGAGGCCCATCGACTGCATCGCTTCGCCGTGCAGCGGCAGCGCGGCGCGCACGGCGCGCACCATGGCCGGCGTACCGAGGAGCTTCACGCAGCCCTGGTGCAGGGCCGCAGCGAGCGTGCGGCGGCCGAGCACCACCTCCGTGAACGCGCGCAGCTCAGCCACGATCACTACGTCGGTGTCGTAGCCCGGGTCCTTCACGCAGATCTCTACGTCGCCGCTGCGCTGCGCCAGCAGCCACCAGCTGCGGCGCGCCACGCGCGCCCCGCGCGGCAGTCCGTGGAAGTCGAAGCGCACCACCACGCGCCGGTCGAGGCCCGGGGGCGGACGCAGCGAGCGGCGCAGGCTCCACATGAGGAGCTTGTCGTCCAGGTCGTGGTCGGCGAGCCCGCCCTTCAGCCAGTACTGCGCCCACAGGCCCATCTGCTCGATGAGCGGGCGCAGCGCCTCGCCGGCGGCTGTGAGCTGGTAGCCGTTCGCGCCGTGCGCCACCACGCCGGCGGCTTCGAGCTCGCGCAGGCGCGCGGCGAGCAAGCCGCGCGACATGAGGGGCACGCCGCGCGCGATGTCGTTGAAGCGCGAGCTGCCGTACATGAGCTCGCGCAGCACGAGCGGCGCCCAGCGCTCGCACAGCACTTGCGCCGCCATCGCGACCGGGCAGAACTGCCCGTAGCGCGTGCCCATGACCCGAGTGTAGTTCAACTTTCGAACTGGCCGCCGGCGGCCGGGCGCGCGATGCTCGCGCGCATGAGCGACCTTTCCATCATCAAGGGCCGGCAGCGCGACACCTGGGCCGCCGGCGACTATGCGGCGGTGGCGACGCCGCTTCTCATCACCTCCGAGCTGTTGTGCGAGGCGGCCGACCTGCGCGGCGGTGCGCGGGTGCTCGACGTGGCGACCGGGAGCGGCAACACCGCGCTGGCCGCCGCGCGGCGCAAGTGCGAGGTGACCGGCGTGGACTACGTGCCGGCGCTGCTCGAGCGCGCGCGCGAGCGCGCCGCCGCCGAGCGCCTGGACATCGAGTTCCGCGAGGCCGACGCGGAGGCCTTGCCGTTCGCCGAGGGCGCGTTCGACGCCGTGCTCTCCAGCTTCGGCGTCATGTTCGCCCCGGACCAGCGCCGCGCCGCGCGCGAGCTGGTGCGTGTCTGCCGCCCGGGCGGGCGCATCGCGCTCGCGAGCTGGACCCCCGGCGGCTTCGTCGGCCAGTGGTTTCAGCTCGCCGCGCGCCACGCGCCGCCGCCGCCGGGCGTGCCCTCGCCGCTCGCGTGGGGCACCGAGGAGGGGCTGCGCGAGCTGCTGGGCGACGCGGGCACGCTGCGCCCCGAAAGGCGGCTGTACACGATGCGCTACCGCTCGGCCGCGCAGTGGCTCGAGTTCTTCAGCGCGAGCTTCGGCCCGCTGCGCCAGATGCTCGCATCGCTCGGCGAGCAGGCGGGCCGGCGCTTCACCGATGAGCTCGTCGCGCTGCTCGGGCGCTTCAACCGCTCGGGTGATGAGACGCTCGTGCTGCCCGCGGAATACCTGGAGGCCGTGATCGACAGGCGCTAGCATGCGGCGATGGAAAGCCTGCGGCCGGGACTGCGCGGCCATGCTTCGCTCGAGGTCGCCGAAGAGCACACCGCGCCGCGCGTGGGCAGCGGTCGCGTGCGCGTGCTCGCCACGCCGGTGATGATCAACCTGTTCGAAGCCGCGGCGCTCGCCGCGATCGAGCATCTGCTGCCGCAGGGATACCAGAGCCTCGGCACGCATCTCGACGTGCATCACGTGGCCGCCACGCCTGTGGGCATGAAGGTTTCCGCCTCCGCGGTGGTCACGCGCGTGGACGGTCGCACGGTCCATTTCCAGCTGGAAGCCAAAGACGAAAAAGACGTGATCGGCCACGGCACGCACGAGCGCGTGGTCGTGAACGTGGCGAAGTTCGACGCCCGCGTGCAGGCGAAGCTAGGGGTGAAAGGCGAGAACCGCTAGGAACACGGCGATGCCGATCGCCGGGCGCAGCCAGCCGATCTCGCGCCACACCAGGTGGTTGCGGCCCTGCGCGATCGCGACGAACGGGACGTGCGAGGTGACGGCGGCGAAGCGCGGCCAGTCGGGGTTCGAGCGCTTGCGCGCATCCATGAACACCGTGCCGAGCGCCGCGAGCAGGAAGAAGCCGCCGAAGAACACCAGCCCCTTGAGGTC
>DASVFV010000015.1:0-32335 GCA_036379875.1 Burkholderiales bacterium | reverse complement strand
GCCGGTCAGGCTCTCGGGCACGTAGACCGGCTGCTGCAGGTCGCGCGCGAGATCCGGCGCCGCGCCGTGCAGCGCCTTGGTGAGGATCTGGCGCGCGCTGATCACGCCCACGATCTCGCGCATGCCGCCGCGCACCACCGGATAGCGCGTGTGCTCGGCGGCTTCGATGCGCTTCGCGTTCTCTTCCCACGACAGGTTGGCGTCGAGGTAGACCACGTCGCGCCGCGGCACCATCAGCGAGCCGATCTTGCGGTCGTCGAGGCGGAACACGTTGCGCACCATGTCGCGCTCGTGCTCCTCGATCACGCCGGCCTCGGAGCCTTCGGCGAGCAGCGCGTGGATCTCCTCCTCGGTGACCGCGCGCATGCGCTCGTCCTTGACGCCGAGCGCGGCCAGCACGAGGCGCGTCGACAGGGTGAGCAGCCGCACGAACGGGCGCGCCAGCGCGGCGAGCCACTGCATCGGCCCCGCGATGCGGCGCGCCACGGCTTCGGGGCGGATCTGGCCGAGGCGCTTGGGCACCAGCTCGCCGAACACGATCGACACATAAGTGATCAGCACCACCACCAGCGCGGTGCTCCAGTGGCGCGCCGCGTCGGCGTCGAGCCCGAGCATGCCCAGCCACTCGGCGAGCGGCGGCGCGAATGCCGCGGCGCCGACGATGCCGTTCAGGATGCCGATGCAGGTGATGCCGATCTGCACCGTGGAGAGGAACGCGGTCGGGTCCTGCTTGAGGCGCAGCGCGGCGGTGGTGCCCGGGTCCGTGCCCTGCGCGCGCAGCAGGCTCGCGCGCGCGGACACCACCGCGATCTCGGACATGGCGAGAACGCCGTTCAGCACGATGAGCGCGGCGAGGAGCGCGGCATCCATGACTACCTCCCTGGGGAAAGCTACTGTAGCGCATCGGCTACGCCCGGCGCCTGCGATCGGCGACATGCGTCGGGGAATCCCGACCACGCCCGGCGGTCTCACCTGTACAAGTAGGAATCGGATGCACAGCAAATGTCCGCCAATCGAAACGACTTCCTTCGCAAGCTCGAGCAGATCCAGCGCGCCGGTCAGAATGCGCTCGTCGACCTGCCGCCGGGCCTCGCCGAGCAGCATGTGCGGCTGATGATCAGCCTCGCCCGCTATCTCGCGACCGAGATCGAGCTCTGCGCGGCGCGGCGCCGCTAGGGAACGATCAGCACCGGTACGCGCGAGCGGTCGAGCGCGCCCGCCGCGACGCTGCCGAGCACCACGCGCTTCAAGCCGCTGGTCGCGCGCGCGCCGAGCACGAGCACGCTGCCTTCGCGCTCGGCAGCCGCGTCGAGCAGCGTCTCGAGCGGCGCGCCGGCGCGCACCTGGACCGTGGCCGGCCAGCCCGCGCGCTCGAGAAGCACGGCGGCGGCATGGCTGCGGCGCTCCGCCGCGGTCGCCGGCAAGGCAGCCGGCGCCACCACGTTCACCAGCACGGCGCGGCTGCCGCGCCGCGGCTCTAGCCGCGCGGCGAAGCGCAGCGCGCGGCGCGCGCCGGCGGAGCCGTCGAAGCCGATCACGATGCGGCGGATCCGGGGCGCCGCGCGACGCGCGACCAGCACCGGGATGCGCGAGCGCGCCGCGAGCTCGCGCGACACGCTGCCGCCCAGCAGGCGGCGCACCGCGCCGTGCCCGCGCCAGCCCACCGCGATCGCCTGCGCGCCGAAGCGCCGCGCCTCGCTGAAGATCGCGTCGGCCGGCCGCTCGTGCAGCGCGACCACCCACGCGTCGGGCCAGCGGCGCGCGAGCAGCCGTTTCGTCGGCTCGGTCTGCGCATAGAGGCCGCGCACCGCCGCCGCGCGCGAGCCGGGCCAGCGCGTGGAGCGGCTGCCCAGCGCCACCACCCCGCGCGCGCTCGAGGGCTCGGGCCATGGAAACGCGAGCGCGGCCTTGAGCGCCGCGCGCGCCGGCGCCGAGCCGTCGCTCGCCACGAGGATGCGGAATCCCGCCGCCATCGGTCTAGTATGCGGCATCGTGGCCGGCATCAGCGAGTTGCGCATGCGCGAGGAAGCGATCGAGCTCGCCGACACCGCGCTCGCGATCGGCTTTCGCCGCATCGCGCGCGAGCATTTCAAGCGTCAGCCGCCGAGCGCGCTCGAGGTCGAGGGCGCGATCGCCGCGATCGAGGACGAGATCGCGCGCGTGAAGCCGCCGCGCGGCACGCGCTTGGTCACCCGCGACGCCGTGGTGCGCGAGATCGCGCTCGCCGCCGGAGTGCCCCCCGGACCGGCGATGGTCCTCGCGCGCGAAGCCGTAGAGCAGGCGTTTGAGCGTGCACTGCGCCGCCCGCCGGACAACGAGCGCATGGCGGCGCTCCTCATCCTGCGCGAGCTCGTGCACCACCTCGACATCGAGTGCGTCGAGGTGCAGGGCTCCTAGCGGCGGCGCGCGGCGTCCACGCTCCAGGCGCCCGCGCCGGCGAACACGAAATAGAGGAACACGAAGCAGTACAGCACCGCGAGCTCGCCCTGGTTCAGCATCGGCAGCAGCACGTGGCCCTGCGGAGCGTGTCCCATGAAGTAGGCCGCCGCCATGAAGCCGCACAGGATGAACGCCACCGGGCGCGTGAACAGGCCGATGAGGAAGAGCAATCCGCCGAACGCTTCCAGCACGCCCGCGAGCCCCATCAGCGACAGGAGCTGAAGCCCGTCGAACATCGCCTGGTGGGGCACGCCGAACAGTTTTGCGGTGCCGTGCGGAATGACCAGATAAGCGGTGACGATGCGCAGCACCGCCAGTGCGCGCAGGCGCCACGCTTCGAGAATCATGGTGTCCATTGCCGCTTCCCTCCCTGTCAGTGATAGCCCATGTCCGCGCGCACCTTGCCGCGGAATACCCAATACGACCAGCCGGTGTAGGTGAAGATCACCGGGATGAGGAACATGGTGCCGATCAGCAGGAAGGCCTGCCCTTCCGGCGCCGTGGCGGTGTCCCATAGCGTGAGCGTGTGCGGCACCACGTACGGGAACAGGCTGATCGCGAGGCCGAGGTAGCAGAGCAGGAAGAGGCCCATCGCGGCGATGAACGGCACGACCTCGGCCCCTCGCGCGAGCGCGCGCCACAGCCAGAGCGCGAGCGCGGCGGTGACGAGCGGCACCGGCGAGAAGTACAGCATGTTCGGCCATGAGAACCAGCGTTCGGCGATGTGCGGGTGAAGGAACGGCGTCCACACGCTGACCAACCCGATGAACGCGAGCACGCCGAAGGAAGATCGCCGCGCGTGGCGGCGCGCCCATTGCTGTAGCTCGCCCTCGGTCTTCATCACCAGCCAGGTCGCGCCGAGTAGCACGTAGCCGAACACGAGGCCCACACCGACCGCGAGCACGAAGGGATGCAGCCAGTCCCAGGTCGAGCCGGCGTACTGGCGGCCGCTCACTTCGAAGCCGAGCACGAACTTGCCGAGCACGCAGCCCTGCGCGAACGTGGCCACCAGCGAGCCCCAGAAGAACGCGGCCTCCCAGTGCCGGCGGCTGGTGCGCGCGGTGGCGCGGAACTCGAACGCCACGCCGCGAAAGATCAGGCCGAGCAGCATCGCGAGCACCGGGAAATAGAGCGCCGGGATGATGATCGCGAACGCGAGCGGGAAGGCGACCAGCAAGCCGAGCCCGCCCATCACCAGCCAGGTCTCGTTGCCGTCCCAGACCGGCGCGATGGACGCCATCATCAGGTCGCGCGCGTTCGCGTCGGGCGCGAGCGGGAAGAGGATGCCGACGCCGAGGTCGAAGCCGTCGAGCAGCACATACATGAACACGCTCAGCGCGAGGATCACGGTCCAGATCGGCACCAGGTCGAGGCTCATGTGTCGGCCGCCGCGGAAAGCGGGCGCGCCGGGCGCGCGTCCTGGCGCGCCTCGGGCAGCTCATCGGGCATGCCGCGCTGGACCATGCGGCAGAGGAAGTACACGCCGGCGCCGAAGATGACCGCGTACACCAACACGTAGAGCGCGAGCGAGAGAGCCACGTCGGCGCCGGTCAGGTTGGGCGACACCGCCTCGGCGGTGCGCAGGTGGCCGTAGACCACCCAGGGCTGGCGCCCGACCTCGGTGGTGGTCCATCCCGCGGTGACCGCGACGTAGCCGGTCGGGATCGACCAGAACGCCGCGCGCAGGAAGCCGGGCGACTCAAAACGCCGGGCGCGCGTCATCCACGCCCACGCCGTGACCAGCACCATGACGAGCCACATGCCGACCATCAAGCGGAAGCTGAAGAACGGCAGGACGACCGGCGGCCGCTCGTCCTTCGGGAAGTCCTTCAGGCCTTTTACGTGGCCGTCCCAGGAGTGCGTGAGGTACAGGCTGCCGAGCTTCGGGATGCCGATCTCGGCGTGGTTCTTCTCCTGCGCTTCGTCCGGAATGGCGAACAGGATCGCCGGCTGTCCCGGCCCGCCTTCCCAGATGCCTTCGATCGCGGCGAGCTTCTGCGGCTGGTGCTCGAGCGTGTTCACGCCGTGCAGGTCGCCGATCAGCAGCTGCAGCGGCAGGAGCACGGTGGCGAGCAGCATGCCCATGGTGATCATCACGCGCGACTCTTCGACGTGGCGGGTGCGGCGCAGGTACCACGCCGCGACGCCGATCACGGTGAACGCGGTGGTGAGATACACCGCGATCACGGTGTGCAGGAGACGGTAGGGAAACGACGGGTTGAAGATCGCCTTCAGCCAGTCGACCGGCACGAAGCGCCCGTCCACCACCTCGAAGCCGGCGGGCGTCTGCATCCAGCTGTTGGCCGCGAGGATCCAGAATGCGGAGAACAGCGTGCCCGCTGCCACGATGATCGCCGAGGCGAAGTGCACCCACGGCGGCACCAGCTTGCGGCCGAACAGCAGCACGCCGAGGAACGCCGCCTCGAGGAAGAACGCGGTGAGCGCCTCGTAGCCCATCAGCGGGCCGACGATCGACGCGGTGAGCTCCGCGTAGCGGCTCCAGTTGGTGCCGATCTGGAACGGCATCACGATGCCCGACACCACGCCCATGCCGAACGACACGGCGAAGATGCGCACCCAGAACGCGGACAGGCGCAGATACGCCGGCCGGCGCGTCCACAGGTACAGGCCCTCGAGCACCGCGATATAGGACGCGAGCCCGATGGTGAAGGCGGGCAGCAGGAAGTGGAACGCGATCAGGAAGGCGAACTGCAGGCGGGACAGGAAGACCGGGTCCACGCCCTACTTATATATGAATAAGGTCGTCTAGAGCGACCTCAGATACTCGATCAGCTCGCTTTTTTCCGTCTCGGTCAGGCCGAGCCTGAAGGTGCGGTCGTAGTGCTGGACCACGGCCGCGAGCGTCGGGAAGCGGCCGTCGTGATAGAAGCCGCCTTTCTGGTGCGTCCACAGCCCGGCGAGGGGCGCGGTGCGGTACATGCGCGTCGGCGATCGGTCGGCCTGGAAGGAATCGATGCCCATTTCCGCGGGGGTGTGCAGGTTGTGGCCGGGCTCGGTGAAGAGCGGCGGCACGTGGCAGCTCGCGCACTGCGCCCTGCCGTTGAACACTTCCTTGCCGCGCGCGGCTGCCGCTTCGTCGAAGCTGTCCTTTGGCGCCCGCGGCGCGGGGATGGCGATCTGGTAGAAGTGCAGCGCCGCGAGCTTCGACGTGACGAGGTCCGGCGTGCCGCGCACGTCGCCCGAGCCGCTGCGCGCCGCGACCGGATACTGGTCGGCGTCCTTCAGGCGCGTGTCGAAGAAGGTGCCCGAGCCGTGTTGCTGCGTCACGGCGACATAAGCGTTCCAGTACGGCACGGAACCGGAGCCGGTCCAGGTGTGCAGGTTCACACCGGCGAGGCCGAATGCGGGCGGAATCAGCGTGCACGCGCGCCCGGCTCCATCCGGCGCAAACGCTTTGCCGTCCTTGTCGAGCCACGCGTCGTAGCAGCCGGGGCCCCAGCTCGCCAGCACCTGCCGCACCGTCGCTTCATCGACGCGCAGCAGGTCGGCGAACGGCCGCAGGCTCGGCGCAAGCGAGACGATCGCGCCGACGTTGAGGTCGCGGTTAGCCCAGCCGTCGAGCCGCTTGCCGATGCCCGGGGCGAACGAGTCGTCGACCGTGGAATGGCACAGCGCGCACTGCGTGCCGAGGCCCTGGATCCTGCCCGCGTCGTCGAACTTGCCCGTCACGCCGAGCACCGCATTCAGCCTGAGCAGCGCGAGGGTGGTCGCCGGGTTGTCGAGATCCACTTTGCCCGCGCGAATCTGCGCCTTGAGCGCCTCGGGCAGGGCATCGGCATCGACCTTGAGGCCGACCGCGAGCGCGGTGTTCGGGCTCACGCCGGGTCCGACGCCGCCGTTCTGCGCGCCCGCGATCGCCTTGTGGAGCTGCAGCGCGTCGCCGAAAAAAGCTTCCGAGCCGAACGTGTCGTAGCGGAAGATGCGCCTGCCTTCTTCGAGCATGCGCTGCGCGTGCGCCTTGATCGAACGATCGTTCTTCGTCAGGCGGTGCTCGTCATCGCGATCATTGGTCGCGAAGGCGATGGCGCAAACACCGATGAGAGCTGCGGCGACTTTCCACCTCATGTGCTGGCTCCTTGAATGAGGACGCGGCCGGTGCGAGGCGCCGGCGGCGCGTCTTCGTGCGGGCGCAGGGCGCCCGGGATGCGTTGCTTCTCGAGCCCGCCCTGGTCCAGCCAGCGGCGCGTCTGCACGGCGGCGCGCTCGATCAGCTCGCCCGCGTGCGAGAAGTCGTAGGGCGATACGGCGAGCGGACAGAGCGGCGGCACGGTGACGATCTCGGCGTGCGCGCCGCAGCGCTCCAGGTCGGCGACCAGCTGGTGCGCGATCAGCAGGGTGAGCGCGTGCAGCGCGGTGGCGATGGGTCCGCGCGGCGCGCGATCAAGCGCGCACGCATAGCCGCTCGGCAGCACGACGATGCGCGTGGCGCCGAGCTCGACGGCGACGCGGATTGGAGTGTTGCTCGCCACCGCACCGTCCACGAGCTGCCGCCCGCCGATGCGCACGGACGGGAATGCGCCGGGAATCGCGCAGCTCGCGAGGACTGCCTCGATCGCCGAGCCGCGCGAAAGCGTGACCAGCCCGCCACCGAGCAGATCGGTCGCGACCACGTGCAAGGGGATCGGCGTGCCTTCCAGCTCCCGGCGCGGCAGATGCGTCTCGAGCAGCCGGCGCAGCCCGCCGGGATCCACCGGGGAGCCGCGCCGCGTGAGCGCGCCGAGCATGCCGCGCCAGGTGAGCGGGAATACGTCGCCGCGCTGAAGGCCGCGCCACAGCGTTTCCAGACGCTCGATGCCCGCCAGGCTGGGCGAGCCGGCAAGGTAGGCGGCGTTGATCGCGCCGGCCGACGAGCCGACCACGAGATCGGGTTTCACACCGTGCGCGAGCAGCTCGCGCAGCATGCCGACCTGCACCGCGCCCATGCTGCCGCCGCCCGCGAGGACGAACGCGGTGCTAGTAGCCATAAAACTCTTCGCTGCGCACGTCGGCCGCGCCCGCGCCCATGCGCGCGAGGATCGCTTTCATGGCCTGCACCATGGCGGGCGGTCCGGCGAGGTAGTAGATCGGCGCCGGCGCGCCGCGCGTGAACTGCGCGAGCGCTGCTTCGTCGACGAAGCCCTCGGCATCGGTCATGCGCGCAAGGAGCCGAAAGCGCGCGTTGCGACGCTGAAGCGCCTCGAGCTCGGCAAGGAACGCGGCGTGGCCGCGCTGGCGGTTCGAGTATGCGAGCAGCAGCGGGTGCGCGAGGCCTTCATGTTCGGCCTGAAGAAGGAGGCTGCGGAACGGCGTGATGCCGATGCCGCCCGCGACGAGCACCGCGGCGCGCGCGCGGTCCTCGTGCAGGGTCATGGCGCCGAGCGGCCCGGTGAGGCGCACCGGCGTGCCGAGCGGCAGCACCTTGAGCGCGCGCTTGAACGCGCTGCCCTCGCGCATGCGCGTCGCGACCATGAGCTCGTCCTCGAACGGCGCGCTGGCGAGCGAGAAGGTGCGCCGCGCGCTGTTCGGCTCCGCGGGCGGATGGACGAGCGCGAGGCTGACCGCCTGCCCGCCCTTGAAAGCGAAGCCGGCGGGCTTGGCGAAGCGGAAAGCCATGGTGCCCTCGGCCACTTCTTCGCGTCCGAGCAGCGCCACCTCGTGGCGCGCCATGTCAGAACGAGCGGATGTGCGGGAACTCGCCCCGCGCTTCGTGGCGCTCGCCGTCCTCGTCGTACCAGTAGAGCTTGCCCGGCTCCTCGCCCAGCGTGAGGTTGTGCGAGCCGTCGCAGAACGGCTGGTTCTGCGACAGGCCGCAGCGGCACAGCCACTGCTCCTTGCCGTCGATCATGTAGGCGGCCGGTTCGACGCCGGTGCGTCTGACGATTCTTGCCATGTCGCGTCTCCTTGGTATGCGCCCATAGGATGACGCGTGACGCCGCCGCGTTCCGGCCTCAGCGGGTAAATCCTGCAATCGAGCCCGCCTTAAGCGTGCACGGCGCGGGCATGGCCCCGGGCTTGCTTGAGCGCGGCATGCTCATGGGCCGTCTGCGCGGGCTTCTCCTCGGCGCGCGGGAGAGCTTCTGGCTCATCCCGAGCGCGGCGCTCGTCGCCGCGGTGCTGCTGGGCGTGGCGCTGGTGGAAGCCGACGGCTTGCTGAGCCTCGATCTCGCGCAGCGCTGGCCGCGCCTGTTCGGCGCCGGGGCCGAAGGCGCGCGCGGCACGCTCGAGGCCATCGCCGGCTCGATGATCACCGTGGCGGGCGTGGTGTTCTCGGTCACCATCGTGGCGCTCTCGCTCGCCGCCAACGCGTACTCGCCGCGCGTGCTGCGCACGTTCATGCGCGACCGCGCGACGCAGGCCGTGTTCGGCGTGTTCGTCGGCATCTTCGCCTACTGCCTCGTGGTGCTGCGCACGATCCGCGCCGCCGGGGACGACGGCGCGGGCTTCGTGCCGTCGCTCGCGGTGTTCGGCGCGCTGGTGCTCGCGCTGCTCGGCGTATGGGTGCTGGTGTATTTCATCCACCACGTCGCGCTGACGATCCAGGTCTCGACCATCCTTCAGCGCATCGCCGACGAGACGCGCCGCTCGATCGAGAACCTGTTTCCCGAGCAGCTCGGCGAAAGCGAGGACCTCGACGATGCCGAGCAGCCGGCGCCGCAGCGCGAGTGGCGCGTGCTGCCCGCGCTGCGCTCGGGCTACGTGGTGTCGGTCGACGCCGATGGGCTGCTCGCGTTCGCGCGGCGCCGCGGCGCGGTGCTGCGCATGGAGCTCGGCGTGGGCGAGTTCGCGGCCGAATCGCGGCCGCTCGCCTCGCTCGCCGCCGCCGGGCGCGGCGACGCCGCGGCCGATGCGCAAGCGCTCGACCGGCTCTACACCTTCGGCGCGGAGCGCAACCTCTACCAGGACGCCGGGTTCGGCCTGCAGCAGATCGTCGACGTCGCGGCGCGCGCGCTGTCGCCGGGCGTGAACGACCCCTCCACCGCCGCGATGTGCGCCGACCACGTCGGCGCACTGCTGGTGCGCCTCGCGCGCCGCCGCATGCCCGAGCGCCTGCGCCGCGAGCGCGGCGAGCTGCGCGTGATCGCGCGCGCGCCGAGCTTCGAGAGCCTCGCCGCGATGGCCTTCGAGCCGCTGTTGCGCCACGCGCGCGGCGACCCGCAGGTCCTCGCCGCGCTCGAGCGCGCCGCGCGCGCCACCGAGGCGGCCGCGCCGCCGCGCCGCGCGAGCGCGATGCGCCGCTACCTCGAGGCGATCGAGGCGCAGCGCCTCGCACGGCCGCCGGTTTAGAGGCGCGGCCGGCACGCCGCTTGCTGCAAGGCGGCGATGACACCGGAACGCAAGCAGGAGATCGCCCGCCGCCGGCAGCGCGCCCAGGACCTGCGCGCGAAGAACGGCCAGTCCAAAGGCAAACGCTGACCCAGGCGCACGCACGCGTCGTCGAGCGATGCGCAGGCATGCGTATTGCGAGTCCTGGCGATGCTGTTTTTCGACAACCAAGAGGAGTCCCTATGCCTATGAACATGCTCAGAATCATCGCCCTCGCGCTCGCCACCGCTGTGGCCGGCTGCGCCGCCACCGCCCACGACCGCTCGACCGGCCAGGTAGTCGACGATGCGGCGCTTACCGCCAAGGTGAAGGCGTCGATCGCCGAGGAGGACAACGTCGCCACCTCATCGGTCAACGTCACCAGCTATCGCGGCGTCGTGCAGCTTTCGGGCTTCGTCGAGACCGAGGAAGCCAAGCGCCGCGCCGAGAACGCCGCGCGCGATGTCGAAGGCGTGAGCCAGGTGTACAACGACCTGCGCGTCGCGCCGGCCGGCACCGGCAACACGCGCTAGCGCGCGCTGCCTATCGCCGGCTCGTGTCGCGCCTAGCCGAGCGGCTCGAGGTCCTCGAGCACCGTCGGCAGGAGCTCGCTCACGTTCGGGTGGACGCGCACGCGGCGCTGGAACTCCGGGTACGGAGTCCTCGCGTACACGACGTCGATCAATGAGTGCACCGCCTCGTCGGCGCCGGTGCCGAGCAGCGCGGCGCCGAGAATGCGCTTCGAGCCGGCCTCGACGTGGATCTTCAGGAAGCCGTGGGTCTCGCCCTTCTCCACCGCGCGCGCCACGCGCGACATGGGCCGCTTGCCGACCAGGGCCTTGATGCCCTGGTCCCTGATTTCTTTCTCCGATAAGCCGACCCGGCCGAGCGGCGGGTCGGTGTAGAGCGCGTAGACCGGGATGCGGTCGGTGTATTTGCGCCCCGCGTTCGAGAGCAGGTTGTCGGCGACGATCTCGTAGTCGTTGTAGGCGGTGTGGGTGAAGGCGCCTTTTCCATTGCAGTCGCCGAGCGCCCACACGCGCGGATTGGAGGTGCGCAGCGCCTCGTCCACCTCGATATAGCCGCGCTTGTCGGTCGCGATGCCGGCGGCTTGCAGCCCGAGGTCGTCCGTGTTGGGAACCCGCCCCACGGCGAGCAGCAGGTGCGAGCCGCGCACGCGCGGCGCGCCCTTCGTGCACTGCACGCCAATCGACACGCCCTGCGCGGTCTTCTTCGCCGTCAGGCACTCGGCGCCCAGGCGCACCTCGATGCCCTCGGCCTCGAGGAACGCCTGGACCTCCTGCGACACGTCCGGATCCTCGCGCCCGATCAGGCGCGGCCCCATCTCGACCACGCTCACGCGCGCGCCGAAGCGGCGGAACATCTGCGCGAACTCGAGCCCGACGTAGCTGCCGCCGACCACGATCAGATGCTGGGGGACGCGCGCCAGGTCCATCATCGTCTCGTTGGTGAGGAACGGCACCGTATCGAGGCCCGGCATCTTCGGCACCAGCGGCCGGCCGCCCACGTCGAGGTAGATGCGCTCCGCGCGCAGCGTCTCGCCGTTCACCGACAGCGCATCGGCCGCGCTGAAGCGCGCGTGCCCGCGATAGACGGTGGCCTTGTCCAGGCCCTGCATCCACTTCTGCACGCCGTTGCTCGAGCGGCGCACGATCGCGTCCTTGCGCGCCTTGACGCGCTTCATGTCGACGCGGGGTCTTGCGCCGGCGAGCACGCCGTACTCGCGCGCGCGCCTGGCGAGGTGCGCGACGTAGGCGCTCGCCACCATCGCCTTGGTCGGCGTGCAGCCGTTGTTCACGCAGGTGCCGCCGAACTCGCCGCGCTCCACCACCGCGACCTTCATTCCCGCGCCGCAGAGGCGCGCGGCTAGCGCAGGCCCGGCCTGGCCGGTGCCGACGATGATGGCGTCGAAATTCAACTCTTCATCATGCACCTTTTTCGGCGTAAGGTCTGCGGGAACGTACGCGCCCCGGGCGCCATCCAATTACCTATGCTCAAGGGAAAGACCGCACTCATCACCGGCTCGACCTCCGGCATCGGGCTTGGCATCGCGACGCGCCTGGCCGGCGAAGGCGCCAACATCGTGCTGAACGGCTTCGGCGAGCGCGCCGAGATCGAGCGCATCTCCGCCGGGCTGCGATCGCGATACGGCGTCACCGTGACCTACGACGGTGCCGACATGACGCGGCCGCCGGCGATCGCCGCGATGCTCGAGCGCGCCATCGCGCAGTTCGGCGCGGTCGACGTGCTGGTGAATAACGCGGGCATCCAGCACGTCGCGCCGGTCGACGAGTTCCCGCCCGAGAAGTGGGACGCGATCATCGCGATCAACCTGTCGTCGTCGTTCCACACGGTGCGCGCGGCGCTGCCGGCGATGAAGGCGCGGCGCTGGGGGCGGATCGTGAACATCGCCTCGGCGCACGCGCTGGTCGCGAGCCCGTTCAAGTCGGCGTACGTGGCGGCGAAGCACGGCATCGCCGGATTCACCAAGACCGTGGCGCTCGAGGTTGCCGAGCACAGCATCACGGTCAACGCCCTGTGTCCGGGGTACGTGCTCACGCCGCTGGTGGAAAAGCAGATTCCCGACACCGCGCGAGCGCGGGGCATCAGCGAGGAGCAGGTAAAGCGCGACGTGCTCCTTGCCGCGCAGCCGACCAAGCGCTTCGTCGCGGTCGAGGAAGTCGCCGCGCTTACGGCATTTCTCTGTTCGCAGCAGGCCGCCTCGATCACCGGCGCAGTGCTGCCGGTCGACGGCGGCTGGACCGCGCAGTAATGGCGCAGCCGCGGCGCAAGCTGCCCGGCCAGGTGGTGCTGGTACTGCAGGGCGGCGGGGCGCTCGGCGCCTATCAGGTCGGCGTGTTCGAGGCGCTGCACGAAGCGGGCATAGAGCCCGACTGGGTGATCGGCACCTCGATCGGCGCGGTCAATGGCGCGATCATCGCGGGCAACCCGCCCGCCCACCGGGTCGCCCGGCTGCGCGAGCTGTGGCGGCGCTTCGAGCAGCAGCCGCATTTCCAGGCCCTGTGGTGGACGTTCCTGCGCGGCATCCCGGATTTCTTCGCGCCGCGCATGCCGGCGTGGGGCGGAGCGCTGGCGAGGGTCGGGGTCGACGCCGCGTCCTATTACGACACCGCGCCGCTGCGCGAGACGCTGTCGTCCCTGATCGACATGCAAGCGCTCAACGCCGCGCATCCGCGCCTGACGGTCGGCGCGGTGAGCGTCGCGCGCGGCGAGCTGCGCTACTTCGACAGCCGCGACGGCGCGCTCGGCCTCGACGAAGTGATGGCTTCCGCCGCCCTGCCGCCCGGCTTCCCGGCGGTCCGCGTCGACGGCGAGGCGTACTGGGACGGGGGTCTCTACTCCAACACGCCGCTCGAAGCGGTGCTCGACGACAACCCGCGGCGCGATTCGGTGATCTTCAGCGTCAACGTCTGGCAGCCGGTCGGCCACGAGCCCGAGTCCCTCTGGCAGGTCATGGCGCGCGAGAAGGACATCCGCTACGCGACGCGCGATGACAGCCACATCGCCCGCCAGAAGCAGATCCACCGGCTGCGCCACGTGATCCGCGAGCTGGAGAAGAGCCTGCCGCCCGCCGCCCGCAGCGACCCGAGATGCCGCGAGCTCGCGTCCTGGGGTTGCGGCACCATCATGCACGTGGTGCGCCTGCTCGCGCCGGCGCTCGACGGCGAGGATTATCTGAAGGACCTCGACTTCAGCGCCGCCGGCATCCGCTTCAGGCGCGCGGCAGGTTATTCGGACGCGCAGCGCATGATCGAGCGCGCGCCGTGGGACGCGTCAGTCGATCCGATGGAAGGCGTGATCGTGCACGAGCTGTCCGCGCGCACCGCCGGATCGCGACAGCGCCGCGCGTAGCCGGCTGCGCGCGCGGAAGAAGCGGCTCCTCACGGTCGGCGGCGGGATGCGCAGCGCCGTGGCGGTCTCCTCCACCGACAGCTCCTGCACCGCGCGCAGCACGAACACGCTGCGCAGCGGCTCGGGCAGCTGGTCGATCCGCGCTTCGATGAGCCGGCGCAGCTCGCCGCGCTCGGCCTGGTCGCGCGGACCGTCGGCCGTGCGCACGTGGGCTGCGCCGTCCAGGCCGACCACCGGCGCGAGCAGGTTGCGCCGCACCTGCTTGCGCCGCCGCGCCAGCGCCTCGTTGGCCGCGATGCGCGTGAGCCAGGTGGAAAGCTTCGCCTCGGCGCGGAAATCCGCCAGCGTCCGGTAGGCGTGCAGATAAGCATCCTGCACCGCCTCTTCCGCTTCCGCGTCGTCGCGCAGGATGGCGCGCGCGGTGCGGAACAGCGTGCGGTTGTGGCGCCGCATGAGCTGCTCGAACGCACCTTTGTCGCCGGCGCGGACGCGCTCACACAGCTCGGCGTCGAACGCGGCGCTTCGAGCCGGCGAGGCGTTGCTTATACCGACCATGCAAGTGCGGCGATCGAAATGCGGTGATCGCTCACGCCGCGCACGCCCGGGACGTTTTCCGCGGCGACGCGCGCGGCGCGCCGCTGCTGCTCCGAGTCGACGGTACCGAAGTAATGCACCACGCGGTCGGTGACCAGCACGCTGGCCGCGGTCGAGACCCACCACGGCTGTGCGCTCAGCTCCTTCAGCAGGCGCTCGCGGATCTCGCGGTCGCTCGCACTGCCGGCGTCGACCACGCGCGCTTGCGCGGCCAGCGCCTGCACCAGGTCGGAGCGGCTCACGATGCCGACCAGGCGGCCGCGCTCGAGCACCGGCACGCGCCGCACCCCGCGCTTCTCGAGCAGGCTCGCGATCTCGGCGAGCGGCGTCTCGGGCGCGACGCAGACCACGTGCGCGGTCATGATGTCGCGCGCGCGCGTGGCGTGCGACTTCACGTACTCGGCGCTCGAGTCCGCGACGCTCAGCAGCCGCAGCCACCGCCATGCGCCGCGCGGGCGCGCCTCGGTGCCGAGCTCGTGGCGGTGCAGCAGGTCGGCTTCGCTGACGATGCCCACCAGCTCGCCGCGCTCGAGCACCGGCAGCGCGCTGATCGCGTGGCGCAGCAGCAGCGCCGCGATGTGGCGCACCTTGGTCTGCGGATTCACCGTGATGACCGGCGAGGTCATGATGTCGCTTGCTTTCATCGCTTGCGTTCCTCCAGGAAATCGCGCAGCACCACCGCGTTGTTCTGCTCGCGGCTGCGCGCGGCAAAAAGCAGCGTCACGCGCCCGCGGCGGCGCAGCTCGCGCAGCGTGCGCAGCGCTTGCGGCGCCTGCTCGAGCTCGGCGCGGTAGCGGTGGCGGAACTCTTCCCAGCGGCGCGGATCGTGGCCGTACCAGCGCCGCAGCCGCGCGCTCGGCGCCACCTCGCGCAGCCACAGGTCGGCCGACGCCTTCTGCGGCGTGAGGCCGCGCGGCCACAGCCGGTCGACCAGCACGCGCATCCCGTCCTGTCGCGCCGGGGCCTCGTACACGCGCTTCAGCAGGATCGGCCGCGCCTTCATGGCGTCACGCCTGCACGGTCTGCTCGGCGAGGTTGCGCTCGGCGAATTCCCAGTCGAGCAGGTGCTCGACCACGCCCTCGACGTAGCGGTCGCGGCGGTTCTGGTGGTCGAGGTAGTAGGCGTGCTCCCACACGTCGATCACCAGCAGCGGCTTCTGGCCGAGCGTGAGCGGCGTGCCGGCGTTCGAGGTGGCGCTCACCTTGAGCTCGCCGTTCTCCTCGATCAGCCACGCCCAGCCGCTGCCGAACAGCCCGGTCGCGGCGCCCTTCAGCTGCTCGGCGAAGCGCGCCTTCAGGCTGCTGCGCGGAGCGGTGGCGCGATAGGGGCGCAGCGACTTCCAGAAGAAAGCGTGGTTCCACGCCTGCGCGGCGTTGTTGAACAGCGCGCCGCCCGCCTCGCGCAGCACCTCCTGCATGGCGCGCTCCGCGAGCGGCGAATTCTTGAGCAGCGCGTTGGCCTTCTCGACGTAAGTGCGGTGGTGCGCGTCGTGGTGCAGCTTGAGGGTGGCGGCGGAGATCACCGGCTCGAACGCGTGGTAGTCGTAGGGCAACGGGGGCAGCGTGACGGTCATCCAGGCTCTCCTTGCTTGAGGGTGCGCTCGCGCATCGGACTCGGCCCGGGCTCGGCGTTAGAGGAGGAGGCGGCGGGCGCGCGCTCGGGGTCGGCGCGGGGCGGGCGCTCGCCGCACGCAGCCAGCGCCGTGGCGAGGAGCAGGAGCGGAAGGAGGCGAGCGAAACGCATGCACCGATGATGGTGCCGCTCGACGGTCAAGTAAAACGAAACTTATTCGTCGTTGATACGAGTTTTGTTCATCCGTGCACGATGACGCCGATCACGATCGCGGCATCGAGCGCGATCCAGCCGATGCACGCGAGGTAGATGGTCTTGTCGCCTTTCTGCAGCCCGTACACGAACCACAAGCACGCGGAAAGCAGATAGGCCACCCACGAGGCGAGCGAGACGCCGCCGGCGTCGCGCCCGATCCAGATGGTGAGGACTTGCGGAACCGTCATCAGCATGGTGGCGACCGAGAGCATTCGAAGGATTCTTTCCAGCGCGCTCGCCGGCGGCGTGGTGTGCGCGCGGCTGACCGCGGCGCAGTCGGGAGGAACGATCGGCATGAGGGCGATTGTGCGCCGCGCGGGCGCCCGACGACAGCGAAAGTCATATGAAGAAAACTGGATTGAAGAACGATTAAGTTTCGTTTTACTTGCGCGATGGTCCGACCGAGCATGGCGCGACCCATGCACACCGACCCCGGAACCGAGATCCGCAGCAAGCGCGTCGCCGTGGTGATGCAGCGCCGCTCGCTCGACAGCCCGTGGCAGAGCCACGTGTGGGAACCGGTGGGGGTGCTCACCGGCTACGAAGGCGAGGAACGGCCGCGCGTCATCGTTCAGGACCCGGACATCACGCAGTGGCTGTACCCGGGGCTGCGCATCGTGCTGCAGCGCTCCGAGGCCGAAGGCTACTTCCACAACATGTCCGCCGCGGCGCCCAACGTGTTCGTGCTGTGGCGCCCGGAGCACGAGCGCGCGGTGCCGCACTACGTGACGGTGAGCTACGACGAAGCGAGCCGCTGGATGGACGGCGGCGCGCAGGTCGATCCGGTGGCGATGCCGCACGCGATGCGCGCGTGGGTGCGCGAGTTCGTCGAGCGGCATTACCGGCCGGAGCCGAAGAAGCGGCTGCGGCCGCGCTCCTTCCTCGCGCCAAAGGACCGGGCGGCCTGATGTCTGCGGATTTCCTGCGGCGCTGGTCGCAGCGCAAGCATGCGGCAGCGGCGAGCGCCGCTCCCGGCGCCGCATCGCCTCAGCCGCTGCCGAGCCTGCCTGCGCTCGAAAGCGTGACCTTCGACTCGGACTTCAAGGCCTTCATGCACGCCAAGGTGGATGAAGGGCTGCGGCGCGCCGCGCTGCAAAAGCTGTTCAGCGACCCGCGCTTCAACGTCATGGACGGCCTGGACATCTATATCGGCGACTACAGCGTCGAAGATCCGATTCCGCCGGCGCTCCTGGCGCAGCTCGAGCATGCGCGCACGACCCTGCTCGGTCCTGCGGCCGAGCCTGAAGAGGTTGCGGACGGCGAGCCGCTTTCGGATTCCCCCAGCGTGGAGGCATAGCGATGAAGGCAGTCTCAAGAAAATTATCCCGGCGCAGCTTCCTGCTGGCCGTCGGCGCCGGAGGCGCCGCGACCGCGGCGGCGCTCGTGGCGACCAGGCAGCCGGCCGGCTCCGGCCCCGTTTCCGGGCAAGGCAAGCGTGCCACGCGCGGCTATCACGCCAGCGAGCACATCAACACCTACTACCGCACCACCAAGGTCTAAGGAGGCGCAATGCTGCTTACCCGGAAAGCCACCAACCAGGCGGCCCCTCGCTCCCGGCTGTTGCGCACCACCCCGCTCCAGACGCTCGACCGCCGCACGTTCCTCAAGCGCTCCGGCATCACGGCGGGGACGGCCGCGCTCGCTTCGCAGCTGCCGTTCAACATCATCGGCGAGGCCGCTGCGCAGGAGAGCTCGGCCGTGAAGCGCGAGGTCAAGCGCACGGTCTGCACCCACTGCTCCGTGGGCTGCGCCATCGACGCCGTGGTGGAAAACGGCGTCTGGGTGCGCCAGGAGCCGGTGTTCGAGTCCCCGTTCAACCTCGGCGCGCACTGCGCCAAGGGCGCGGCGATCCGCGAGCACGGCATCACGCACGACTCGCACCGCCTGAAGACGCCGATGAAGCTGGAAGGCGGCAAGTGGCGGCGCGTTTCCTGGGACGAAGCCTACGAGGGCATTTCCCAGAAACTGCTGCAGATTCGAAAGGAAAGCGGCGCAGACGCGACCTTCTGGATCGGCTCCTCGAAGCACAACAACGAGCAGTCCTACCTGCTGTGCAAGTTCGTGCGCCTGTTCGGCACCAACAACACCGACCACCAGGCGCGCATCTGCCACTCCACCACCGTCGCCGGCATCGCCAACACCTGGGGCTACGGGGCGATGACCAACTCGTACAACGACGAGCAGAACTCGAAGTCGCTCTTGTTCTTCGGCTCGAACGCGGCCGAGGCGCACCCGGTGTCGATGCTGCACACGCTGCACGCCAAGGAGAACGGCTGCAAGGTGATCGTCGCCGACCCGCGCTTCACCCGCACCGCCGCCAAGGCCGACAAGTACGTGCGCGTGCGCTCCGGCACCGACGTCGCCTTCCTGTTCGGCCTGCTCTACCACGTGTTCAAGAACGGCTGGGAAGACAAGCAGTACATCCACGATCGCGTCTATGGCATGGACAAGGTACGCGAGGAAGTGATGGCGAAGTACACGCCGCAAGCGGTGGAGGAAGTCACCGGCGTGCCGGAGAAGGACATGTACGAGGTGGCCAAGATCCTGGCCGAGAACCGCCCCGGCATGATCATCTGGTCGATGGGCCAGACCCAGCACTCCAACGGCAACGCCGGGGTGCGCGCGAACGCGGTGCTGATGCTCGCGCTCGGCAACGTCGGCAAGGCGGGCGGCGGCTGCAACATCTATCGCGGCCACGACAACGTGCAGGGCGCGACCGACATCGGGCCGAACCCCGACTCGCTGCCGGGCTACTACGGCATCGCGCCCGGCGCCTACGCGCACTGGGCGCGGGTCTGGAACGTGGACCTCAAGTGGCTCGAGGCGCAGTTTCCGGCCGGCACCATGAACAAGCCGGGCATCACCGTGTCGCGCTGGATCGACGCGGTGACGGAAAAGAACGAGAACATCGACCAGGGCCCGAACGTGCGCGCGGTCATCTACTGGGGCCACGCGCCGAACTCGCAGAGCCGCGGGCTCGAGATGCTGGAAGCGATGAAGAAGCTCGACCTGCTGGTGGTGATCGACCCCTACCCCTCGGCCACCGCGGCGATGTTCGCGAAGGCGCGCAAGGACGGCGCCTACCTGCTGCCGGCCGCGACCCAGCTCGAAGGGCCGGGCAGCGTGACGGCGTCCAACCGCTCGCTGCAGTGGCGCGAGAAGGTGATCGATCCGCTGTTCGAGTCGCGCACCGACCAGATGATCATGTACCAGCTCGCGCAGAAGCTCGGCTTCGCCGACCAGCTGCTCGGCAAGCGCGACGGCAGGCAGAACATCCGCCTCGCCAGGGCGAAGGGCGGCATGGAAGAGCCCGACATCGAGGACATCACGCGCGAGTTCAACCGCGGCTGCTGGACCATCGGCTATACCGGGCAGTCGCCCGAGCGGCTGCAGGCGCACATGCGCAACATGCACGTCTTCGACGTGAAGACGCTGCGGGCGCGCGGCGGCAAGGACGCGAAGACCGGCTACGACCTGACCGGGGACTACTACGGCCTGCCCTGGCCGTGCTACGGAACCGCCGCCATCAAGCACCCGGGCTCGCCGAACCTGTACGACACGACCCGCCACGTCATGGAAGGCGGCAATACGTTCCGCGCCAACTTCGGCGTCGAGAAGGACGGCGTCAACCTGCTGGCCGAGGGCGGGGTCGCTTCCAAAGGCTCGGAGATCACCACCGGGTACCCGGAGTTCGACCACGTGCTCCTGAAGAAGCTGGGCTGGTGGGAGGAGCTCACCGACGCCGAGCGCCAGGAAGCCGAAGGCAAGAACTGGAAGACCGACCTGTCCGGCGGCATCCAGCGCGTGGCGATGAAGCACGGCTGCTCGCCGTACGGCAACGCCAAGGCGCGCGCCGTGGTGTGGAACTTCCCGGACGGCGTGCCGCTGCACCGCGAGCCCCTGTACTCGCCCAGGCCCGACCTGGTGGCCAAATGGCCGACCCACGACGACGTGAAGACGCTGTGGCGGCTGCCCACGCTGTTCAAGACGGTGCAGCAGAAGGCGGTGGCGGAGAAAGCGTACGAGAAGTTCCCGCTCATTCTCACCAGCGGGCGCATGGTGGAGTACGAAGGCGGCGGCGAGGAGACGCGCTCCAACCCGTGGCTCGCCGAGCTGCAGCAGGACTGCTTCGTCGAGATCAACCCGAAAGCGTGCGCCGACCGCGGCATCCGCAACGGCGAGTACGTCTGGGTCAGCACGCCTTCCGGCGCGCGCCTCAAGGTCAAGGCCAAGATGACCGAAGGCGTCGGTCCGGACACCTGCTTCATCCCGTTCCACTTCGCGGGCTGGTGGCAGGGCGAGGACCTGCTGCCCTACTACCCGGAGGGTGCGGCGCCGATCGTGCGCGGCGAGGCGGTCAACACCGCCACGACCTACGGCTACGACCGCGTCACGATGATGCAGGAGACCAAGACCACGCTCTGCCAGGTCGAGAGAGCTTAAGGAGGCGCCATGGCCAGAATGAAATTTTTGTGTGATGCCGAGCGCTGCATCGAGTGCAACGGCTGCGTCACCGCCTGCAAGAACGAGAACGAGGTGCCGTGGGGCGTGAACCGCCGCCGCGTCGTCACCATCAACGACGGCGTGATGGGGGCCGAGAAGTCGATCTCGGTGGCCTGCATGCACTGCTCGGATGCGCCGTGCATGGCGGTGTGCCCGGTCGACTGCTTCTACCGCACCGACGACGGGGTGGTGCTGCACGACAAGGACCTGTGCATCGGCTGCGGCTACTGCTTCTACGCCTGCCCGTTCGGCGCGCCGCAGTTCCCGCAGGCCGGCGCGTTCGGCCTGCGCGGCAAGATGGACAAGTGCACGTTCTGCGCCGGCGGGCCTGAACCCGACCGCAGCGCGGCCGAGTTCGAGAAGTACGGCCGCAACCGTCTCTCCGAAGGCAAGCTGCCGGCGTGCGCCGAGATGTGCTCCACCAAGGCGCTGCTCGGCGGCGACGGCGACGTGATCGCGGACATCTACCGCGATCGAGTCGTGCGCCGCGGCAAGGGCGCGGAAGTCTGGGGCTGGGGCACGGCCTACGGAGCAGCGCCCCGCAAATGATCAGGCAGATTTTTTTCATCCTGGCCGCGCTCGGCCTCGCCGCCTGCGCCGACCGCGATCCGGTCGTCGAGCAGCACTCCGAGAAGCGCTATCAGGGGAAGCTCGATAGCAAGCCGTGGGGCAACGGCGAGCGCGCAAGCTGGGAAACGCAGCTCAAGGCGCGGCAGCTGATGCAGGACGAGTACCGGCGCATCGCACAATGAAAACCAACCTTGCCGCAACTTTGCTCGCCGCTGTCTGCATGGCGTCATCGGGGCTCGTGGTTGGGCAGACCGAGGTACAGCAACAGCGCGAGCGCCAGGTCACGCAGCCTGGCAACAACGCGCCGGTGTGGCGCCAGGTGCACTCCAGCGACGTGCTGATCCAGCCGCCGGCGAAGTTCCCGGGGCAGGAGGTGAGCAGCACGGCCGGCGAGGCGTGGCGCCAGTTCCGCAACGGGCCGGTCACCTTCTACGGCGGCGCGCTGGTGCTCGCGGTCGTGGTCGCGATTCTGGGCTTCTACGCCTGGAAAGGCCCGGTCAAGGTGCGCGGCCGCCCGACCGGACGCCTGATCTATCGCTTCAACGCCGCGGAGCGCGCGGTGCACTGGAGCACGGCCATCAGCTTCTGCGTGCTCGGTCTTTCCGGGCTGCTGATGCTGTTCGGCAAGCACCTGCTGCTGCCGCTCATCGGCTATACGGCGTTCGCGTGGCTGACTTTGATCGCGAAGAACCTGCACAACTTCATCGCCCCGCTGTTCATCGTGTCGGTCCTGGCCACGATCGCGCTGTTCCTCAGGGACAACCTGCCCCGGCTGTACGACCTGCGCTGGTTCGCCCGGGCCTGGGCGGTGATGACGCGCGGCGAGCATGTCCCGACCGGCCGCTTCAACGCCGGCGAGAAAGGCTGGTTCTGGTTCGGCGTGGTCGGGCTGTCGATCGCCGTGTCCTGGAGCGGGCTGGTTCTGCTGTTCCCGAACTTCGAGCAGACCCGCGCGGTGCTGCAGGACGCGTGGGCGGTGCATGCCATCGCCGCGCTGCTCTACATCGCCCTCGCGCTCGGCCATATCTACCTCGGCACGATCGGCCTGGAAGGCTCGTACCGCGCCATGCGCACCGGTTACGTCGACGAGACCTGGGCCAGGGAGCACCACCAATACTGGTATGAGGAAAACCATGGACGAAGCGTTCAACCTGAGCATCCGCAAGTTCCTAAAGACCGTCGGCGTCGGCTCCCAACGTGAGATCGAGCACGCGATCCACGACGCGATCCGCCAGCAGGCCCTCACCGGCCGCGAATGCCTCACCGCCAAGATGACGCTCGAAATTCCGGCGGTCGGCCTGAGCGTCCCGTTCGACGGCGAGCTCAGGCTGAAGTAGGCCGCAGCTCTTCGAGGAATGGCGTTGCGGTAGCGCGCGCCCTGGCGGCGCCTTCCCGGCCTATACTCGGGCGCGCCCTATGGATATCGCGCTAGCGCGCACCTTTCTCGAGATCGTGGCCGCCGGAAACTTCGTGCGCGCCGCCGAGCGCTTGCACGTCACGCAGACCGCGGTGAGCGTGCGCGTGCAGACGCTGGAGGAGCTGCTCGGGCGCAAGCTGTTCGTGCGCAACAAGGCCGGCGCCACGCTCACGCCGGCCGGCGAGCAGTTCATGCGCTACGCGCCGCTCCTCCTGCAGGTCTGGGAGCGCGCGCGCCAGCAGGTCGCGGTGCCGCCCGGGCTGCGCGCGGTGGTCGTGGTGGGCGGCGAGCTCACCCTGTGGACTCCGCTGCTGCTCGACTGGCTGGTCTGGATGCGCCGCTCTGCGCCGCAGCTCGCGCTGCGCGCGCATGTCGGCTTGCCGGAGGCGCTCATGAACCAGGTGGCCGAGGGCGTGATCGACATCGCGGTGCTCTACGCCCCGCAGCACCGGCCCGGCCTGCGCATCGAGAAGCTCATGGAAGAGAAGCTGGTGCTGGTCTCCACGCCGCGCAAGCGCGGCAAGGACGCGGGCGGCTACGTGTACGTGGACTGGGGACCGGAGTTCGCCGCGCACCACAACCTCGCGTTCCCGGAGCGCGCCAATCCGGCCACCTACGTGGGCCTCGGGCCGCTCGGCCTGCAGCTCGTCTTGAAGGACGGCGGCTCGGGCTATTTCCGCCTGCACGCCGTCGAGCCGTACCTGCGCAGCGGCCGGCTCGCGCTGGTGCGCGGCGCGCCGGAGTTCCTCTACCCGGCCTACGCGGTGTACTCGGAGAACGCCGACGATCCGAAAGTGGTCGAGCCGGCGCTCGCGGGCTTGCGCGCCGTCGCGGCGGCGCTGCAGCCCGCGCCGCGCTCGAAGTCGCGCGCTAGGGCGCGAAAATGAGCTTGCTGCGCAGGTCCTGCTCGGGCTGGTAGACCAGCGCCTCGATGCGCACGCGCCGCGGCTCGCCATCGGGCCGCGGCCACTCGATCACCTGCGGCGGCGACGAGCCGAGCAGCGCCATCCCGGCTTCGGTGAGCACCGAGAGCCGTCCGGCCGCGGCGTCGGCGTAGTCGGGGTACACGACGCTCAGCACGCGCCGCTCGCCGGTGGCGAGGTCGGTGCACGCCACGCGCGTGTTCATGGTCACCACGTTCGCCGGCATGGCGTCGGACCACACGCGCGTCGCGCGCGCGAGCCAGCGCCGCAGCCGCGGCGACTCGAGCAGCGACAGGTTCGCGTAGTCGGCCTCGGTGACGAGCAGCGGGCGCATCCCTCGATTGTGCAAGAAGCGCACCGCGCGCGAGAACGATTTTTCCGTATCGATGGATCGAAATCCGTTCATGAATCGATTTCCCCCAGCACGCCCGTGAAGCCAGGCGGCCGCGAGCGCCCCGACGCCCGCGGCGGCCAGGATGAAAGGCACCGATTCGACGGCCCACGGCATCGGCGCGAGCGCGCTGAGCGCGAACGCATCGATGCGGATGAGCTCGCCGTAGGCCATTTACGCGCTCTCCGCCAACGGCGCGGCGGGCTTGCGTTCATGACGGGCGAGCTCGCGGTGACCCAGGAATCCGTCCACCGCGACGAGCAGCGCGCCGATACCGATGCCACCGACCACGACGTCCACCGGGTTGAACGGGCGGCCAAAGGACCAGCCCGCGACCGGCAATGCGAACAGCACGATACCGGTGACCAGTGCACTCCATCGCTCAAACAAACCGTGAATTGCGTACATGACTACCTCCAGGTGGAAAAGAGTTGGTGATGACGCTCAGGCCGCCCTGCCGCCGGGATCACCGGTGACGATCGCGTAGTGACTTAGCGCGATCCACTGCTTGGCGGTGCCGGCGGTCAGGCGCGCGAGCTCGGCCGGGAAGCCCAGCAGGCTCGCGAGCGGCGCCTCGTAGCGCAGCACGCAGTACGTGTCGCGCACGTAGTCCTCGCTCAGCATGGCGCGGCGCTTCGCCAGCGCGGCCTTCACCGGCTCGCGAAAGTGCGCGTACATGCTGACGCGCAGGTGCATGATCGGCTCCTTGAGCTGCACGCCGCCGATCAGCCGCACGCGCGGCGGCTCCATGACCACCTGCGGGCCATAGACGTCGCGCAGCACCTGCACCGGGCGCTCGAGCGCTTCCTCGTTGCTCGCAAGCACCAGCAGGCCCTTGCGCGACGCGTCGAGCGCGAAATCGTCCGCGGGCGGCATCAGCTCCTTCGCCTCGGTGGCGAAGGCGAGCTGGAACGCCGCGCCGCGGCGCCGGACGAGCTGCTCCAGAGGCAGGTTGGGGTGCATATCGGTCTCCTTTTCCTAAGAGGGGCGCAAGCCGGCCGCGCCGGCGACGAGCAGCGCTGCGCCGGCGAGGCCGGTGACGGCGCTCGCCACGCTGGACGCGCCCGCGGCGAAGAACTCGACCGCCGCGATGCCGAGCAGCATGAGGCCGGCGATGCCGGCGCCGATGCGGGTGTCGTTGATCCGTTCCATGTTCCCTCCTATGCCGCCAGGGCTTCGGGGCGGCGCACGGTTTCCAGGATGCGGATGGTCATCACCCGCTCGTCGGGCAGCGTGACGTCGACCAGCGCGCCGCGGCCGCGCCCGAGCAGCGCGAGGCCGACGGGCGAGAGCACCGAGATGCGGCCGCGCGCCGGATCGGACTCGATCGGGTGCACGAGCGCCACGGTGCGCAGCGCGCCGTCGGGCTCCTCGCGGTAGGTGACGATCGAGTTCATCGCCACGCGGTCCTCGGGCAGCGCTTCGTGCGGCACCAGGCGAGCCTCGACCACCAGGTCGGCGAGCTCGTCGGCGGCCGCGGCCTCGAGCGGGCCGGCGCGCCGGCGCTCGCCCAGCATGAGCGCGAGCACTTCGGCGTCGGCAGCGGACAGAACGAGTTCATAGAACGGCTTCATCGTGATCTCCAGGTCGAAAAGACGATTGCGCGCGTGCGCCGCTTGCGGCGGCGAGTGCGCGGCTAGGTGACGCGAGCTAGGTGAGACCGGGTCCCGGCGAGCGGCGGAGCGCTACCGGGCTACGGCGAGAAAGGCGAGCGTGCCTGGATGGACGAGACGGCGCGCGGCGCCCGCCGAACCGAGCGGAGCCGAAAACATCGCGAATTCAAAGGTGCGCGCCATGATGTGTCCGACCATAGCACATAAAAAAAATAAATCAACCCGCGCGCCATAAGCGTGGCTTAAGGCGCGCGTCGCGACGATGCGCAGTTACAAGGAGGAGGTCCATGAACCCGATCGAGCGCTGGAGCGCCTACCGTCCCACCAAGGAGCACCTGTTCTGGACCGCGGTCGCCGCCGTGATCGCCACCGTGGCGATCGGCTTCGGCGCGGGCGGCTGGGTGACCGGCGGCACCGCGCAGAAGATGGCGGACCAGGCCGCCGAGGCTTCGCACGACCAGCTCGCCGCCGCGGTGTGCGCGCGCGAGTTCATGCGCGCGAGCGATGCGCGCGCGCGCCTCGCCAACCTGCAGAAGCTGCAGGCCTGGGAGCGCGAGCAGCAGCTCGTCAAGGACGGCTGGGCGACCATGCCCGGCGAGCGCGAGCCCGACCGCGACGCGGCGGAGCTCTGCGTCTCGCGCCTCGTCGACCAGGGCAAGATCTAGATCGACCTCGCCTCCGAGCTGCAGCCGTGGCTGGTGCCCGCGTTGTCGGCGGCAGCCGCGGTCGCGCTCGCGGTCATCGCGGTGCGGATCGGCACGGCGGTGCTGCGCCGCATCGCGCAGCGCCAGCCCTTCTGGCTGCCGTTCATCCGGGCCGCGGCCGGGCCCGGCGTCGCGCTAGCGGCCTTCTTCGCCTTGCAAGGCGCGCTGCTCGCGGCGCCGGGCGCGCTCTACGGCCTGGAAGCGCTGCGCCACGCCGCGACGCTCGCCGTCATCGCCTCGGCGACCTGGCTCGGCGTGCGCCTGTCGGCCGCGATCGCGGAGGCGGTGGCGCTGCGCTTTCCTGCCGACGTCGCCGACAATCTGCAGGCGCGGCGCATCGTGACGCAGACGCGCCTGCTCACGCGCACGCTCGCATCGGTCATCGTCCTGGTCGGTGTCTCCCTTGCGCTGCTGACCTTTCCCGGCGTGCGCAACCTCGGCGCCGGCCTGCTCGCGTCGGCCGGCGTGGTGGGGCTCACCGTGGGCATTGCCGCCAAGCCCATCCTCGGCAACCTGCTCGCCGGCGTGCAGATCGCCCTCACCCAGCCCATCCGTCTGGACGACGTGGTGATCGTCGAGGGCGAGTGGGGCCGCATCGAGGAGATCGGGCGCGCCTTCGTGGTGGTCGCGATCTGGGATCAGCGCCGCCTCGTCGTGCCCTTGCAGTACTTCATCGAGCGTCCCTTCCAGAACTGGACGCGCACCGGCAGCGAGATCCTCGGCACCGCGTTCCTCTGGGTCGACTACGGCATGCCGCTCGAGCCGCTGCGCGACGAGCTGCGGCGCGTGTGCGAGGCGTCGGCGCTGTGGGACCGGCGCGTCGCCCTCATCCAGGTCACCGACGCCAACGAGCGCGCGATGCAGTTGCGCGTGCTGGTGAGCGCCGGCGATGCCGGCCGCGCGTGGGACCTGCGCTGCCTGGTGCGCGAGCGGCTGATCGACTTCGTGCGCCGCGAATGGCCGCAGTTCCTGCCGCGGGTGCGCGCCGAACTGCCGGCGTCAGGCCGAAGCGAGGCGCCGGATCCAGTCGAGGAGCGCGGCGGGCAGAAGCTCGGGCCGCGGTAGCAGCGCGTACCCGCTCGCGCCGAACACCGCGGGAAGATACGCCGCGGCGCTGCGATCGACGGTGAGGCAGAAGGGAAAGATGCCCTGCAGCTTGGCCTCGGTCACGGCCTGGCGCATGTCCTCGACGCCGTAGCGGCCTTCGTAGTGGTCGAGGTCGTTCGGCTTGCCGTCCGAGAGCAGCAGCAGCAGCCGGTGACGCGCCGGCTCGCGCATCAGCATCGCGCTCACGTGGCGCAGCGCCGCGCCGACGCGCGTATAGCGCTCGGGCTCGAGCCCGGCGATGCGGCGCGACACCTCTTCGCCGTGGTGCTCGTCGAAGCCCTTGATGCGGCGCACCGTCACGCTGCCCGGCCCTTCGCCGGAAAATGACTGCACCGTATAGCGCTCGCGCATCGTCTCGAGCGCGATGCACACGAGGAGCAGCGCCTCGCGCTCCACGTCGATCACGCGCCGGCTGCCGCTCACCCACGAGTCGGTGGAGCCGCTCGCATCGACGAGGAGCGCGATCGCCATCTCGCGCCGCGCCGGCCGCAGCGTCTGGTAGAGCCGCTCGCCGCGCGGCAGCCCGGCAAGCCAATCCGCCGCGGCGTCGACGCAGGCCTCGAGGTCGATCTCCTCGCCGTCGACCTGGCGGCGCAGGCGCGTGCGCCGCGCGCGCAACAGCTCGAAGCGCCGGCGGATCAGGCCGAGCGCCGCGGCGTGCCTGGCGAGCGTGGCGGCCGCCCAGCCGGGATCGCCCGGCACCGGCGCGGGCGTGCGCACGATCGCGCCCGGCGTGCGGTAGCCCGCGACGCGGTAATCCCATTCGGGATAGGCGATGCCCGCGCCCAGCACCTCGCCTTCGACGCGCGAGCGCGCGCGCGGCGCCTCGGCCGAGAGCAGCACCTCGCGCGTCGAGCCCGGCCGCGTGACCAGGCGCGCCTCGGGCAGGTCGGCGAGCGACTCGGCGAGGTCCTGCGCCGCCGTGGCGTCGTCGCGGTCGGTGGGGCGCTGCATGCCCATCGGGTCCTCGGCGCTCTCGTTCGGCTGCGCGGTCTGCACCATGAAAGCGCCGGGCTTGCGCTCGTCCTCGCCGGGCAGCGGCTCGCGCAGCGCGGGCGTGCGGTGGAGCTTCGCGCTCTTCGCCGGCCGCTCGCCGAGGTCGTTCTCGCCGGCAACGAGCTTCGCCGCGCGGCGCGGCGGTGGCTCGCGCAGCTCGCCGGTCCAGCGATCCTTGAGAACCGGCATGCCGGGCTGCGCTGCGGCGAGGCGCCGCGCGTGCTCGAGCGAAGCCTGCGGCGATTGCGACAGCAGCGGCACGTCCCTCGCAGAGAGGCTCTTGCGCGTGCCGGGGAAGAGCTGCGCGAGCGCCTCATCGGCGGCGCGCGCCTCCAGCAGCAGATAGAAGTGCTGCACGAGCGCCGGCTCGCCCGCGAGCGGCACGCCGGCGCTGCCGCGCACCGCGCGCATCGCCTGCCGCAGCGCCATCACCCGGTACTCGGCGAGCGCGTCGGCGCCTTCCAGCGTCTCGGGAAGCCAGATCGACTCGCCGTCGGTTGCCGGCAAAGCTTCTTTCGCCGGCACCGACCGATCAAATAATTTTCGAAGAAACGTCCTGGGCGCGGGCGGCTGCGCGGGGCGGATCTTCAGCGGCGCGCCGAACGCCGCGGCGAGCAGCAGCTCGAGGCGCTGCACATGGTCGGCGAGCGCGGTGCAGCGCGCCGGCGCGGGGGAGCGCTTGCGCCACTGCGCCTGCAGGAACGCCGTGGCGTGGCGCGCCGCATCGACGATGACGTCTTCCGCTTCCGCCATCTCAGACGAACGCGGCGTGCACCAGGTCGCGCATCGCGCCGCCGAGGGTCGCGTCGTCCGAGAGCGGCGCGACGATCGCCACGCTGCACGCTTCGCGCGGCGCGATGCCGCGCTGGATCAGGCGGGCGGCGGCCACCAGCAGGCGCGTGCCCGGCACCTCGGCGAGGCCGCGCTCGTGCAGCGCGCGCAGCCGCGCGGCGAGCGCCACCAGGCCGCGCGCGGTGGGCTCGTCGACGCCGCCTTCGCGCGCCACGATCAGCGCTTCGCGCTCGGGCGGCGGGAACGAGAACTCCAGCGCCACGAAGCGCTGGCGCGTGCTCGGCTTGAGGTCCTTCAGCATGCGCTGGTAGCCGGGGTTGTACGAAATGACGAGCTGGAAGCCCTCGGCGGCGTGCAGCGTCTCGCCGGTCTTGTCGATCGGCAGGATGCGCCGATGGTCGGTGAGCGGATGCAGCACCACGGTGGTGTCGGCGCGCGCCTCGACGATCTCGTCGAGGTAGCAGATCGCGCCCTCGCGCACCGCGCGCGTGAGCGGCCCGTCCTGCCAGGCGGTGCCGTCGTGGCGGATCAGGTAGCGGCCCACCAGGTCGCTCGCCGCGAGGTCGTCGTGGCAGGCGATGGTGACGAGCGGGCGCTGCAGGCGCCACGCCATGTGCTCGACGAAGCGCGTCTTGCCGCAGCCGGTGGGGCCCTTGAGCATCACCGGCAGGCGCTCGGCGTGCGCCTGCTCGAAGATGCGCACCTCGTCGCCGGCGGCGAGGTAGAACGGCGCTTCGCCGCCCGTCACGCCGCGGCGGGCCGCGCGGCCGGCGCCGCTTCGCGCTCCAGGCGATCGAAGCTCGGCACCGCGCGGAAGAAGTCCCAGATGAAGAGCGCCGCGCCCACCGCGAAGATCGCCCCGGTGATGATCAGCATCAGGAAATGCACCTGGATCTTGAGCTGCGTGTCGAGGTAGCCGAGGCCGAGGATGCGCTCGAGGTACACCTGCGCGATGCCGGCGGTGGCGAACGAGAGCGTCATGCCGAACATGCCGGCCATCTGCATCCAGAACGCGAAGTAGCCGAGCGCGGTGCCGCGCTCCGGCCGCCCGGGCGAGACCACCGGCAGCGCATAGCTGATCATGGCGAGCACGATCATCACGTAGGCGCCGTAGAAAGCGGCGTGGCCGTGCATGGCGGTGATCAGCGTGCCGTGCGTCCACTTGTTCACCGAGGGCCAGGTGTGCGCGAGGCCGAGCAGCCCGGCGCCGAACAGCGTGAACACCGCGCTGCCGATGGTCCAGTGGATGGCGAGCACGTTGGGGTGGTTGAGGCCCGAGCGGCGCATCGCGAAGTAGGCGTACATCGCCATGCCGATCAGCGCGAGCGGCTCGAGCGCGCTGAAGAAGCCGCCGATCGGCAGCCAGTAGGCGGGCACGCCGACCCAGTAGTAATGGTGCGCGGTGCCGAGGATGCCGGCGATGAACACCAGCCCGACGATCACGTAGAGCCACTTCTCCATCACTTCGCGATCCGCGCCGGAGAGGCGGATCAGCAGGTAGGCGAGGAAGCTGCCCTGGATCATCTCCCACACCCCCTCGACCCAGAGGTGGATGGTCCACCAGCGGTAGAAGATCGACACGGTGTAGTTCTCGAACGGGATGAGCGCGGGCAGGAACAGCACCGCCGCGCCGCCCAGGCCGAGCAGCAGCACGCCTTCGGTGGTGGTGAAGCGGCGCGCGCGCCAGATCGTCATGCCGACGTTGTAGAGGAACATCAGCATCACCGCGACGATCACCAGCTTGTGCGGCAGCGGCTGCTCGAGCAGCTTGTTGCCGGTGCCGTAGCGGAAGAAATACCCGATGATCGCGGTGACGCCCATCGCCGCCCACAGCCCGAGCTGCACGTAGGCGAGCTTCACGCTGTAGAGCTCGGTCTGCGATTCCTCCGGCACCAGCCAGTAGGTGGCGCCCATGAAGCCGGCCAGCACCCAGACGATGAGCAGGTTGGTGTGGATCATCTTGCTCACGTCGAACGGCAGGATGTAGAGCAGCGGGTCGGGGCCGAGGTACTTCGACGCGGAGAGCAGGCCGAAGGCGATCTGCAGCCCGAACAGCGCCATCGCCACGGCGAAGTACCAGTAGGCCACCTGCTGCGAGCGGTATCTCATGGCGTTCTCATTGGAGCGTGATGAGGTAGTCGACCAGCTGGTCGATCTGCTCGGGCTTGAGGTCCTTGGCGTAGGTGTTCGGCATGAACGACATGCCGCCGGCCGAGTACATCGGCCCGGGCACCACGTGCGCGCTCGGCGCCACGATCGACTCGCGGATGTAGCCTTCCGCGTCCTTCGCCTTGCCCTTGTAATCGGCGGCGCCGATGGTCTGCTTGGCGCGCCCGCCGATGCCGGCCAGCGTCGGGCCCGCCATGTTGACCCCCGGCGCGATGGAATGGCAGGTCGAGCACGCCGGCGTGACCGAGCGGAACAGCGCCTCGCCCTGGGCGATCGGGCTGCTGCCGGCCGCCACCGGCCGGCCGCCCGGCGCGCCCGCCGGCCCGGCGCCGAGGCTGGCCTGCGGCGTCACGCCGCGGTCGGTGCCCGGGATGCTCGCGCCGCTGACCAGGATCGGGCGCGGCGGCCAGCCTTGGTTGTCGACCCTGCTCACCCAGCCGAGGAACTTGATCAGGTCCGCGATCTCGGCGTCGGAGAGGTTCTGCTTCGGCATCAGGCGGCGGTGCTTCTTCTCGTCGTAGAACTGCCCGGGGTCTTTCATGTACGCCGTGAGGTAAGGCTCGCCGCGGTGCTGCGCGATCTTGGTGAGGTCGGGCGCGTAGTACGCGCCCTCGCCGAACAGCGTATGGCAGTTCACGCAGTTGTACTTGTGCCAGACGTCCTTGCCGCGCGTGACCTCGGGGGTGATGTCGCTCGCATTGGTGAGCCGCCCGAACTGCTGGTGGCTGTCCACGGTGAGCGCGAGGAACAGCACGGTGGCGAGGCCGGTGCACCAGAGCGCGAAGAGGCGGGCGCCTTTTCTCGTCATCGCCTAGACCGCGATGCTCGGCCAGTTCGCGAGCGCCGTATAAGCGGCGTAGAGCAGCGCCACCGTCATGACCGCGAGCACGACGTAGCCCAGCACCCGGAACGACGCAAAAAGTCCTCTGGCGCTCAAGCGCCAAAGGTATTCTGATTTTTGACCTGCATCAATCCCGGGATCGATCTTGCGGCGCGGTGGCGCCGGCGGCGGCCTGGCCGCGCGCGGCGCCGAGCGCGAGCTCGGTGCCGATGCCCTGCGCGCCGGCGGCCTTGGTCACCGTGTCGCCCATGC
>DASVFV010000014.1:0-55874 GCA_036379875.1 Burkholderiales bacterium | reverse complement strand
CGGATGCGCAGCGTAGTAGCCCGGCTTGTAGAACAGCACGTAGCCCAGGCGCCCGCCCAGGATCACGCCGAGCACGATGAGGAACAGCAGGTCATCGAGCTGCTGGCGCGTGATGGGCGACTGGTTGCGCGAAATTCTTTTCAGGCCCAGCCACCAGCCGATCGCGAAGCCGGCCAGGTACATGAGCCCGTACCAGCGCACGGCGAGCGGCCCGATGGAGAACGCGATCGGGTCGATGTTCGGGTGGGTGAGCACGCTAGAATTGATTCTAAATGGCCTACAACCGACGCAGCAGCCTGATTACCGCGGGCGTGGCGCGCTCGCCCAACCGCGCGATGCTGCGCGCGGTCGGCTTCAAGGACGGCGACTTCGAGAAGCCGATCGTGGGCGTGGCGAACGGCTACTCGACGATGAACCCGTGCAACGCCGGCATCCAGCCGCTCGTCGACCGCGCGATGAGCGCGCTCGAGGCCGCCGGCGCGAAGCCGCAGGTGTTCGGCGTGCCGACCGTCACCGACGGCATCGGCATGGGCACCGAGGCGATGAAGTACTCGCTGGTGTCGCGCGAGGTGATCGCCGATGCGATCGAGACCTCGGTGAACGGCCAGGCCATGGACGGCGTGCTGGTGGTGGGCGGCTGCGACAAGAACATGCCGGGCGGCATGATCGCGATGGCGCGCATGAACGTGCCGGCGATCTACGTCTACGGCGGCACCATCAAGCCGGGCAAGTGGAAAGGCAAGGACCTCACCATCGTCTCCGCGTTCGAGGCCGTCGGATCGTTCGCGGCCGGCAAGATGAGCGAGGAAGACTTCAAGGGCATCGAGAACAACGCCTGCCCGAGCGTCGGCGCGTGCGGCGGCATGTACACCGCGAACACCATGAGCTCGTCGTTCGAGGCGCTCGGCATGAGCCTGCTCGGCTCCTCGCAAATGGCCGCGCCGGATGGCGAGAAGGCCGACTCGTCGGCCGAATCGGCGCGCGTGCTGGTGGAAGCCGTGAAGAACAATTTGCGGCCGCGCGACATCATCACGCGCAAGTCGATCGAGAACGCGGTCGCGCTGGTGATGGCGACCGGCGGCTCGACCAACGCGGTGCTGCATTACCTCGCAATCGCCTCGGCCGCGGGCGTGAAATGGGCCATCGACGATTTCGAGCGCGTGCGCCGCAAAGTGCCGGTGCTGTGCGACCTCAAGCCCTCCGGGCGCTTCGTCGCGGTGGACTTCCACCGTGCCGGCGGCGTGCCGCAGGTGCTGAAGATCCTGCTCGAGCACGGCGTGCTGCATGGCGAGTGCATGACCATCCACGGCAAGACCATGGCCCAGATGCTGAAGGACGTGCCGGCCGAGCCGCGCGCGGACCAGGAGGTGATCCGCCCCTGGTCGAAGCCGATGTACAAGCAAGGCCACCTCGCGATCCTGAAGGGCAACTTGGCCCCGCAAGGCTGCGTGGCGAAGATCACCGGCCTCAAGAACCCGGTGATCACCGGCCCGGCGCGCGTGTTCGACTCCGAGAACGCCTGCATGAAGGCGATCATGGCGAAGAAGATCAGGCACGGCGACGTGATCGTGATCCGCTACGAGGGGCCGAAAGGCGGGCCCGGCATGCAGGAGATGCTCGCGCCCACCTCGGCGCTGATCGGCCAGGGCCTCGGCGAATCGGTCGGCCTGCTCACCGACGGGCGCTTCTCCGGCGGGACCTGGGGCATGGTGGTCGGCCACGTCGCGCCCGAGGCCTACGAAGGCGGGCCGATCGCGCTGGTGAAGGAGGGCGACTCGATCACCATCGACGCGAAGAAGCGCCTGCTGCAGCTGAACGTGCCGGCCAGGGAGCTCGCCGCGCGGCGCAAGAAGTGGAAGGCGCCCAAGCCGCGCTACACGCAGGGCCTGCTCGCGAAGTACATGAAACTCGTGTCCACCGCCTCGCGCGGTGCAATTACCGACGGCTCCTAAAAGCTCGATCCGGGCAGCTTGAGGAATTCGATCTCTTCCGGCGTGCTTTTCCGGCCCAGCGCCTCATTGCGATGCGGGAAGCGGCCAAAGCGGCGGATGATCCCGCGATGCGCGAGCGCGTAGCGATAGCTGTCGGCGGTGTCGGGAAACGCCTTCAAGGCTTCGTACAGCGTGCAGGCGCGCTCCTGGTCCTCCAGCGCCTCGCTGTGCTGGAACGGCAGGTAGGCGAACTGGCGCTCGACCGGCAGCAGGTCGCGGTCCCAGCCCTGGCCGACGAGATGGCGCGCGGCGCGCAGCGCGGCCGCGTCGCTCGAAAAAGCGCGCGCCGTGCCGCGATGGATGTGGCGCGGGAACTGATCCAGCACGATGATGCGCGCCAGGCAGTCGCGCGCCGAGTCGAGCCAGGCGCGGTTGCGCGCCAGCTCGTCGGGCAGGCGCGCGAAGCGCTTCTTCACCTCGGCGTCGAACGCGGGGTCCTTGTCGAACCAGCGCTTGTGCGGCTTGCCGTAATCGGCCGCAGCGCCGAACCAGAAACGCAACACTTCGGGTGCTAAGCTTTTTTCAGAGGAGGCGTCCATGCTCCGCCGCTTGATCGCATTGCTGCTCATCTTATCGCTCGCCTTGCCTGCGCAGGCGGGTATGCTGGCCACCGAAAGCGCGCTCGCGCGCGAGCGCATCGCCGCCGCGCTGGAGCGGGCCGAGGTGCAGGCCGCGCTCGCCGCCTACGGCGTGGGCCCGTCCGACGCGCAATCGCGCGTCGCGGCCATGACCGACGCGGAAGCCGCGCAACTCGCCGCGCGCATCGACGAGCTGCCGGCCGGCGGCATCGGCATCCTCGGCGCGGCGCTGGTGGTTTTCCTGGTGCTGCTGCTCACCGACATCCTCGGCTACACCAAGGTCTTCCCGTTCACGAAACCCATGAAGTAAACCGCCGCGTGAATCGGCTGGCGCAGGAAACCTCGCCGTACCTGCGGCAGCACGCCGACAACCCGGTCGACTGGTACCCGTGGGGGCCGCAGGCGCTCGAGCGCGCTCGCGCCGAGGACAAGCCGATCCTGCTCTCGATCGGCTATTCCGCCTGCCACTGGTGCCACGTGATGGCGCACGAGAGCTTCGAGGATCCGGCGGTCGCCGCGGTGATGAACCGCCTGTTCGTCAACGTGAAGGTGGACCGCGAGGAGCGCCCGGACCTCGACCAGATCTACCAGAGCGCGCACCAGATGCTCGCGCAGCGCACCGGCGGCTGGCCGCTCACCATGTTCCTCGCCCCCGACGGCGCGCCGTTCTTCGGCGGCACCTACTTCCCGAAGGAGGCGCGCTACGGGCTGCCGGGATTCCCGCAGCTTTGCGAGCGTGTCGCCGAAGCCTGGCGCGAGAAGCGTGCCGAGATCGCGGCGCAGAACGCCGAGGTGCTGAAGGCGCTGGGGCGCACGCTTCCAGTATCGACTTCAACAACCAAACTGGATCGCGCACCGCTCGAGGCATTGCTGGATCTCCTGCGCGCCAACTTCGACGCGCGCTTCGGCGGCTTCGGGTCCGCGCCGAAGTTTCCGCACCCCACCGACCTCGAGCTCTGCCTGCGCGAAGGCGAGCTCGAGATCGTGCGCACCACGCTCACCCGGATGTGCGAGGGCGGGATCTACGACCAGCTCGGCGGCGGGTTCTGCCGCTACAGCGTGGACGCGCAATGGCTGATCCCGCACTTCGAGAAGATGCTGTACGACAACGGCCCGCTGCTCGGGCTGCTCGCCGACGCGTGGGCGCTCACGGGCGATGCGCTGTTCGAGAAGTGCGCGGCCGAAACTGCCGGCTGGATGATGCGCGAGATGCAGTCGCCGGAGGGCGGCTACTATTCCTCGCTCGACGCCGACAGTGAAGGCGAGGAAGGCAGGTTCTACGTCTGGGACCGCGAAGAGGTACGGCGCCTCCTTGCGCCCGAGGAGTACGCCGCGACATCGGCGCACTTCGGCCTCGACCAGCCACCCAACTTCGAGAACCGGTACTGGCACCTCAATACGGTTCGGCCGTCAGAACGGCCTTTGGTTGAAGAAGCGAGAGCCAAGCTGTTCAAAGCACGCGAGCAGCGCGTGCGGCCGGGGCGCGACGAAAAAGTGCTCGTATCCTGGAACGCGCTCGCGATCCGCGGCATGGCGCGCGCCGGGCGCATATTCGGCCAGCCCGGCTGGATCGGCTCCGCGCGCCGCGCGCTGCATTTCATACGCGGCACGATGTGGCGCGACGGCCGCCTTGCCGCGACATACAAGGATCGCCGCGCGCACCTCAACGCCTACCTCGACGACTACGCGCTGCTCATCGCCGCGCAGCTCGAGCTCCTGCAGGACGAGTTCTCGAGCGGCGCGCTCGGCTTCGCAACCGCGCTTGCCGATGTGCTCCTCGAGCAGTTCGAGGACCCGGCCGACGGCGGCTTCTTCTTTACCGCGCGCGAGCACGAGCGGCTCATCCTGCGGCCGAAGCCCGCGCACGATCACGCCACGCCCTCGGGCAACGCGGTGGCGGCCTGGGCGCTTGAACGCCTCGCCGCGCTGACGGGCGAGGAGCGCTACGCGCGCGCGGCCAAGCGCACGCTCGAGCTCTTCTATCCCGCGATGCTCGAGCAGCCCGGCGGGTTCGCCATGACCGCGATCGCGCTGGCCGAGCACCTCGCCCAGCCGAAGACGCTGGTGCTGCGCGGCCGGCCGGCCGCGCTGCGCGCCTGGCAGGCCGAGCTGGCGCGCGAATATCTGCCCGATACGCTGGTGCTCGCGATTCCCGACCGCGCGGCCGGGGTGCCGGCGCTGCTCGACAAGCCTTCGCGCCCGGGCGATGTCAACGCATGGCTGTGCCGCGGCGTTTCATGCCTTGAGCCGAGCAGCGATTTAGTACACTTGAAGCACACCCTCAAGGAGAAAGCATGAAGGCTGCAGTAACCGTTATCGCCGTCGCCGGCCTGCTCGGCGCCGCGCATCCCGCCGCTGCCAGCGAGGAGCTGGCCAAGAAGCACAACTGCTTCGCCTGCCACACGACGGACAAGAAGATGGTCGGTCCGGCGTACAAGGACGTAGCGGCCAAGTATCGCGCCGACAAGGATGCGCCGAAGAAGCTGGCCGAGAAGGTCAAGAAGGGCAGCCAGGGAGCATGGGGCAACATCCCCATGCCACCCAACACCACCGTGCCCGACGCGGACGTCAACGCGCTGGTGAAGTGGATTCTTTCGCTGAAGTAAGGCGTATCATATTCGCCTCCACGAATACCCCCTGCACGAACTGCACGAACACCCTCTGGGAGACACCATGAAAAAGATCGGAATCGGTGCGGCCGTGGCGGCCGCGCTCGCGCTCATCGGCTGCGGCCAGTCCGGCGGCGGCGGCGCGGAAGTCAAGATCGGCCACGTTGCGCCGCTGACCGGCGGCATCGCCCACCTGGGCAAGGACAACGAGAACGGCGCGCGCCTCGCGATCGAAGAGGCGAACGCCGCGAAGGTCAAGATCGACGGCAAGGAAGTGAAGTTCACCCTGGTCGCGGAAGACGACCAGGCCGACCCGAAGACCGGCGCCACGGTGGCGCAGAAGCTGGTCGACGCCAAGGTGGTGGGCGTGGTCGGGCACCTGAACTCGGGCACCTCGATCCCGGCCTCACCGATCTACAACCAGGCCGGCATCCCGGTGATCTCGGGCTCGGCCACCAACCCCAAGCTCACCGAGCAGGGCTTCAAGAACCAGTTCCGCGTCGTGGCGCGCGACGACCAGCAGGGCCCGGCGGTGGCGAGCTACCTCGCGAGCAACAACCAGCCCAAGGTCGTGGCGGTGATCGACGACGCCACCGCGTACGGCGAGGGCATCGCCAACGAGGTGGAGAAGGCGCTCAAGGCGGCCAAGATCAACGTGCTGCCGCGCGAGAAGGGCACCGACAAGACCACCGACTGGAAGGCGATCCTCACCAAGCTGCGCGGCCGCAACCCGGACGCGGTGTTCTACGGCGGCATGGACGCGACCGGCGGGCCGCTGCTCAAGCAGGGACGCGAGCTCGGCATCAAGGCGGTGTTCTCGTTCGGCGACGGCGCGTGCACCGACAAGATGAAGGAGCTGGCGGGCGACGCGGCCGAGGGGCTGCTCTGCTCGCAGGCCGGCATTCCGCCGCAGGCCGCCGACAAGAAGTTCCTCGACGCCTACAAGAAGAAGTTCAACACCGACCCGATCCTCTACTCGCCGTTCACCTACGACGCCGCCAACCTGCTGATCGAGGCGATGAAGAAGGCGAACTCCACCGACCCGAAGAAATACCTGCCCGAGCTGCAGAAGATCAGCTTCACCGGCGCGAGCGGCCCGATCTCGTTCGACGAGAAAGGCGACCGCAAGAACGCCGAGATCACGATCTTCACCATGAAGGGCGGCAAGCTCGACCCGATCGCGGTCGTGAAGGGGGACAAGACGATGAAATACGAGGACTTCGTCAAAGGCGCGAAGTAGCGCTTTGCGGTAACGGGGACGAAACGGCACCTTCGGGTGCCGTTTTCACATGGACACCTTCCTGCAGCAGCTGGTGAACGGGCTCACCGCGGGCAGCGTGTACGCGGTGATCGCGCTCGGCTACACCATGGTGTACGGCATCATCCAGCTCATCAACTTCGCGCACGGCGAGGTGGTGATGATCGGCGCGATGGTGGCGTTCACCATCATCAACCTGCTCGCGCCGAGCGGCCTGCCGCCGCTCGCGGTGGTGCTGATCGGCACCGGCTGCGCGGTGCCGGTGTGCATGCTGGTCGGCTACGGCATGGAGCGCCTCGCCTACCGGCCGCTGCGCCACGCGCCGCGCCTCGCGCCGCTCATCACCGCGATCGGGGTGTCGATCATCCTGCAGCACGTGGCGCTCATGATCTGGAGCCGCAACGTGCTCGCCTTCCCGCAGATCATCAAGTCGCAGACCTACTTCATCGGCGGCGCGGCGATCACCACGGTGCAGATCGCGATCCTCGCCATCTGCCTCATGCTGATGGCGAGCCTCGCGATCCTGGTCTACCGCACGCCGCTCGGCACCGCGATGCGCGCCACCGCGCAGAACCCGCAGGTCGCCGGGCTGATGGGCATCGACATCAACCGCGTGATCGCGATCACCTTCATCCTCGGCGCCGGGCTCGGCGCGATCGCCGGCGTGCTGTTCGGCACCTATTACGGGCTCGCGCAGTACACCATGGGCTCGGTGCTCGGCCTGAAGGCCTTCTCGGCCGCGGTACTGGGCGGCATCGGCAACATCCCGGGCGCGATGCTCGGCGGCATCCTGCTCGGGCTGGTCGAGGCGCTCGGCGCGGGCTACATCGGCGACTTCACGGATCTGTGCACCTGGGGAATACCGCTCCAGGCCTGCGAAGGTGGCGGGCATTTCATCCTGATGGGCTCGAACTACCAGGACGTGTTCGCGTTCATCGTGCTCATCCTGGTGCTGGTGTTCCGCCCGCAGGGCCTGCTCGGCGAGCGCGTCGGAGACCGCGCGTGATGCGCTACTTCGACACGAAGAAAAAGCCCTGGCTCGTCTACCTGGGGTTCTTCCTGATTGCATTTTCCCTTGCCGTGCTGCCCTTCGCGCTCGCGCAGGTCGGCACCACCTGGGTGCGCATCACGAACTACGCGATCCTTTATGTGATGCTCGCGCTCGGGCTGAACATCGTGGTCGGCTTCGCCGGGCTGCTCGACCTCGGCTACATCGCGTTCTACGCGGTGGGCGCCTACGTCTACGCGCTGCTCGCCAGCCCGCAGTTCGGCCTGCACCTGCCGTTCTGGGTCATCCTGCCGATCGGCGCCGCGGTGGCCGCGTTCTTCGGCGTGATCCTCGGCGCGCCGACGCTCAAGCTGCGCGGCGACTACCTGGCGATCGTGACGCTGGGCTTCGGCGAGATCATCCGCATTTTCCTCAACAACCTCTCGCAGCCGGTGAACATCACCAACGGGCCGCGCGGCATCACCGGCATCGACCCGTTCAGCCTGGCGGGCTTTCGCTTCACCACCGCGATCCACTACTACTTCCTGCTGCTGGTGATCATGCTGGTGATCATCGTCATCAACCTGCGCCTGCAGAACTCGCGCATCGGCCGCGCCTGGGAGGCGATCCGCGAGGACGAAATCGCCGCGCGCGCGATGGGCATCGATACGCGCAACCTGAAGCTGCTCGCGTTCGCGATGGGCGCGAGCTTCGGCGGCGTGGCGGGCGGCATGTTCTCGGCGATCCAGGCCTTCATCTCGCCCGAGAGCTTCGTGCTCGTCGAGTCGATCATGGTGGTGTCGATGGTGGTGCTGGGCGGGATGGGCAACATCTGGGGCGTGATCCTCGGCGCGCTCCTGCTCTCGTTCGTGCCCGAGATCCTGCGCTGGACCGTCACGCCGCTGCAGGAGGCGCTGTTCGGCCGCATGCTGATCGAGCCCGAGGTGATCCGCATGCTGCTGTTCGGTCTCGCGCTGGTGCTGGTGATGCTGTACCGGCCGGCCGGCCTGCTGCCCTCCGCGGTGCGCAAGCGAGAGCTCGAGGAGCACGTCACATGACGTTGCTCGAGGTGAGCGGCGTGACCAAGCGCTTCGGCGGCGTGCAGGCGCTGAGCGAGGTGAGCTTCTCGATCCGCGAGCGCGAGATCTACGGCCTGATCGGCCCGAACGGCGCGGGCAAGACCACGCTGTTCAACGTGCTGACCGGCATCTACTCCGCCGACGCCGGATCGTTCCGCTTCGCCGGGCGCGAGCTCGCCGGCCTCAAGCCCAACCACGTGGTGCAAGCGGGCATCGCGCGCACCTTCCAGAATATCCGCCTGTTCGTGAACCTGTCGGCGCTCGAGAACGTGATGATCGGCCGCCACTCGCGCGGCAAGGCCGGCGTGATCGGCGCCGTACTGAGGAACAAAGCGACGCTGCTGGAAGAGAAATCCATCGAGAAGCGCGCGCTGGAGCTGCTCGACTATGTGGGGATCCGCGCGCGGGCCAACGACGCGGCCGGCAGCCTGCCCTACGGCGACCAGCGGCGCCTGGAGATCGCGCGCGCGCTCGCCACCGACCCCAAGCTGCTCGCGCTCGACGAGCCGGCCGCCGGCATGAACCCGGCCGAGCGCCTCGCGCTCGGCAAGCTGATCCGCCGCATCCGCGACGACGGCGTGACGGTGCTGCTCATCGAGCACGACGTGCGCCTGGTGATGAACGTGTGCGACCGCGTGATGGTGCTCGACTACGGCCAGAAGATCGCCGAAGGCACGCCGGCGGTGGTGCAGAAGGATCCGAAAGTCATCGAAGCCTATCTGGGAGCGCCGCGTTCCGCGGCTTAGCGACGCCGACGTGCTGCTCGAGGTGAAAGGGCTCGAGGTGCACTACGGCGGCATCCGCGCCGTGAAAGGCATCGACCTGGAGGTCGGCGCAGGCGAGCTGGTCACGCTGATCGGCGCCAACGGCGCAGGCAAGACGACCACCCTGAAGGCCATCTGCCGCCTGATCCCGTCTGCCGCGAAAACTCTTTCCTACCAAGGCAACGATATTTCGCGCGCCGCGGTGCACGAGTTGCCGCGCCAGGGCCTGGTCATGGTGCCCGAAGGCCGCGGCATCTTTCCGCAGCTCACCGTGGAGGAGAACCTGGCGATGGGCGCCTACGCGCGCGGCGGCGGCGGCAGCACCGAGAAGCAGTACGCCACCTTTCCGCGCCTGAAGGAGCGGCGCACCCAGGTGGCGGGCACGCTGTCGGGCGGCGAGCAGCAGATGCTTGCCATCGCGCGCGCGCTCATGAGCGAGCCCAAGCTCTTGCTCCTCGACGAGCCGTCCATGGGCCTCGCGCCGATGATGGTGGCGCGCATCTTCGAGGTAGTGCGCGAAATCGCGGCGCGCGGCGTGACCATCCTGCTGGTCGAGCAGAACGCGCGCCTCGCGCTCGAGGTCGCGCACCGCGGCTACGTGATGGAGTCGGGCACCGTCTCGCTATCGGGCTCCGCGCAGTCGCTCCTCGAGGATGCGCGGGTGAAAGAGGCCTACTTGGGCGAAGGCGCGTAGAGGGCAAGAAGGACTAGCGCAGCTCGTCTGACGCGAGGTCCGCCTGGGTCGTGAAGCTGTCGGCGTAGAACTCGTCCTCGGGCAGCCCGCAGAGCGTGGTGAAGTCGCGCCGCGCCGAGTCCACCATCACCGGCACCCCGCACGCGTAGACCTGGTGCTGCGAGAGATCGGGCAGGTCCTCCATCACCGCGCGGTGCACGAAGCCGCTGCGCCCGCTCCACGCGTCTTCGGCGCGCGCTTCCGAGATCACCGGCACGTACTTGAAGTTCGCGTGCTCGCGCGCCCACTTTTCCGGCAGTGCGTTGAGATAGAGGTCCTTGGGCCGCCGCGCGCCCCAGTACAGCACCATCGGCCGCGTCACGTTGCGGTGGAAGGCCGTCTCGAGGATCGACTTGATCGGCGCGAAGCCGGTGCCGCTCGCCACGAACACGATCGGCTTCGCGCTCTCCTCGCGCAGGAAGAAGCTGCCGAGCGGCCCTTCGAGGCGCAGGATGTCGCGCTCCTTCATCTTGCTGAACACGTGGTCGGTGAAGGTGCCGCCGGCCACCTGCCGGACGTGCAGCTCGATCAGCTCGTCCGCGTGCGGCGCGTTCGCCATCGAGAAGCTGCGCCGCTCGCCGCCCTTCAGCAGGAAGTCGATGTACTGCCCGGCGAGGAACTGCAGCCGCTCGTTGGCCGGCAGCTTGAGGCCGACGATCATCACGTCGTCGGCGGCCCGCGCGAGCTTCTGCACGCGGCAGGGCAGGATGCGCACCGCGATGTCCTTCGCCGCGCCGATGGTGCGGCATTCGATCACCAGGTCGCCGAGCGGCTTGGCCTGGCAGAAGAGCGCCTTGCCGTGCGCGCGCTCCGCCTCGGTCAGCACGCGCGCGTGGTAGTGCCCATAGTCGACTTGGCCCGCGACGATCTTCCCCTTGCACGATCCGCACGCGCCGTTCTTGCAGCCGTAGGGCAGCATCACGCCTTGGCGCAGCGCCGCGCTGAGCACCGCTTCGCCCGGCTCGACATCGAAGGACTGACCGCTCGGCTGAACTGTGACTTTGGCCATCGCTAGAATAGGCCCATGGAGTCTACCAAGCTCTTGGTGCTCACCAACCTGCCCGAGCGCGCGATCGCCGAGAAGCTCGCCGACATGCTGGTCGAGAAGCAGTTTGCTGCATGCGTCAACATCCTCGCCCCCTGCCGCTCGGTCTATCGCTGGAAGGGCGCGCTGCAGCACGACGAGGAGCACCCGATGCTGATCAAGACCACGCGCGAGCGCTACGCCGCGCTCGAGGAGGCGCTGCGCGCCGCGCATCCCTACGAACTTCCCGAGATCATCGCGGTCCCAATCGAGCGCGGGCTGCCCGCCTACCTCGACTGGGTGGCCGCGGAAACGGGGACATGAAAAAGCTTCTCATCGGACTGCTCGTGTGGGCGCTCGCCGCGCCGGCGCTCGCGCAGCTCTTCAAGAAGAATGACGAGCTGCTCGAGCCGGAGAAGGCGTTCCGCTTCAGCGCGCGCGCGGTGCAGGGCGGGGTGGAGGTGCGCTTCCAGATCGCGGACGGCTACTACATGTACCGCGAAAGATTCCGCTTCGCCGCCGAAGGGAACCCGGGGGTGCAGCTCGGCACGCCGCAATTCCCGCCCGGCATTGCGCACAAGGACGAGTTCTTCGGCGAATCGCAGATCTACCGCAAACAAGTGGCGGTACGCATCCCGGCGGAAGGCGAGGGCGCGTTCGAGCTCAAGGTGGTGTCGCAGGGCTGCGCCGACGTCGGGGTCTGCTATGTGCCGATGGACTCGCAGGCCGCGCTGCGCCTCGCCGGCGGCACGTTCGCCGACCCCGGCCCGCGCGAGATCGACGCCCGGCCGCGCTGGTCGATCTTCGCCAGCGACATGGACATCGCGCAGCTTTTCCACGGCAACGCCGTGCTCGTGCTGGCGAGCTTCTTCGGCTTCGGCGTGCTGCTCGCCTTCACGCCGTGCGTGCTGCCGATGATCCCGATCCTTGGTGGCATCATCGCCGGCCAAGGCGCGCGCATCGGCAAGTCGCGCGCGCTCGCGCTGTCCGGGACTTACGTGCTGGCCATGGCAGTCACTTACGCGCTCGCCGGGGTGGCGGCGGCGTATGTCGGCTCGCTGCTCGCCGCCTATCTGCAGAATGTCTGGGTGCTGGGCGCGTTCGCGGCCATCTTCGTGCTGCTCGCGCTCTCGATGTTCGGGCTGTACGAGCTGCGCCTGCCGCACGCCGTGCAGCAGCGCCTGCATGCCACGCACGGCCGGCTGAAGGGCGGGCGCCTCGTCCCGGTGGCCGCGATGGGCGTGCTCTCCGCGGTGATCGTCAGCCCGTGCGTGTCGGCGCCGCTTGCCGGTGCGCTGCTCGAGATCTCGCGCTCGGGCGACATGGTGCTCGGCGGCAGCGCGCTGTTCGCCATGGCGCTCGGCATGGGCGTGCCGCTCCTCGTGGTGGGCGTCTCGGAAGGCGCGCTGCTGCCGCGTGCCGGTGCATGGATGGTGGCGGTGAAGAAGTTCTTCGGCCTGATGCTGCTCGCGGTCGCGGTGTGGATCGTCTCGCCGGTGCTGCCGCCGTTCGCGGGCATGCTGGCATGGAGCGCGCTCGCCTTCGGCCTCGCCGCGCTGCTGCGCCGCTCGTGGGTGGCGGCCGCGTTCCCGCTCGTGGTCGGCGCCGCGATCCTGGTCGGCGCGCTGGCCGGCAGCCGCGACCCGCTGCGCCCGCTCGCGGTGTTCACCGCCGGCACGCCGCTTTCCGCGCCGGTGGCGTGGACGCGCGTTGCCTCGCTCGCCGACCTGCAGGCGCGGCTCCAGGCGCCCGGCAAGCTGGTGATGCTCGACTTCTACGCCGACTGGTGCGTGTCGTGCAAGGAGATGGAGAGCTTCACGTTCTCGGATCCGCGCGTGCGCGCGCAGCTCGACCAGATGCTGCTTCTGCAGGCCGACGTCACCGCCAACAACGAGGCCGACAAGGCGCTGCTCAAGCGCTTCTCGCTGTTCGGCCCGCCGGGCATCATCTTCTTCGACGCGCAGGGCCAGGAGATCAAGGGCCTGCGGGTGATCGGCTACCAGAACGCCGAGCGCTTCCTGAAAACGCTCAGCCTCGCGACAAGCCCTTAGCCGCTTCGAGCGCGAAGTAGGTGAGGATGCCGTCCGCTCCGGCGCGCTTGAACGCGACGAGGCTCTCCATGATGCAGGACGCCGGCAGCCACTTGTTGGCGATCGCGGCGCGCAGCATCGCGTACTCGCCCGAGACCTGGTAGACGTAGGTCGGCGCTTTGAACTCGTCTTTCACGCGCCGCAGGATGTCGAGGTACGGCAGGCCGGGCTTCACCATCACCATGTCCGCGCCTTCCGCGAGGTCGAGGCCGACTTCCCACAGCGCCTCGTCGGAGTTCGCCGGGTCCATCTGGTAGGTCTGCTTGTCCGCCTTGCCGAGCGCCTTCGCCGATCCCACCGCGTCGCGGAACGGGCCGTAGAAGCCGGAGGCGTACTTCGCCGAGTACGCCATGATCTTCGTATGGATGTGGCCCGCCTTCTCGAGCGCGCCGCGGATGCGGCCGATACGCCCGTCCATCATGTCGGAGGGCGCCACGATGTCGACGCCGGCGGCGGCCTGCGTGAGCGCCTGCTTCACCAGCACGTCGAGCGTCACGTCGTTCATGATGTAGCCGCTCTTGTCGACCACGCCGTCCTGGCCGTGCGAGGTGTACGGGTCGAGCGCCACGTCGGTCATCAGGCCGAGCTCCGGAAAGCGCTTCTTCAGCGCGGCCGCCGCGCGCGGCACCAGGCCCCTGGGATTGAACGCTTCGCGCCCGTCCTCGGTCTTCAACTTGGCATCCACCACGGGGAAAAGCGCGAGCACCGGAACACGCAGCTTCAGGCACTGCTCGGCGACCGGCAGCAGCTTGTCGATCGTCATCCTTTCCACGCCGGGCATGGAAGCCACCTTCTCCGTGCGGGCTTTGCCGTCCAGCACGAACACCGGATAGATGAGATCCCCCGCGGTAAGTATGGTCTCGCGCATCAGCCTGCGGGAGAACTCGTGGCGCCGCATGCGCCGCATCCGTACTGCCGGGAAGCTGCCGTAGACCTTCATTTATTTCGAAATGTTATCGGGGGGAACTTTGCCCGGGGGTCCGGAATCTTACCTTCGGACGAGTTAATCGTCTCCCGCTTCTCCTCCCTGAGCGGGTGCCTTAATCCAAAGTTAAGGCGTTTCGCCCCCGGTTTATATCCCCTTTACCGGGGGCTTTTTATTTCCGCGCCCTGCTGGATCCAGCCTTCCAGCAGGGCGCGACATTCCTCCACACCCTGCTTCGTGCTGCTGGAAAACATCAGCGCCTCGGGATGCTCTTTCTGCAGCGCCGCCTGCTCGGCGCGCGAAAGCTTGTCGGCCTTCGAGAGCACGACCAGCCTGCGCAGGTCACCCAGCCATTGCAGGAGCTGCCGGTCGAGCGGCATGAACGGGTGGCGCGCGTCCATGATGACCACCACGCCGGCAAGCGTCGGCCGCGATTCCAGGTAGTCGCCGACGAGCTGCCGCCATTGCGCGCGCTGCGCTTGCGGCACCTTCGCGTAGCCGTAGCCCGGCAGGTCCGCGAGGCGCGCCTGCGTTTCTCCCTCTTGGCCGAGCGAATACAGATTGATGGTCTGCGTGCGGCCCGGCGTCTTGCTGGTGCGAGCCAGGGCGCGCCGGCCCAGTACCGCGTTGATCGCGCTCGACTTGCCCACGTTGGAGCGTCCCGCAAAGGCGATCTCGGGCGGTCCCGGCGGCGGCAGGTCGACCGCGCGCCCGGCCGCCGCGAGGAACTGTGCTTGCGAGAATAATCTAATAAAATCGCGCCTTTCGACTCAGGGATGCCGGGGATGATACGTGCTTTGGTTTGCGCCGCTGGCGCGGTGGCGACGATGTGGCCGCAGGCTCAGGTGCACGCGCAGGGCCAGTCCAAGGCGCAGGGCATCGCGGCGCAGGTGTGCGCGGCGTGCCACGCCGCCGACGGCAACAGCATCGCGGCCGCCAACCCGAAAATCGCCGGCCAGTTCCCCGAGTACCTCGACAAGCAGCTGCGCGACTTCAAGCCGCAAGCCGGGAAGAAGCCGGCGCGCCCGAGCGACATCATGAGCGGCATGGTGGCGAACCTTTCGGAAGACGACATGAAAGGTCTCGCTGCGTACTACGCCGGCCAGAAGCTGCGCCCCGCGGCCGCGGCGGACAAGAACCTGGTCGCGCAAGGGCAGAAGCTCTGGCGCGGCGGCAACGCGTCCACCGGCGTGCCCGCCTGCCAGGGCTGCCACGGGCCGGCCGGTGCCGGCATCCCGGCGCAGTACCCGCGCCTCGCCGGCCAGTACGCCGACTACCTCGTCGCGCAGCTCAAGGCCTTCAAGGACGGCGTGCGCATGAACGACCCGAACGGCATGATGCGCGCCGTGGCCGGCCGCATGAGCGAGGGCGAAATTCGTGCCGTCGCCGAGTACGCCGCCGGGCTGCGATAGCGGAATACCGGCGCGCGCTCGGTGTTCTCCGACAGGTGCGGCCGCTTGCCGCAACTAGAGGAGAAAAGATGAGGAATAGCATGGTGGCCGCCGGCATCGCAATCGCGCTGGGCGGCCTGAGCGGCATGGCCGCCGCGCAGGTCAAGCCCGATGTGCTGGTCAAGCAGCGGCAGGCAGTCATGACGCTGCAGGGCAAGTACATCGGTCCCATCGCCGGGATGGCGACAGGGAAAGTGCCGTACAACGCCGATGCTGTCTCGAGAAACGCGACGTATCTCGAGAATCTTTCGCAAATGGCCTGGGATGGATTCCAGGAAAGCACCAAGGGCGAGAAGACCCGGGCTTTGCCCGAGATCTATTCGCAGAAGGCGAAATTCGACGAGTACGCCCAGCGCCTGCAGGCCGAGACAGCGAAGCTCGGCCAGGCTGCGCGGGCGAAGGATGAGGGCGCAGTCAAGCAACAGTTCCAGGCGGTACTCAAGACCTGCAACGGCTGTCACGACGATTTCCGCTCGAAGTAGGCGCGCAGCGTCAAACAAGAGCCTCGCGATCGCGGGGCTCTTGCTCGTTCTGGCCGCCGGGCCTAGCTTGGCGCAAGGCGACGCGAAGCGCGGCGAGTACCTTTCGAAGGCGGCCGGCTGCCTCGGCTGCCACACCGAAGAGAAGGAAAAGGCGACGCCGTATGCCGGCGGGCGCGCGCTGAAGACGCCGTTCGGCACGTTCTACGGGCCGAACATCACGCCGCATCCGCAGGCGGGCATCGGGCGCTGGAGCGAGGCGGATTTCAGGCGCGCGCTGCGCGAAGGCCGCCGCCCGGACGGCGCGCATTACTTCCCGGCGTTTCCTTATCCGTCGTTCACGCTGATCAACGATGTGGACGTGCGCGACCTCTACGCATACCTGCGCTCGCTCAAGCCGAGCGAGCGGCCCAACCAGGAGCACGACCTCGGCTTCTTCTATCGCTGGCGCTTCCTGGTCGGCATCTGGAAATGGCTGTTCTTTACTCCCGGAGCGTTCGCGCCGGACCCGGCGGTGAGCCCGGTGCTCAATCGCGGCCGCTATCTCGCCACGGCGCTCGGGCATTGCGGTGAGTGCCATACGCCGCGCAATTTCCTCGGCGCGAGCAAGCGGGACCGGCCCTTCGCCGGCGCGAAGGACGTCGCACCCAACCTGACACCCACGCGGCTCGCCAAGAAGGACGACGGCGAGCTGAAGGAGTTCCTGCGTACCGGCCTTACCCCGGACGGGGACGTGGCGGCGCAGTCCATGGCCGAGGTGGTGCAAAACACAACTTCACAACTCGCCCCCGCGGACCTGGACGCAGTGGTGGCCTATTTGCGCTCGCTGCCGCCATTGCCGGAACCCGCCAAATAGAATGAAATAGGGACATCGGGAATAATGCCCGCGGAGCCTTTGTTCCCCCTATGAACGAAGCGCAGCGCCTGGTTGAGTTGATCCCGCGGTTGCGGCGCTACGCCCGGGCCCTGGTCGGCGACCGCGCTACCGCGGACGACCTGGTGCAGGACACGCTGGAGCGCGCGTGGGCAAAGCTGCACCTCTACCGCCGCGGCACCGACTTGCGGGCCTGGCTTTTCACGGTGATGCACAACGTACACGTCAACCGGGTGCGCGCGTCGCGCCTGACCGATCCGCTCGAGGACGAGATGCCCGAGCTTGCGCAGCGCGCGCCGCAAGGCGACGCGCTGCTGGTGCGCGACCTCGACCGCGGCATCGCGCGCCTGCCCGCCGAGCAGCGCGCCGTGCTGCTGCTCGTCACTCTCGAGGAAATGAGCTACGACCAGGTGGCGCGTACGCTCGGCATTCCGATCGGCACCGTGATGTCGCGCCTGTCGCGCGCGCGCGAGAAGCTGCGCGCGTCGATGCTCGGGCAGCCGGTGGCCGCGAAGCTGAAAGTGGTGAAATGAGCGAGCCGGTCAGCGATCACGACCTGCAGGCGTACGCCGACGGCAACCTGCCGGAGGAACGGCGCGCCGCGGTCGCGGCGTGGCTCGCCGCGCATCCGGAGGATGCGGAGCGCATCGAAAGCTACCGGCGCATCGGCGAGGAGGTGCGCTCGACCTACCACGGCGTGCTGCACGAGCCGGTGCCGGAGCGCCTGCAACGCGTGATCCGCTCGGGAGGCGGACGCCGCATGGCCATGGTCGCGGTGTGGATCGTGCTAGGGGCGGCGCTCGGCGCGCTCGGCGCCTGGCAGCTGCGCTCGATGCAGCCGGCCCCGGCCGCGAGCGCCGACGCGGCGGCCGCCATGGCGCACCGTGCGGTCGTCGCGCACGCAACGTATTCGCCGGAGGTGCGCCATCCCGTCGAGGTCGGCGCCGACCAGGAGGCGCACCTCGTGGCATGGCTGTCCAAGCGCCTGGGCACGCAGCTGCGCGCGCCGAAGCTCGACGGCGTCGGCTACAGCCTGGTCGGCGGGCGGCTGCTGCCCGGCGAGAACGGTCCGGTCGCGCACTTCATGTACCAGTGCAACCGCGGCACGCGCGTCACGCTGTACGTGCGCAGCGACATGGGCGCGAACCGTTCCACCGCGTTCCGCTACGCGCGCGAAGGCAACGTCGGCGTGTTCTACTGGGTGGACAGCAAGCTCGGCTACGCGGTGTCCTCGGCCGATATCAGCAAGGAAGATCTGCTGAACGTGGCGAACGCGGCCTACCAGCAGCTGAATCCCCCCTAAGCGAGGCAAAGTCGATGGCCTGCGAAGGCGCGGTGTCGGCCTTGCAGACCTTCGCCATGTGCGCGAGCGCGTGCCGGTTGTCGGTTTCCTCCTCCGAGGCGAGGCAGTCGCACGGCACCACGAGCTTGAAGTCCCGCATGTAGGCGTCCTGCGCGGTGAACAGCACGCAGAAATTGCCCGCGATGCCGGTGAGGACGAGCGTGCGCGCGCCCAGGTAGTCGAGCAGGACGTCGAGGCTGGTGGAATGAAATCCCGAATGCTTGGGCTTGAGCACGAAGTAATCCTGCTCGTCGGGCGCCAGCAGCTCGGCGAGCGGCTGGCCGCGCACGCCGTCCCTGAGCACGTGGTCGAGCGTGGCGCGGAAGTCCGAGCGCCACTTGCCGAAGTTGTCGTTGCAGTAGATCACCGGCACGCCCGCCTGCTTCGCGCGCCGGCGTAGCGCCGCGGTCGCCTTGGCCGCCGCGACCGCCTGCGGGAGGATCTCGTCCCCGCCGTCGAACTCGAGGTCGTTGATCCAGTCGATCAACAAAAGCGCGGCTGGGGCGGCTTGCTTATCCCTTGAGCGAGGCATTCAGTGCGGTGGCGAGCGCCGCGTCGCCGCTCACCAGGTCCTTCCAGGCGATTTCCAGGCCGTTGCGCTTGCCCTTGGGCACGAGCTTCAGGCCCTCGGGCGAGAGCGTGAGCATGAACGGCTTGCCGTCGATGTCGATTTCACGCTTCAGCGACTTGTCGAGCTTCGTTGCCATAGTTGTCCGAAGAGTTGGATCAGGGCGGGCAGCTGGTAGTTCGCGTTCAGTCCGCTCGGGCTGGGCAGCACCCAGACTTCGGCGCTTGCCAGGCTGTCGGGCTGCAGCCCGAGCGTCGCCTTGGGGCGACTGAACGCGGTACGGTACGCGCCCAGTCCGACGAATGCCACCGCGCGCGGCCGATAACGGCGGACTTTGGCAGCAAGCTTGTTTGCGCCGAGAGCCAGTTCGGCCGTCGAGAGCTCGTCCGCCGCGGCGGTGGCGCGGTTCACCAGGTTGGTCAGGCCGTAGCCGAGCTCGAGGAGCTTGACGTTCTCCGACGGGTGGAAAAGGCGCGGCGTGAAGCCCGCGGCATGCAGCGCCGGCCAGAAGCGGTTGCCGGGACGAGCGAAGTGAAAACCGGTGGCTGCCGAGTACAGGCCGGGGTTGATGCCGCAGAACAGCACCTTCAGGCCGGGCCCGATGACGTCGCGCAGCCCCTTGCCGCGCGCCGCTGCCAGGTCCGCCGGACGCGGTCTATGACCCCTGTTGCGCCGGCCTGACGACGTAGCCGCCCGATTTCTCGTCGGCTTCGAGCTTGATGAGGCCCTTTTTCTCGGCTTCCTCGAGGAGCTCGGAGAACCCATGGAACCCATAGTACGACTCGTTGAAGCCGGGGTTCCTGCGCTTGAGCGCCTGCTTGACCATCGAGCCCCAGATGCGCTCGTCGGCGTCGCGCTCGGCCATCAGCGCTTCCAGCGTGCCGAGCATCTGGTCGAAGGCCTCCTGCTTCTTGTCGCCGTTCGCCTTGTCGCCACCGGCCGGCGCGGTGTCGCGCCGCTTCTTCGCCGCGCGCCGCTTCTGCTCGTCGGCGCGCACCAGGTCGTCGTAGTAGATGAACTCGTCGCAGTTGCTGATGAGGAGGTCGGAGCTCGAGTTCTTCACGCCCACGCCGATCACGGTCTTGGCGTTCTCGCGCAGCTTAGACACCAGCGGCGAGAAGTCCGAGTCGCCGCTCACGATGACGAAGGTGTCGACGTGCGACTTGGTGTAGCACAGGTCGAGCGCGTCGACCACCATGCGGATGTCGGCCGAGTTCTTGCCCGACTGGCGCACGTGCGGGATCTCGATCAGCTCGAAGGACGCAGCGTGCATCGCGGCCTTGAACTCCTTGTAGCGCTCCCAGTCGCAGTAGGCCTTCTTCACCACAATCGAGCCCTTGGCGAGCAGGCGCTCGAGCACCTTCTCCATGTCGAACTGCGAGTAGCGCGCCTCGCGCACGCCGAGCGCGACGTTCTCGAAGTCGCAGAACACCGCGAGGCTACGCGCTTCGGGGCTGGCCGGCATGCTCGGCGATCGCGGGTCGCTTGCGCCGCTGCAGCCACACCTGCAGGCGCTCGAAGTAGACGTAGATCACAGGCGTAATGTACAGGGTGAGCGCCTGGGAGAGCAGCAGGCCGCCGACCACCGAGATGCCGAGCGGCATGCGCGCGCCGCCGCCGGCGCCGAAGCCGATCGCGATCGGCAGGCTGCCCATCAGCGCCGCCATGGTGGTCATCATGATCGGGCGGAAGCGGATGATGCCGGCCTGGTGGATCGCCTCCTCGGGCGACTTGCCCTCCTTGCGCTGCGCCTCGATGGCGAAGTCGATCATCATGATCGCGTTCTTCTTCACGATGCCGACCAGCAGCATGATGCCGACGAACGCGTACATGTTGAGCTCGATGCCGAACGCCATCAGCGTGAGAATCGCGCCCAGGCCGGCGGTCGGCAGGCCCGACAGGATGGTGAGCGGGTGGATGAAGCTCTCGTACAGGATGCCGAGCACGAGATAGATCACCAGGATCGAGAGCAGCAGCAGGATGCCCATGCCCTGCAGCGAGGCCTGGTAGGCCTGCGCGGTGCCCGAGAAGGTACCCGACAGCGTGGCCGGCACCTGCAGCTCGCGCACCGCGGCCTGCACCTCGGCGATGGCCTGCGACAGCGCCACGCCGGGGCGCACGTCGAACGACAAGGTGACCGAGGGCAGCTGCCCGTGATGGGTGACCTGCAGCGGCCCGACCCCCGAGGAGAATGTGGCGACCGCGTTGAGCGGCACCAGCGCGCCGGTGGAAGCGCGCACATAGAGCATCGGCATCACCGAGGGATCGGTCTGGTAGCGCTCCGCCAGCTCCATGATCACCCAGTACTGGTTGGTCGGCGTATAGATCGTGGAGACCTGGCGCGAGCCGTAGGCGTTGTTGAGCGCCATCTCGATCTGCTGCGCCGAGACGCCCATCGCGGAAGCCTTCTCGCGCTCGATGTGCACCGTGACCTCGGGGCGCACGATCTGCAGGTCGCTCGCCACGTCGACCAGGCCGGGCAGCGAGCGCAGCTTGCGCTCCACGATCGGCGCCCAGTGGTAGAGCTCGTCAGTGTCCGGCGCGCGCAGCACGTACTGGTAGGGGCTGCGCGTCAGGCTGCCGCCGATGCGGATCGCCGGCACGTTCTGCAGGAACACCTTGGCGCCGAGGATGTTCGCGAGCTTGGGGCGCAGCTCGCGCACCACCTGGTCGGCGGGCTTGCGCTCGCTGAACGGCTTGAGCGTGATGGTGATGCGCCCGACGTTGAGCGAAGGCGAGAAGCCGGTCGCGCCGATGAACGACATCGCCGCCTCGACGTTCGGATCCTGGGCGATGATCTCGGCCACCTTGCGCTGCAGGTCGGACATGGCCTCGAACGAGATGTCCTGCGGGCCCTCGACGAAGCAGAACAGCTGCCCCGAGTCCTCGCTCGGCAGGAAGCCCTTCGGCGCGCGCACGAACAGCACCCCGGTCGCGATGCAGATCGCGACGAACACCACCATCACGGTGCGCTGGTGCGCGAGCGTCCAGCCGAGGCTCGCCGCGTAGGCGTTGCGCAGCGCGTCGAAGCCGCGCTCGAACGCCATGTAGAGCCGGCCATGATGCACGCCGCCGCGGTGCGGCTTGAGGATGCGGCTGCACATCATCGGCGTGAGCGTCAGCGAGACGAACCCGGACAGCAGCACGGCGGCGATGATGGTGACCGCGAACTCGTGCAGCAGGCGCCCGAGGATGCCGCCCATGAACAGCACCGGGATGAACACCGCCGCGAGCGACAGCGTCATCGAGATGATGGTGAACACGATCTCCTTCGAGCCGTCGAGCGTGGCCTGCAGCACGCTCTTGCCCTGCTCGACGTGGCGCGTGATGTTCTCGAGCATCACGATCGCGTCGTCGACCACGAAGCCGACGCACAGCGTGAGCGCCATGAGCGAGATGTTGTCGATGCTGAAGTCGAACAGGTACATCACCGAGAACGTGCCGATCACGCACATCGGCAGCGCGATCGAGGGGATGATGGTCGACGGGATGTTGCGCAGGAACAGGAAAATCACCAGCACCACCAGCATCAGCGCCAGGTAGAGGGTGAACTTCACCTCGTCGACCGAGGCGCGGATCGTCACCGAGCGGTCGTACAGCACCTGGATGTCGATCGAGGGCGGCACCTCGGCGCGGAAGGTGGGCAGCAGCTTCTTGATGTTGTCCACCACCTCGATGGTGTTGGTGCCCGGCTGGCGCTGGATCGCGAGCACGATGCCGCGCTTGTCCTTGAACCAGGCCGCCACCTTGTCGTTCTGCACCCCGTCGATGACGCGGCCGAGCTCCTGCAGGCGCACCGGGGCGCCGTTGCGGTAGGTGACGATCACCGGGCGGAACGCCGCGGCGTTGGCGAGCTGCCCGGTGGACTGCACCGCGTAGATGCGCTCGCGGCCGTACAGCGTGCCGGTGGGAATGTTGACGTTGGCGTTCGACACCGCCTGCTCGACCTCGTTGATGCCGACGCCGCGCGCCGCGAGCGCGTTGGGATCGAGCTGCACGCGCACCGCGTACTTCTGCTGCCCGAATACATTCACCTGCGCCACGCCGTTGATGGTCGAGATGCGCTGCGCGAGGTAGGTCTCGGCGTACTCGTTGACGCTTGAGAGCGGCACCGTCTCGGAGGTGAGCGCGAGGTAGTAGATCGGCGAATCGCCCGGGTTGACCTTGCGGAACGACGGCGGCGCCGGCATGGTCGCCGGCAGCCGCCGCGCCGCCGAGGCAATCGCCGAATTCACGTCCTGCGCGGCGGCGTCGATATCGCGGTCGAGCGCGAACTGGATGGTGATGCGCGTCACCCCCTGCCCGCTCACCGAGGTCATCTCCTCGATGCCGGCGATGGTCGAGAACTCCTTCTCGAGCACGGTGGCGACCGACGAAGCCATGGTCTCGGGGTTCGCGCCCGGCAGGTCGGCGCTCACCTGGATGGTCGGGAAATCGACGTTCGGCAGCGTCGACACCGGCAGCAGGCGATAGGCCGCCAGGCCGAAGATCAGCAGGCCGGCCATCACCAGCACCGTCATCACCGGGCGGCGCACGAACGCTTCGCAGAAGTTCATGACGGCTGGGCTTCCGGCTTGGCGATCTGCACGCGCACCTTGGGCCCGAGGCGCAACTGGCCGCGCGTCACCACGCGCTCGTTGCGCGCCAGCCCCTGCGCCACGATGGCGCGCTCGCCCTCGGTGCGCTGCACCGTGACGCGGCGCACCTCGGCGGTCAGGTCCTCGCCCACCACGTACACGTACTGGCCGTCGGGCCCGGTCTGCACCGCGGCCGAAGGGATCACCAGCGCGTCGGCCTGCTCATAGAGCCGCAGGCTCACGCTCACGAACTGGCCCGGCCACAGCGTGGCGTCCGCGTTCGCGAACTGCGCGCGCAGCCGGATCGTGCCGGTGCTGGGATCGACGGCGTTGTCGACGAAGATCAGCGTGCCGCGCGGCGCCGGCTGCTGTGGATCGGACGCCTGCACTTCCGCGGCGAGCGGCCCGGCCGCCATGTACTTGCGCACTTCGGCAAGGTGCTGCTCCGGGATGCCGAAGTTCACGTAGATCGGGCGCACCTGGTTGATCACCACCAGCGGGTTCTGGTCGTTCGCGCGCACCAGGTTGCCGGCCTGCAGCAGCACGCGGCCAACATAGCCGTCGAGCGGCGAGTGGATCGTGCAGTACTCGAGGTTGAGCCGCGCGTTCTCGAGCGCGGCCTGGCTCGCCTTCGCGGTCGCCTCGGCGGTCGCGGCGTCGGTGCGGATCTTCGCGTAGGCGTCCTTGGAGATGAAGTTCTTGTCGAGCAGCTCCTGGTAGCGCTTTTCCTGCGCGACCGAGTGATCGCGCGCCGCGCGGTCGCGCAGCGCGTTGGCCTCGGCCTGGCGCAGCGCGGCCTGGAACGGGCGCGGGTCGATGCGGAACAGCACCTCGTCCTTCTTCACCGGCTGGCCCTCGCGGAAATTCACCTCGAGGATCTGGCCGTCGACGCGCGCCTTCACGGCGACCGTCGCGTACGCCTCCACGTTGCCGATCGCATTCAGGCGTACCGGGATGGTCTGCTGCTCCACGCGTGCCACGGTGACCGGAACCGCCGGCGTGCCGCGCGGCGCCTTGGCGCTGTCCTTGGCCTTGCCGTCGGTGACGAAGTAAGTGCCGAGCCCCGCGCCGGCGAGCACGACGACGAGAAGGCCGAACATGACGAGGCGGCGCGACATGAGAGCGGCGATTGTCAGCCCTGAGGACGCTCGAGGGCAAACAGCTCCTCGACCGATTCGCGGCGGCGCACCAAGCGTGCTTCCCCCCCCTCCACCAGGACCTCCGCGGCACGCGGCCGGCTGTTGTAGTTCGAGCTCATGGCCATGGCATAGGCGCCGCAGGACATGATGGCGAGCAGGTCGCCTTCCCTTGCGGCGAGCTTGCGGCCCTTGGCGAGGAAGTCGGCGCTCTCGCACACCGGGCCGACCACGTCGTAAACAGCCGGCTCGGCGTTCGATTCCTTCACCGCCTTGACCTCGTGCCAGGCGCCGTAGAGGGCGGGGCGGATCAGGTCGTTCATCGCCGCGTCGACCACCAGGAAGCGCGGCTTTACGTACTCCACCCGGGTCAGCAGGACCCCCGCGTTACCGACGATCGAGCGGCCCGGGTCGAAGATGGCGGTGTGCGGTCGCTTGCCGATCACATGCAAGGTCTCGTTCACGAACCTTGCCGGCGGCTGCGGCTCCTCGTCCTTGTAGCGGATGCCAATCCCGCCGCCGAAGTCGATGTGACGCAGGCGGATGCCTTCCGCCTCGAGGCGGTCCACCAGCGCGAGCAGCCGCCCGGCCGCCGCGACGAAGGGCGCGCTGTCCTGCAGCATCGAGCCGATGTGGCAGCCGATGCCGATCACCTCCACGCCCTTCAGCCCGGCAGCCTTGCGGTACAGGCGCTCGGCGTCCGCATGCGCGACGCCGAACTTGGTTTCGCGCAGCCCGGTGGAGATGTAGGGGTGCGTCCTCGCGTCGATGTCGGGGTTGACCCGGAACGCCACCGGGGCGCGCCGGCCGAGCCCTTCTGCCACCGTGTTAACTCTTGTCAGCTCGGCTTCGGACTCGAGATTGATGCAGCCGATCCCCTTTTCGAGCGCGAAGCGGATTTCCGCCTCGCTCTTGCCGACCCCGGAAAAGAGCGTGCGCTGCGGCGCGCCGCCCGCGGCGATCACGCGCGCGAGCTCGCCGCCGGACACGATGTCGAATCCGGCGCCGAGGCGCGCGAGCAGCGCGAGCACCGACAGGTTGGAATTCGCCTTGACCGAGTAGCAGATCATGGCCTCGCGCCCGCCCAGCGCGTCGCGGAATTCGGCATACGCGCTCTCGATCGAGCCGCGCGAGTACACGAAGCACGGCGTGCCGTGGCGGCGCGCGATTTCGTCCAGCGCCACTTCGTCGGCGCACAGCACCCCGTTGCGGTAGTTGAAAGGCAAGCGCGCGCCTACTTCTGCTCTTCTTCGTTCTGCTGCGGATACGGAACGGGCTCGTACGGCTTGGGCTTGGGCGGCTTCACGCCCGGCGGCGGGCTGTCGCGCAGGTAGAGCGGCCCCTTCTGGCCGCAAGCGGCGACCAGCGCGCAGGCGGCTACGAGCAGGAGGAAGCGCATAAAATCCGCATGTTAACGCATGGATCCGGTCGAATTCGAGGCGGCAGCCGACGCCGCATTGGAGCTCATCGAGCAGGCCTTCGAGCGCCTCGAGCTCGACTTCGAGCGCAAGGAGGGCGGCGTGCTGGAAGTCGAGTTCGACGACGGCTCGAAGATCATCGTCAACCGGCACAGCGCGGCGCGCGAGATCTGGGTCGCGGCGCGCAGCGGCGGCTTTCACTTCCGCCGCGACGGCGCGGCGTGGCGCGACACCCGCAGCGGGGAGGAGCTGCTCGGCGCGCTGTCTGAGCTGGTGTCCGACCAGCTAGGCCGGCGGGTTCTGCTGCGGTAGGGCGGGCGGCGGGTCGAACGAAGGCGGCGGCGGTGGCTGTAGCACCTCGGGGGGCGGCACCGCCTCGCGGTAGAAGTATTCCGGCACGGTACGCGGCGGCAAGTTCTCGGCGCCAGGTGCGGCGAGCTGCACGGTGGGCATGGTCACTACGCCGTCGGGAAGCGAGCGCTGCATCTCCGGCACTTCGCCCAGCACCTTCTCCATGTAGCCGACCCAGATCGGCAGCGCCACCACGCCGCCCGTCTGATTCTTGCCCAGCGTCTTCGGCTGGTCGAAGCCCACCCACGACACCGCGACCAGCGCCGGCGTATAGCCGCAGAACCAGGCGTCCACGAACTCGTTGGTGGTGCCGGTCTTGCCGGCGAGGTCGACACGGCCGAGGCGCGCCGCGCGCGCCGCGGTGCCGTAGCGCGTCACGTCCTGCAGCATGTTGTCCATGATGAACGCGTTGCGCGGGTCGAGGACGCGCAGCGCCTCGTCGCCGGCGCGGCGCGGCTCGGCGAGCGCGAGCGCGTTGCCGCGGTCGTCGACGATCTTGTGGATGAAGTAAGGCTGGATCAGGAACCCGCCGTTCGCGAACACCGAGTAGGCGCGCGCCATCTGCCACGCGGTGACCGAGCCCGCGCCGAGCGCCATGGTGAGGTAGGGCGGGTGGCGCTCGGCCTCGAAGCCGAAGCGCGTCACGTACTCCTGCGCGTAGCGCGGCCCGATCGCGTCGAGCACCCGGATCGACACCATGTTCTTCGACTTGGCGAGCGCGGTCCTGAGGCGCATCGGCCCTTCGAACTTGCCGTCGTAGTTCTTCGGCTCCCAGCGCTGGCTGCCGGTCTGCTCCGCCTCGAGCACCACCGGCTCATCGGGCACCACGGTGGCGGCGGTAAAGCCCTTCTCGAGCGCCGCGGAGTAGATGAACGGCTTGAACGAGGAGCCCGGCTGGCGCCAGGCCTGCGTCACGTGGTTGTACTTGTTGCGGCCGAAGTCGAAGCCGCCGACCAGCGCGCGGATCGCGCCGTCCTGCGGGTCGAGCGCGATGATGGCGGCCTCGGCCTCGGGTAGCTGCACCACCTGCCAGTTCTTGCCCTCGCGCTGCACGCGGATGATCGCGCCCTTGCGGATGCGGCGCTGCGGCGGGGCCTTCGGGTCGAGGGCGCGCGCCGCGAACTGCAGCCCCTGGCCCTGCAGCGCGATGCGCTCGCCGCTGCGCAGCGCGGCCTGCAGCTGCTTGCCGTCGTACGCGAGCACGATCGCGGCCGCGAGGTCGTCGTTGTCCGGGTGGTCGGCGAGCGCGTCCTCGATGTCGTCGTCGTCGAGGCTGGCGGGCAGCTCGACGTAGCCTTCCGGCCCCCGGTAGCCGGCGCGCCGGTCGTACTCCAGCACGCCCTTGCGCAGCGCGTCGTACGCCGCGTCCTGGTCGGCCTTGCGGATCGTCGTGTACACGCGGAAGCCGCGCGTATAGACGTCCTCGGGATAATGCTCGGCGAGCGCCTGGCGCACCATCTCGGCGGCGAACTCGGCATGCACGGTGTATTCGGCGTTCTCGCGCCGCGTGCGGATCGGCGCCTTCAGCGCGTCCTCATATTGGGTGGCGTCGATGTAGCCGAGCTCGTTCATGCGCCGCAGCACGTAATGCTGGCGCTGCTTCGCGCGCTGCAGGTTGGACACCGGGTTCATCGACGGCGCCTTGGGCAGGCCGGCGAGCATCGCGATCTCGCCAAGGGAAAGCTGTCCGAGCGCCTTGCCGTAGTAGGTCTGCGACGCCGCGGCAAACCCGTAGGCGCGCTGGCCCAGGTAGATCTGGTTCACGTACAGCTCGAGGATGTGCTCCTTCGACAGGCTGTGCTCGATCTTGAACGCGAGCATCGCCTCGTAGAGCTTGCGCGTCAGGGTCTTCTCGGAGGACAGGAAGAAGTTGCGCGCCACCTGCATGGTGATGGTGCTCGCGCCCTGGCGCTTGCCGCCCGCCACCAGGTTGGCCCAGGCGGCGCGCAGCACCCCGACGTAGTCGATGCCCGGGTGCTCATAGAAGCGCTCGTCCTCCGCCGCGATCACGGCGTTCTTCAGCTGCTGCGGCACGTCGCCGATCGGGATGAAGGAGCGGCGCTCCTCGCCGAACTCGCCCATCAGGACCCCCTCGGCGGTGTAGATACGCAGCGGGATCTTCGGCTGGTAGGCGGTCAGCGCCTCCAGGGAGGGCAGCTGGGGGTAGGCCAGCACCACCACCAGGCCTACCGCCAGCAGTCCTGCGACGGCCGAGCCGAGCAATACGGCCAGGGGAAGAACGACGAACCGGGTCCACATCTTCTTGCGGCTTAGAGCCGTCGAATCGGGCGTTGTTGCACGGGATGGCGGAACGGCGGCATGATACCCCCAGACCCCCTGTGGAAGATTAAGTAGACAGTCAGGGGGGTTGTTGCTAGCATTTAACGCATTTTCTGCGAATCGCGCCTAAGAGCCGACGCGAAAAGGGAAATAACGGGGACCCAAGAAGAGGCTACGAAATGGCATTCGACCTTTTTACCGCGAAGGCGCCGCCGCTGTTCGGCCTCGACATCAGCTCGTCGTCGGTGAAGATGCTCGAGCTGGTGGACGCAGGGAAAAGCGGCTACCGCGTGGAGCGCTACGCCATCGAGCCGCTGCCGCGCGACTCCGTGGTCGACGGCAACATCAACAACCTCGAGGCGGTCACCGAGTCGGTGAAGCGCGCGCACAACCGCATGGGCACGCGCACCAAGCACGTCGCGATGGCGGTGCCGAGCGGCGCGGTGATCAGCAAGAAGATCGTGGTGTCGGCCGCGCTGCGCGAGGAAGAGCTGGAGGTGCAGGTCGAGAGCGAAGCCAACCAGTACATCCCGTTCGCGCTCGAGGAAGTGAACCTCGACTTCCAGATCCTCGGTCCCTCGCCGACCAACCCCGACGAGCAGGAGGTGCTGATCGCCGCCACGCGCAAGGAGAAGGTCGAGGACCGCATCGCGGTCGCCGACTCCGCCGGGCTGCGCGCGCTGGTGATGGACGTCGAGTCCTTCGCGCAGCAAAACGCGCTGGCGCTCGTGGTGCAGGCGCTGCCGGGCGGCGGCAAGGAGCAGAACATCGCGATCGTCGACGTGGGCGCCAACGTGATGAACGTCGCGGTGCTGCGCAACGACCAGTCGGTGTACACGCGCGAGCAGGCGTTCGGCGGCAACCAGCTCACCCAGGACATCGTGACGCGCTACGGCATGACGCCCGAGGAAGCCGAGAACGCCAAGCGCTCCGGCGGCCTGCCCGACGACTTCGAGGCCGAAGTGATGAAGCCCTACATGGAGAACCTTTCCATGGAAGTACAGCGCGCGCTGCAGTTTTTCTTCACCTCGACGCAGTACCACGCGGTCGACCACATCCTGCTCGCCGGCGGCTCGGCGGTGATCCCCGGCCTGGACGAGGTGGTGCACACCCGCACCCAGGTGCCGACCAGCGTGGCCAACCCGTTCTCGCTCATGCAGGCCTCGCCCAAGATACAACTGAAGCGCCTGATGGCCGACGCGCCGTCGCTGATCGTGGCGTGCGGCCTGGCGATGCGGAGGTTCGACCCGCAATGACGAACACCCGCATCAACCTGCTGCCGCACCGCGCCGAGCGGCGCAAGCGCGCGCGCCAGCACTTCGTCACCGTGTCGGCCGGCACCTTCGTGGTCGGCGCCGCGCTGGCCGGCCTGATGTACCAGTTCTACGCGCGCCAGATCGAGGTGCAGACCGACCGCAACACCTTCCTCGCCAACGAGATCAAGAAGCTCGACAAGGACATCGCCGACATCAACGAGCTGAAGAACCAGATCCAGGCGCTGCTCGCGCGCAAGCAGATCATCGAGACGCTGCAGGCCGACCGCGCGCAGACCGTGCACCTGCTCGAGCAGATGGTGAAGCAGATGCCCGAAGGCGTGTACCTGAGGTCGATGAAGCAGAGCGGCGCGAAGGTGCACATCGTCGGTTACGCGCAGTCGAACGCGCGCGTCTCCACGCTGATGCGCAACATCGAGGCCTCGCCGTGGCTCGAGCAGCCGCTGCTGGTCGAGGTCAAGGCGACCAACATCGACAAGAAGCGCGTCTCGGAATTCAACATGTACGTGAACCTCAAGCGCGCCGCCGCGAAGGACGCGGCGAAGGACGCGGCCAAGCCCGGCGCCCAGCCGGCCGGCGCCGCGAAGAAGGGGTAAGCCATGGCGCTCAACTTCAACGCGATTGCCGACGAGTTCAAGCGCACCAACTGGAAAGACGCCGGCACCTGGGGCGCGGGGCCGAAGATCGTGGTGCTGCTCGCGATCCTGGTCGGCGTGCCGGTGGCCGGCTTCTTCGTCTTCAACCAGGGGCAGATCGAGGAGCTCGAGGCCGGGCAGCAGAAGGAAGTGAAGCTGAAGGAGGAGTACGTCAACAAGAAGAAGCAGGCCATCAACCTCGACCTGCACCGCCAGCAGCTGCGCGAGATCGACACGCAGTTCGGCGCGCTGCTCAAGCAGCTGCCCAACAAGTCGCAGATGGATGCGCTGCTGGTCGACATCAACCAGGCCGGCCTCGGCCGCGGGCTGCAGTTCGAGCTGTTCAAGCCGGCCGGCGCCGAGCAGCGCCGCGAGTTCTACGCCGAGCTGCCGATCGACGTGCGCGTCACCGGCACCTACCACGACATGGGCGCGTTCGCGAGCGACGTCGGCCAGCTGTCGCGCATCGTCACGCTCAAGGACGTGCAGATCGCCGCGGCCAAGGACGGCAACCTGACCATGGACGCGATCGCGCGCACCTTCCGCTATCTCGACGACGACGAGATCGCCGAGCAGCGCAAGGCCTCGAAGAAGGGCGCGAAGAAATGAGCCCGGCCGCCCGCTCCGCCGCCGCGGCGGCGCTCGCCGTGGCGCTCGCCGCCGGGTGCGGGGGCGACGAGCACGGCGACCTGAAGGAGGAGCTGAACCAGCTCACCAAGGACCTGCGCGGCCGCGTCGACCCGCTGCCGCAGGTCAAGCCCTACGAGCCGGTGCCGTACACCGCGGAAGGGCAGGTCGACCCGTTCCGTCCCGAGCGCATCGAGGTCGCGCAGGCCGGGCGCGCGGCGCCGAGCGCGAACGCAAGCCTGATCGACGAGCAGAAGAAGCGCCCGCCCGAGCCGCTCGAGGCCTTCCCGCTCGAGTCGATCACCATGCTCGGCACCATTACGCAGAACAAGGAAACCTTCGCCCTCGTGAAGGCCGGGCCCAACCTGTACCGGGTGCGCAAGGGCAACTACATGGGGCAGAACTTCGGCGTCATCACCGAGATCGACGAAGCGCAGATCAGCCTCAAGGAGCTGGTGCAGGACTCCACCGGCGACTGGGTGGAACGCATGAGTTCGCTGCAACTGGTGGAGGCAAAACGATGAATACCAAGAAAGCCAGCACCATCCTCGGCGCGCTGCTTCTCTGGCTTGCGGGCCTGGGAATCTGCGCGGCGCAAACCAACAGCATCGACAGCTTCCAGGTCAACCAGGAGGCCGGCCGCACCGTGGTGCGCATCACTACCAAGGAGCCGCTGAAGAGCGTGCCGCCGAATTTCTCGGTGGCTTCGCCGGCGCGCATCGCCTTCGATTTCCCGAACACCGTGAACGCGCTCGGGCGCTCGAGCGAGGACATCGCGCAGGGCGAGCTGCGCAGCATGAACGTGGTGCAGGGCGCCGACCGCACGCGCCTGGTGCTCAACCTGCGCCGCCCGCTCGGCCACGAGGCGACCCTGGACGGCAACACGCTGGTGGTCACGCTCGCCGAGGTGCCCGCCGCGCAGGCCTCGACGGCGGTGAGCACGCCGTTCGCCGAGGGCCGCCAGGACGTCAAGCACGCGGTGCGCGACATCGACTTCCGCCGCGGGCGCGCCGGCGAAGGCCGCGTGGTGGTGGATCTCTCCGATACCACGACCGGCATCGACATCCGCGTGCAGGGCCAGAACATCGTGGTCGACTTCCTGAAGACCTCGCTGCCCGACAGCCTGCGCCGGCGGCTCGACGTGGTCGACTTCGGCACGCCGGTCAACAGCGTGAGCACCTTCCAGCAGGCCGACAACGTGCGCATGGTGATCGAGCCGAAGGGCCAGTGGGAGCACAACGCCTACCAGTCCGACACCCAGTTCGTGCTCGAGGTGAAGCCGGTGGTGGCCGATCCGTCTCGCGCCGCGGCGCAGAAGGGCCGCTACACCGGCGAGCGCCTGTCGCTCAATTTCCAGAACGTGGAAGTGCGCGCGGTGCTGAACGTGATCGCCGACTTCACCGACCTCAACATCATCACCAGCGACACGGTGAGCGGCAACATCACGCTGCGCCTGAAGGACGTGCCGTGGGACCAGGCGCTCGAGATCATCCTGCAGACGCGCGGCCTCGACAGTCGGCGCAGTGGCAACGTGATCTGGATCGCGCCGCGCGACGAGCTCGCCACGCGCGAGAAGCTGCAGCTCGAGGCCGCCAACCAGATCTCGGACCTCGAGCAGACGCGCACCGAGTCGTTCCAGATGAGCTACCAGAAGGCGGCGGACGTGCAGAAGCTGCTCTCCGACCCCACCCAGCGCATCCTGTCCAAGCGCGGCAGCGCGGTGGTCGACGCGCGCACCAACACGCTGTTCGTGCAGGACACGCCGAGCCGCCTGGAAGAGGTGCGCCGCCTGATCGCGAAGATCGACGTGGCGACGCGCCAGGTGATGATCGAGGCGCGCATCGTGGAGGCGAACGACAGCTTCGCCAAGAACCTCGGCGCCCGCCTCGGGCTGCACGAGCGCGGCCTGCCGGGCACCCGCATCCTCGGCCAGAACAGCCCGCGCGTCACGATGGGCGGCCAGCTCGAGGACACCGGCGCCCACACCGGCCAGACCGACACCACGCCCGACTTCATCGGCAACTCGCTCGGCGTGAACCTGCCGGCCGCCGGCCTGAACTCGTTCCGCACCGGCGCGTTCTCGTTCATCCTGTACAACAGCAGCGCGACGCGCTTCCTGAACCTCGAGCTGAACGCGCTCGAGGCCGACGGCAAGGGCAAGATCATCGCCAGCCCGCGCGTGCTCACCGCCGACCAGGTCGAAGCCCTGATCGAGCAGGGCACCGAGCTGCCCTACCAGCAGGCCACCTCCTCGGGTGCGACCGCAGTATCGTTCCGCAAGGCCAACCTCGCGCTCAAGGTGAAGCCGCAGATCACGCCGGAGGGCAACGTGATCATGACCCTGGACGTCAACAAGGACCAGGTCGGGGCCACTACGCCGGCCGGCGTGGCGATCAACACCAAGCACGTGAAGACCGAGGTGCTGGTGGAAAACGGCGGCACGGTGGTGATCGGCGGGATCTACGAGCAGAACGACCGCACCGACATCACCAAGATCCCGTTCTTCGGCGACATTCCGGTGCTGGGGTTCTTTTTCCGCAATACCACGACCAGCAGCGCCAAGACCGAGCTCTTGGTGTTCATCACGCCGCGCATCGTGAACGAGCGGCTGACGATTCGTTAGTCTCGCGCTTCTTTTCGGCTCTTTCGAGCGCGCAGCGGCCGGGACCTCCCGGCCGCTTTTGTTTCTAGAATGCGGAGCATGCGGCACGCGGGCAACGTCTACCTGGTCGGCATGATGGGCGCCGGCAAGACCACCGTGGGGCGCACGCTGGCGCGGCGCCTCAAGCTGCGCTTCGTCGATTCGGACCACGAGATCGAGGCGCGCTGCGGGGTCAAGATCCCGGTGATCTTCGAGATCGAGGGCGAGGCCGGGTTCCGCGCGCGCGAGGCGCAGGCCATCGCCGAGCTCACCCTGCTCGACGGCATCGTGCTCGCGACCGGCGGCGGCGTGGTGCTGGGGGCCGAGAACCGGCGCCTGCTCGCCGCGCACGGCACGGTGGTGTACCTGCGCGCCACGCCCGAGCACCTCTACGAGCGGGTGCGCCAGGACCGCAACCGGCCGCTGCTCGCCACCGGCGACCCGCTCGAGCGGCTGCGCGCGCTCTACCGCGAGCGCGACCCGCTGTACCGCGAGGTCGCCGACCTCGTGATCGACACCGGGCGTCAGAGCGTGCAGGTGCTCGCGCGCGCCCTGCTCGAGCGGCTTGGAGCGCAATGGAAAGCCTCCGCGTAGCGCTCGGCAGCCGCTCGTACCCGGTGCACATCGGCGCGGGCCTCGCCGGCGCGCCCGAGCTCTATGCGCCGCACCGCGCCGGCGGGCGCGTGGCGGTGGTCACCAACGCCGTCGTCGCGCCGCTTTATCTCGAGACGGTGAAGCGCGCGAGCGGCGCGAGCGTCGAGATCGTGCTGCCGGACGGCGAAGCGTCGAAGAGCTGGGAAACGCTGAACCGCGTGTTCGACGCGCTGCTCGAGGCGCGCTGCGGGCGCGACAGCCTGATCGTCGCGCTCGGCGGCGGCGTGATCGGCGACCTGGCCGGCTTCGCCGCCGCGGTCTACCAGCGCGGCGTGGCGTTCGTGCAGGTGCCCACCACGCTGCTCGCGCAGGTCGACTCCTCGGTGGGCGGCAAGACCGCGATCAACCACCCGCTCGGCAAGAACATGATCGGCGCGTTCCACCAGCCGCGCGCGGTGATCGCCGACGTCGCCACGCTCGACACGCTGCCGCAGCGCGAGCTGCGCGCCGGGCTTGCCGAGGTGATCAAGCACGGCCTCGCGCTGGATGCGCCTTTCTTCGACTGGCTCGAAGCCAACATGGATTCCCTGGTAAAGCGCGAGCGCGCCGCGCTCGGGCACGCGGTCAGGAAAAGCTGCGAGCTGAAGGCGCACATCGTGGCCGAGGACGAGCGCGAGTCCGGGGCGCGGGCGCTGCTCAACCTGGGCCATACCTTCGGCCACGCCATCGAGGCCGCGACCGGCTACGGGGCATGGCTGCACGGCGAGGCGGTGGCGGCCGGCATGGTGATGGCGGCAGAGTTATCCGCGCTTATGGGCCACTTGAAAAAAACTGATGTCGCGCGCGTGCGCGATCTCTTGCGCCGCGCCGGCCTGCCGGTGGCCGGTCCCGCGCTCGCGCCGGAGCGGCTGATGGAGCTGATGTCGCTCGACAAGAAGGCCGCGCAGGGCCGCACGCGCTTCGTGGTGCTCGAGGCGATCGGGCGCGCGCGGCTCGCCGCCGAAGTCGACGACGCGCAGGTGCGCCGAGCCGTTGTCGCTGCCGCGCGCTGACTGTATATTCAAAGGTCGGTCATGCAGCACGGTCTCTATCACCCTTCCTACGAGCACGACGCCTGCGGCGTAGGCTTCGTCGCGCACATCAAGGGCAAGAAATCGCATTCCATCGTCGAGCAGGGCCTCGGCGTGCTGAAGAACCTCAGCCACCGCGGCGCGGTCGGCTACGACCCGAAGCTCTCCGACGGCGCCGGCCTGCTGATCCAGATTCCCGACCGCTTCTACCGCGAGGAGATGGCGAAGCAGGGCGTGAAGCTGCCGCCCGCCGGCCAGTACGGGGTCGGCATGGTGTTCCTGCCGCGCGACCCGGCCTCGCGCATCGCGTGCGAGTACGAGATCGAGCGCGCCATCAAGGACGAAGGCCAGGTGCTGCTCGGCTGGCGCGACGTGCCGGTCGACAACTCAGACCTCGCCGAGCCGGCGAAGAAGCTCGAGCCGGTGATCCGCCAGGTGTTCATCGGGCGCGGCCGGCGGGTCACCGTGACCGACGCGCTCGAGCGCAAGCTCTACATCATCCGCAAGAGCTCCGGCCACGCCATCCAGGCCTTGAAGCTGAAGCACGGCAAGGAGTTCTACGTGCCGTCCATGTCGGCGCGCACGGTCTGCTACAAGGGCATGCTGCTCGCCTACCAGGTCGGCGAGTACTACCTCGACTTGAAAGACGCGCGCGTCGAGTCCGCGCTCGCGCTGGTGCACCAGCGCTTCTCGACCAACACCTTCCCGTCGTGGGACCTGGCGCACCCGTTCCGCATGATCTGCCACAACGGCGAGATCAACACGCTGCGCGGCAACGTGAACTGGATCCGCGCCCGGCAAGGGGCCATTTCCTCGCCGATTCTGGGCTCGGATTTGGGAAAGATCTGGCCGTTGATCTACGACGGCCAGTCGGACTCGGCGTCGTTCGACAACGCGCTCGAGCTCCTGGTGATGGGCGGCTACTCGGTGGCGCACGCCATGATGATGATGATCCCGGAGGCGTGGGAGCAGCACACGCTGATGGATCCGGCGCGCCGCGCGTTCTACGAATACCACGCGGCGATGATGGAGCCGTGGGACGGGCCGGCCTCGATCGCGTTCACCGACGGCCGGCAGATCGGCGCCACGCTCGACCGCAACGGCCTGCGTCCGTCGCGCTACATCGTCACCGACGACGACCTGGTGATCATGGGCTCGGAGTGCGGCTGCCTGCCGATCCCGGAAGAGAGAATCGTCAAGAAGTGGCGCCTGCAGCCGGGCAAGATGTTCCTCGTCGACCTGGAGAAGGGCCGCATCGTCGACGACAAGGAGCTGAAGGAGACCCTCGCCAACGCCAAGCCGTACGCCGAGTGGATCGAGCGCATCCGCGTGCGCCTCGACGAGGTCGATACCGAGAAGACGCCGCCGCTCAAGTCGGAGGTGCGGCTCCTCGACCGCCAGCAGGCCTTCGCCTACACGCAGGAGGACCTGAAGTTCATCCTGCAGCCGATGAGCGCGGCGGGCGAGGAGCCGATCGGCTCGATGGGCAACGACTCGCCGCTCGCCGTGCTGTCGAACAAGGACAAGACGCTCTACCACTACTTCAAGCAGCTCTTCGCGCAGGTCACCAACCCGGCGATCGACCCGATCCGCGAGGAGCTGGTGATGTCGCTGGTCTCGTTCATTGGCCCGAAGCCCAACCTGCTCGGCATCGACGAGCTCAACCCGCCGCTGCGCCTCGAGGTGTCGCAGCCGGTGCTCGATTTCTTCGAGATGGAGAAGATCCGCCATATCGAGCGCTACACCGGCGGCAAGTTCAAGGCCTGCGAGCTCGACATCACCTATCCGGTGGCCTGGGGCAAGGAAGCGGTCGAGGCGCGCCTCGCCTCGCTTTGCGCGCAGGCCGAGGACGCGGTGCGCTCGGGCTACTCGATCATCGTGATCTCCGACCGGCTGGTGGACCGCGAGCGCGTCGCGATCCCGGCCTTGCTCGCCTTGAGCGCCATTCACCAGCACCTGGTCGGCAAGGGCCTGCGCACCAGCACCGGCCTGGTGGTCGAGACCGGCAGCGCGCGCGAGGTGCACCACTTCGCGCTGCTCGGCGGCTACGGCGCCGAGGCGGTGCATCCTTATCTCGCGCTCGAGACGGTCCTTTCTTCTGCCGCCGACAAGGCAAAAGCGGTCAAGAACTACGTGAAGGCGATCGGCAAGGGCCTGAAGAAGGTGATGTCGAAGATGGGCATCTCCACGTACATGTCCTACACCGGGTCGCAGCAGTTCGAGGCCGTGGGCCTCGCGCGCTCGCTGGTCGAGAAGTACTTCACCGGCACGGCAAGCAACGTGGAGGGCATCGACCTCTTCGACATCGCCGAGGAGGCGATCCGCGTGCACCGCAGCGCGTTCGACGAGCGCGACCCCGTGCTCGCCGGCATGCTGGACGCGGGCGGCGAATACGCCTGGCGCGTGCGCGGCGAGGACCACACCTGGACCCCCGACGCGATCGCCAAGCTGCAGCATGCGGCGCGCAACAACGCGTACTCGACCTACAAGGAGTACGCGGCGCTCATCAACGACCAGTCGAAGCGGCACATGACGTTCCGCGGCCTGTTCGAGTTCCGTTTCGGCAAGCCGGTCCCGCTGGAGGAAGTGGAACCCGCGAAGGAGATCGTCAAGCGCTTCTCCACCGGCGCCATGTCGCTCGGCTCGATCTCGACCGAGGCGCACACCACGCTCGCCATCGCGATGAACCGCATCGGCGGCAAGTCGAACACCGGCGAGGGCGGCGAGGACCGCCGGCGTTATGCCCCGGTGAAGGCGGGGGAGACGTTACAGAGCCGCCTGGGCAAGGGCCGGATCGAAGTCGACATCCCGCTGCGCGAAGGCGACTCGCTCAAGTCGAAGATCAAGCAGGTCGCCTCCGGGCGCTTCGGCGTCACCGCCGAGTACCTGGCGAGCGCCGAGATGCTGCAGATCAAGATCGCCCAGGGCGCGAAGCCCGGCGAAGGCGGCCAGCTGCCCGGCAAGAAGGTCTCCGAATACATCGCCGAGCTGCGCTATTCCACGCCGGGCGTGGAGCTCATCTCGCCGCCGCCGCACCACGACATCTACTCGATCGAGGACCTGGCGCAGCTCATCCACGACCTGAAGAACTCGAATCCCGGCGCGCTCATTTCGGTCAAGCTGGTGTCCGAGGTCGGCGTGGGCACCATCGCGGCGGGCGTGTCGAAGGGCAAGTCCGACCACGTCACCATCGCCGGCCACGACGGCGGCACCGGCGCCTCGCCCTGGTCGTCGATCAAGCATGCCGGCACGCCGTGGGAGCTCGGCCTGGCCGAGACCCAGCAGACGCTGGTATTGAATCGGCTGAGAGGAAGAATCGCGGTCCAGGTCGACGGCCAGATGAAAACCGGCCGCGACGTGGTGATCGGCGCGATCCTCGGCGCCGACGAGTTCGGCTTCGCCACCGCGCCGCTGGTGGTCGAGGGCTGCATCATGATGCGCAAGTGCCACCTGAACACCTGCCCGGTCGGCGTGGCCACGCAGGATCCGGTGCTGCGCCGCAAGTTCGAAGGCAAGCCCGAGCACGTGGTGAACTATTTCTTCCACGTGGCGGAAGAGGCGCGCGAAATCATGTCTCAATTAGGAATAAGAAAAATCGATGAGCTGATCGGTCGAACGGAGCTGCTCGACATGCGCAAGGGCATCGAGCACTGGAAGGCACGCGGCCTGGACTTTTCGCGCGTGTTCGCGATGCCGCAGATGCCGGCCGACGTTTCGCGCTTCCATAACGAAGCCCAGCAGCATGGACTGGAGAAGGCGCTCGACAACCGGCTGATCGAGCTCGCCAGGCCGGCGCTCGAGCGCGGCGAGAAGGTGTCGATCGAGACGCCGATCCGCAACATCAACCGCACCGTCGGCACCATGCTGTCGTACGAGATCGCCAAGCGCTACGGCCACGACGGCCTGCCCGACGGCACGATCAACATCCGCCTCGCCGGCTCGGCGGGCCAGAGCTTCGGCGCGTTCCTCGCCAAGGGCGTGACGCTCGATCTGGTCGGCGACACCAACGACTACTGCGGCAAGGGCCTGTCGGGCGGCAGGATCTCAGTGCAGCCCTCGCCCAAGTTCCGCGGCGAGCCGACCGAGAACATCATCACCGGCAACGTGGTGCTGTACGGCGCGATCGCCGGCGAAGCGTACTTCCGCGGCGTCGCCGGCGAGCGCTTCGCGGTGCGCAATTCCGGCGCGCAGGCGGTGGTCGAGGGCGTGGGCGACCACGGTTGCGAATACATGACCGGCGGCACCGTGGTGGTGCTGGGCGGCACGGGAAGAAACTTCGCGGCCGGCATGTCCGGCGGCTACGCCTACGTGCTCGACCTCGACGGCGACTTCTCGAAGCGCTGCAATGCGTCGATGGTGGACCTCGAGCCGCTCGCGGAGCCCGAGGACGAGGCGCGCCTGAAGCGCCTGATCGAGAGCCACCAGAAGTACACCGGCTCGAAGCGCGCGGCCGGCATCCTGGAGAAGTGGGCGCAGTACCGCGGCAAGTTCGTGAAGGTGTTCCCCCGGGAATACCGCCGCGCGCTCGCCGAGCTCAAGCAGAAGAAAGTCGCCGCGTAATGGGAAAGATCACCGGATTCCTCGAGCACGAGCGGCTCGAGGAGGAACACGAGCCGGTCGAGGCGCGCAAGAAGCACTACCGCGAGTTCCACCTGCGCCTGTCCGACGACGCGGCGGGCATCCAGGGCGCGCGCTGCATGGATTGCGGCATCCCGTTCTGCATGTCGGGCTGCCCGGTCAACAACATCATCCCGGACTGGAACGACCTGGTGTACCGCCAGGACTGGAAGCGCGCCATCGAGGTGCTGCACTCGACGAACAATTTTCCCGAGTTCACCGGGCGCGTCTGCCCGGCGCCGTGCGAGGAAGCGTGCGTGCTGCGCATCAACGACGACCCGGTCGGCATCAAGTCGATCGAGCACGCGATCATCGACAAGGCCTGGGAAGAAGGCTGGGTGCGCCCGCAGCCCGCCGCGCACAAGACCGGCAACAAGGTCGCGGTGGTCGGCTCGGGCGGCGCGGGGCTCGCGTGCGCGCAGCAGCTCGCGCGCGCCGGGCACGACGTCACCGTGTTCGAGAAGAGCGACCGCCTCGGCGGCCTGCTGCGCTACGGCATCCCGGACTTCAAGCTTGAGAAGGCGGTGATCGACCGGCGCCTCGAGCAGATGCGCGCCGAGGGGGTCAAGTTCCGCACCCGCGTGCTGGTCGGGCAGCAGCGCCCAGGTACCGGGGTGCTGAACGACGCCGACCACAACATCACGCCGCAGAAGCTGATGGCCGAGTTCGACGCCGTGGTGCTGGCGGGCGGCGCCGAGCAGCCGCGCGACCTGCCGATCCCGGGGCGCGAGCTCGACGGCGTGCATTTCGCCATGGAGTTCCTGCCGCTGCAGAACAAGCGCGTGGCCGGCGACCTCGGCGTGCGCGAGCTCACCGCCGCCGGCAAGCACGTGGTGGTGATCGGCGGCGGCGACACCGGCTCGGACTGCATCGGCACCTCAAACCGGCACGGCGCGAAGTCGGTGACCAACTTCGAGCTCTTTCCCATGCCGCCCGACGTGGAGCGCAACCCGGTGTGGCCTTACTGGCCGACGCGCCTGCGCACCTCGTCCTCGCACGAGGAAGGCGTGGCGCGCGACTGGTCGGTGGCCACCAAGGCCTTCAAGGGCAAGGGCGGCAAGCTGCAGAGCCTGCAGGCGGTGCGCCTGCAATGGAAGGACGGTAAGTCGAGCGAGGTGCCGGGCAGCGAGTTCGAGCTTCCGGCCGATCTCGTGCTGCTCGCGATGGGCTTCGTCGCGCCGGTGCAGTCGCTCCTCGAGGAGTTCGGCGTGCAGCGCGACGCGCGCGGCAACGCGAAGGCGGCGACCGAAGGCCCGGACGCCTACGTGACTTCGGTGCCGAAGGTGTTCGCCGCGGGCGACATGCGCCGCGGCCAGTCGCTCGTGGTGTGGTCGATCCGCGAGGGGCGCCAGTGCGCGCGCGCGGTCGACGAGTTCCTCATGGGCTGCTCCGAGCTTCCTCGCTAGGGTTGCTCACTGAGAGCCAACGCAGCGAACGAGGCGAGCCAGTGCTCGCCGGCATAGTCGCCGCCCACCACGTGCGGCAGCGCCGCGTCGAGATGGCGATCGACGGCTGCGGTTAATCCGAGCTTCCTCAAACACCACGCGCGAGACAACGCGAGGCCATCGAGGTGGGCCTGCTTCGGATCGGCGCGGTCCGCCACCCGGGGTGGCTCCAAGTCGAAGCCTGAAGGCAGGAACGCCGCGAGCCAGCGACGAAACTCGCGCGCCGGCAGGACCTCCTGCATCAGCGCCGCTTCGACCAGCGCGGGAGAGAGGAAGTCGTCGAGCGAAGGCTCGTAGGCGAGCGGCGCTTCGCGATCATTGCCGTACCAGCGCAGCGCCGCCGCTGCGATCTCGTCCGCGAGCATCTGGTGCTTGGCGACGCGCGCGTAGTCGAGCGCGAGCAGGCAGGCGAACGCGGTGTTGCCGTGGCTGCCGGCGCGGATCGGGTAGGGCGCGCCGGCCACGAAGCGCGCCATGCGCCGCGCCAGCTCGGCGGCGAGCGGCTGCAGCGCGTCGGACCACTTCGTGTTCCCGAGGCGGATCAGCTCGGCCTGCAGCTCGAGCAGCCACGCCCAGCCGTACGGGCGCTCGAACGTGCGCCCTGCGGCGCTATTGAAGTACGCGAGCTCCGCGCGCAGCGCCTTGGGCGTGAGATGGCGCGCAAGCCGTTCAGCAATCCTCTTTTTCGGATACAGGCGCTGAATGCGCACCAGCAGCCAATGCATGTGCACCGCGGAGTGCCAGTCGTAGCTGCCGTAGAACGCCGGGTGCAGCGCCTTCTGCTCGAGCCGTTCGCCGCGGCGCGTGACGAGGTGCGAGACATGGCGCGGGTAGGCGCGCGCCACGTTCGCGAGCGCGGCAGCCGCGAATGCCGCGGCCTGCTGCGCAGTCACCCCTCAGTCTCCGGTCGGGGCGATGCGGAACTCCAGCACCGAAGGATCGGCGCGCAGCTTCTCGGACAGCGTGCGGGCGTTCGTCGCGTCCATCGTGCGCAGCACCATGCGGTACTCGAACTGCCCGACGTCGCCGTGCAGCCGGTAGGTCGGGTTGTACGCCGAGAAGCCGGTCGACTGCACCAGCTCGCGCAGCTTCACTTCGTCCATGGTGGCGTCGCGCCGGAAGCGCACCATGAAGATGGCGTAGGTCTCGGTCGGCAGGCGCGCCTCGATCCAGCGGAACGCGGACAGCGTGCCGAGCGCGAGCAGCGTGCCGATGAAGGCGGCGAAATAGAAGCCGATGCCAGTGAGGATGCCGATCGCGGCGGTGATCCAGATCGAGGCCGCGGTGGTGAGCCCGCGCACCGTGAAGCCTTCCTTGATGATCGCGCCCGCGCCGACGAAGCCGATGCCGGTCATGATGCCCTGGGCGAGGCGCGTCGGATCGAGCACCACGCGCGAGGCGGCCTCGCGCGGAAACCAGTGGCTCTCGTACACCGTGACCAGCATCAGCAGGCTCGAGGCGAGGCAGACCAGTGCGTGGGTGCGGAAGCCCGCCGGCCGCCCGCGATGGCTGCGCTCCAGACCGATCAATCCGCCCGCCGCCAGCGCAGCGATGATGCGGAAGAGGATCTCGAAGTACTCCTGCGCCATGGGCCGAGTCTAGGTTAAAACGCTAGAATCCGCAGGGAATCATACGGATGGCGCTCGAGATCCTCATTCTGGCAGCGGGGCAGGGCAAGCGCATGCGCTCGGGCCTGCCCAAGGTGCTGCACCCGCTCGCCGGCCGGCCGCTGCTCGCGCACGTGCTCGACACCGCGCGCGCGCTCGAGCCGGCCAAGGTGATCGTGGTGCACGGTCACGGCGCCGAAGAGGTCAAGCGCGCCTTTCCCGGGAGCGGCCTGCAGTGGGTGCTGCAGGCCGAGCAGCTCGGCACCGCGCACGCGGTAATGCAGGCCATGCCGAAGGTCGGCGCGGACGCCGAAGTGCTCGTGCTCTACGGCGACGTACCGCTGGCGCGCGCGGCGACGCTCAAGCGCCTGCTCGAGGCGTCGCGCGAGGGCCTCGCGCTGCTCACCGCCGAGCCCGCCGATCCGGCGGCGTACGGCCGCGTGGTGCGCGACGCCGGCGGGCGCGTGAAGCGCATCGTCGAGCTGCGCGACGCTTCGCCCGCCGAGCGCGCGATCCGCGAGATCAACGCCGGCTTCTACGCGCTGTCGGCGCGCCGCCTGGCGCCCTGGCTGAAGAAGATCGACAACCGCAACGCGCAGCAGGAGTACTACCTCACCGATCTCGTCGCGCTGGCGGTCGGCGAAGGCACGCCGGTCGTGGCGGTGAAGGCCGAGCATGCCTGGGAGGCGGCGGGCGTCAATTCGAAGGCCGAGCTCGCGCAGCTCGAGCGCCGCTACCAGGCGCTCGCCGCGGAAAAGCTGCTCGAGGCCGGCGTGACGCTCGCCGATCCGGCGCGCATCGACGTGCGCGGCGAGCTCGAGTGCGGGCGCGACGTCTCGATCGACGTGAACTGCGTTTTTGAGGGCCGCGTTGCCCTGGGCGACGGGGTGCGCGTCGGCGCGAATTCGGTGTTGCGCAATGTGAAAGTAGCCCCGGGAACTGAAATCCTCCCCTTCTGCCATCTCGATGACGCGCAAATCGGCGAGCGCTGCCGCATCGGGCCGTACGCGCGCCTGCGCCCGGGCGCGCAGCTCGCCGAGGACGTGCATGTCGGCAACTTCGTCGAGGTGAAGGCGAGCCGCCTGGGCGCGGGCTCGAAGGCGAACCATCTCAGCTATCTGGGCGACAGCGAGGTCGGGGCGCGCGTCAACGTCGGCGCCGGCACCATCACCTGCAACTACGACGGCGCGGCCAAGCACCGCACCGTGATCGAGGACGACTGCTTCATCGGCTCGGACGCCACGCTGGTCGCGCCGGTGCGCATCGCGCGCGGCTCCTACATCGGCGCCGGCTCGACCATCAGCAAGGACACGCCGGCCGGCCAGCTCACCGTGGCGCGCGCGCGCCAGGTCTCGGTGCCGGGCTGGAGGCCGAAGAAGAAGGAGAAGGGCTAGACATGTGCGGCATCGTCGGCGCAGCGGCGCGGCGCGACATCGTGCCGGTACTGATCGAGGGGCTGCGCCGCCTCGAGTACCGCGGCTACGACTCGTGCGGCCTCGCGCTGGTCGACAAGGGCTCCATCGAGCTGGTGCGCACCGTCTCGCGCGTCAACGACCTCGCGGCGCGGGTGAAGGACACGCAGGGCGCGACCGGCCTCGCGCATACGCGCTGGGCGACGCACGGGGCGCCGGCAACCGAGAACGCGCACCCGCTCGTCTCGCGCGGCGAGATCGCGGTGGTGCACAACGGCATCATCGAGAACCACGAAGAGCTGCGCGCCGAGCTGAAGGGCAAGGGCTACCGGTTCGACAGCCAGACCGACACCGAGGTCATCGCCCACCTCGTGCATAGCCTGTACCAGGGCGACCTGCTGGAGGCGGTGCGCCGCGCCTCGCAGCGGCTGGTCGGCGCCTATGCCATCGCGGTGGTGGCCAAGAAGGACCCGGGCACCGTGGTCGGCGCGCGCGCCGGCAGCCCGCTGGTGGTCGGCGTGGGCAACGGCGAGCATTTCCTCGCCTCGGACGCGCTCGCGCTCGCCGGCACCACCGAGCGCATCGCCTATCTGGAGGAGGGCGACGTGGCCGCGATCGACCGCCAGGGCTGGCGCGTGGTCGACGCCGAGGGCAAAGCAGTGCAGCGCGAGGTGCGTACGGTGAAGGCGAGCGGCGCCGCCGCCGAGCTCGGGCCGTACCGCCACTTCATGCAGAAGGAAATTTTCGAGCAGCCGCGCGCGGTGGCCGACACGCTGCAGAGCGTGCGCCAGATCGGGCCCGAGCTGTTCGGCGCCACGGCAGCCGACCTGCAAAAGGTGAATGCGGTGCTGATCCTCGCCTGCGGCACGAGCTACTACGCCGGGCTGGTGGCGCGCTTCTGGATCGAGGAGCTGGCGGGCATCCCCTGCAGTGTGGAAATCGCGAGCGAGTACCGCTACCGCGCCAGCGTGCCGAACCCGAACGCGCTGGTGGTGTGCATCTCGCAGTCCGGCGAGACCGCCGACACGCTCTCGGCCCTCAAGCATGCCCAGTCGCTCGGCCAGGACCAGACGCTGGCGATCTGCAACGTGGCCTCCAGCGCGCTGATGCGCATGACGCGCATGCACTTCCTCACCCACGCCGGCGTGGAGATCGGAGTGGCCTCGACCAAGGCCTTCACCACGCAGCTCGTCGCGCTGTTCCTCCTCGCGCTCGTGCTGGGGAAGAAGCAGGACGATCTGAAGGCGTTGCGCCACCTGCCCACGGCGCTCGGCGCCGTGCTGGCCCTCGAGCCGGCCATCATCGGCTGGGCGCAGCGCTTCGCCGCCAAGGAGCACGCCCTCTTTCTGGGCCGCGGGCTGCACTACCCGATCGCGCTCGAGGGCGCGCTGAAGCTGAAGGAGATCTCCTACATCCACGCCGAGGCCTACCCGGCCGGCGAGCTCAAGCACGGCCCGCTCGCGCTCGTCACCGGCGAGATGCCGGTGGTCACCGTGGCGCCGAACGACGCGCTGCTCGAGAAGCTGAAATCCAACATGCAGGAGGTGCGCGCGCGCGGCGGAGAGCTCTATGTCTTCGCCGACGCCGATACGAAGATGGTTTCCGCCACCGGCGTCCACGTGGTGCGGCTGCCGGAGAACTACGGCCTGCTCTCGCCCATCCTGCACGTGGTGCCGCTGCAGCTGCTCGCCTATCACACCGCGCTCGCGCGCGGCACCGACGTCGACAAGCCGCGGAACTTGGCGAAATCGGTTACCGTGGAATAACCTTGGGCTTCCAGAGGAGGAGTCAATCAATGAAATTCAAATTGATCGCCGCGGCTGCGGCTGCAGGACTGCTCGCGTCGGCTGCGCAGGCGCAGACCGAAATTCAGTGGTGGCACTCGATGACCGGCGCCAACAACACCGGCGTCAACGAGCTCGCCGCCAAGTTCAACGCCTCGCAGAGCGAATACAAGGTGGTGCCGGTGTTCAAGGGCAGCTACCCGGAGTCGATGACCGCGGCGATCGCCGCGTTCCGCGCCGGCAACCCGCCGCACATCCTGCAGGTCTTTGAAGTGGGTACGGCGACCATGATGTCGGCCAAGGGCGCCATCGTCCCGGTGGCCAAGGTCATGGCCGACGCGAAGGAAAAGTTCAATCCCAAGGAGTACCTGCCGACCGTCACCGGCTACTACTCCGACCCCAAGGGCAACCTGTTGTCCTATCCGTTCAACAGCTCGACCGTGGTGTTCTACGTCAACAAGGACGCCTTCAAGAAGGCCGGCCTCGACCCGGAGAAGGCGCCGAAGACCTGGAAGGAATTCGTCGCCGCGGCCGAGAAGCTGAAAGCTTCGGGCCAGGAGTGCGTCTACACCACCGGCTGGCCGGCCTGGATGCACATCGAGAACTTCAGCGCCTGGCACAACGTGCCGATCGGCACCAAGCAGAACGGCATGGCGGGCCTCGACACCGAGTTTCGCATCAACTCGCCGCTGCATGTGCGCCACGTCGCGATGCTCGCCGACATGGCGAAGAAGGGCCTCTTTACCTACAGCGGCCGGCGCAACGAGGGCGAGGCGCGCTTCGCGAGCGGCGAGTGCGCGATGATGACCTCGAGCACCGGCGCGCAGGGCACCATCCGCCGCACCGCCAAGTTCGACTGGTCGGTGAACTTCATCCCCTACCACGACGACGTGAAGGGCGCGCCGCAGAACTCGATCATCGGCGGCGCCTCGCTCTGGGTGATGGCGAAGAAGCCCGCCAAGGACTATCGCGGCGTGGCCAAGTTCTTCAGCTTCCTCTCGAGCCCCGAGATCCAGATGTACTGGCACACCTTCACCGGCTACGTGCCGATCACCACCGCGGCGTACGAGCTGACCAAGAAGTCGGGCTTCTATGACAAGAACCCGGGCGCCGAGCTGGCGGTCAAGCAGCTCACCAACAAGCCGCCCACGGCGAACTCCAAGGGCCTGCGCTTCGGCAACTACGTGCAGGGCCGCGAGGTGATCGAGGAGGAGATGGAAGCCGTGTTCGCGGGCAAGAAGGACGCGAAGACCGCCATGAACGACGCGGTGAAGCGCGGCAACGACATCCTGCGCAAGTTCGAGGCCGCGAACAAGTAAGAGTCCGGGCCGGGTGGAAAAGCGCGTCGTCTTCCGCTCGGCCTGGCTGCCGTACGCGCTGGTCGCGCCGCAGATCGCGATCACCATTGTGTTCTTCTTCTGGCCCGCGGTGCAGGCGGGCTGGTACTCGTTCCAGCTCCAGGACGCATTCGGCGAGCGCACGCAGTTCGTCGGTTTGGCCAACTTCGCGGCGCTCTTCAACGACTCGAACTACCTGCACTCCTTCCGCATCACCGCGGTCTTCAGCCTGCTGGTGGCGGGCAGCGGCATCGCCATCTCGCTGCTGCTCGCCGCGATGGCCGACCGGGTGGTCCGCGGCGCGCTCGCCTACCGCGCGCTGCTGATCTGGCCCTACGCGGTGGCCCCGGCGGTCGCCGGGGTGCTGTGGCTATTCCTGTTCGCGCCGTCGATCGGCATCGTGACCTTCGCGCTGCGCTCGCTCGGCATCCACTGGGACTGGGTGCTGCAAGGCGACCAGGCCATGCTGCTGGTGGTGATCGCGGCGACCTGGAAGCAGATCAGCTATAACTTCCTCTTTTTCCTCGCCGGCCTGCAGTCGATCCCGCGCTCGCTCATCGAGGCGGCTGCCATCGACGGGGCGGGCCCCGGACGGCGCTTCTGGACCATCGTGTTCCCGCTCCTCTCGCCCACCGCGTTCTTCCTGCTGGTGGTGAACGTGGTGTACGCGTTCTTCGACACCTTCGGCGTGATCGACGCCACCACGCAGGGCGGGCCGGCCGGCGCCACGCAGATCCTGGTCTACAAGGTCTACTACGACGGCGTGAAGGCCGCCGACCTGGGCGGCTCGTCGGCGCAGTCCGTGATTCTCATGGCGATCGTCATCGCGCTCACGGTGGTGCAGTTCCGCTACATCGAGCGCAAGGTGCAGTACTGATGGTGGAGAACCGTCCCTGGCTGAACGCGTTCTCGCACCTGGTGCTGATCGCCGGCATCCTGGTGGTCGCCTTCCCGCTCTACGTCACCTTCGTCGCCTCGACGCGCACGCTGGACGATATCCTGAGCGTGCCGATGCCGCTGCTGCCCGGCGACCAGCTGTGGGAGAACTACTCGACCGTGCTCGGCACCGGCACCACGCGCGGCATCACCAGCGGACCGGTGGGCCGCATGATGTTCAACAGCCTGGTGATGGCGCTCGCCATCGCGCTCGGCAAGATCGCGATCTCGATCATCGCCTCGTTCGCGATCGTGTTCTTCCGCTTCCGGCTGCGCAATTTCTTCTTCTGGATGATCTTCATCACGCTCATGCTGCCGGTGGAGGTGCGCATCATCCCGACCTTCAAGGTGGTCGCCGACCTCGGCATGATCAACTCCTACGTCGGCCTCACTCTGCCGCTCATCGCCTCGGCCACCGCCACGTTCCTGTTCCGCCAGTTCTTCCTCACCATCCCCGACGAGCTCGCCGAGGCGGCGCGCATCGACGGCGCCGGGCCGATGCGCTTTTTCTGGGACGTGGTGCTGCCGCTCTCCAAGACCAGCATCGCGGCGCTGTTCGTGATCCAGTTCATCTACGGCTGGAACCAGTACCTATGGCCGCTGCTCATCACCACCGACGAGTCGATGTCCACGGCGGTGATCGGCATCAAGCGCATGATCAACACCGGCGACGCGCTCACCGAGTGGAACCTGGTGATGGCGACCGCGATGCTCGCGCTCTTGCCGCCCGCGCTGGTGGTGCTGCTGATGCAGAAATGGTTCGTGCGGGGACTCGTGGAAACGGAAAAATAAATGGCCGGCGTCAATCTGCGTGACGTGAAGAAAAGCTATGGCGACCTGCAGGTCATCCACGGGGTGTCGATGGACATCGCCGACGGCGAGTTCATCGTGATCCTCGGGCCTTCGGGCTGCGGCAAGTCGACGCTGCTGCGCATGGTGGCCGGCCTCGAGCCGATCAGCGCGGGCGAGATCCGCATCGGCAGCCGCGTGGTGAACAACCTCGAGCCCAAGGACCGCGACATCGCGATGGTGTTCCAGAACTATGCGCTCTATCCGCACATGAGCGTGTACGACAACATGTCCTACGGCCTGCGCATCCGCGGCTTGTCGAAGCAGGACATCGAGACCCGCGTGCAGAAGGCGGCGGCGATTCTGGAATTGCGCGATTATTTGCAGAGAAAACCGAGGCAGCTGTCCGGCGGGCAGCGTCAGCGCGTCGCGATGGGGCGAGCCATCGTGCGCGAGCCGGCGGTGTTCCTGTTCGACGAGCCGCTCTCCAACCTGGACGCCAAGCTGCGCGTGCAGATGCGCGCCGAGCTGCAGGGTTTGCACCGGCGCCTCGGTACGACGAGTTTGTACGTGACGCACGACCAGGTCGAGGCGATGACGCTCGCGCACCGCATGATCGTGATGAACGCCGGGCGCGCCGAGCAGATCGGCAAGCCCCTCGAGGTGTACGCCAGGCCGGCCACCACCTTCGTCGCCTCCTTTATCGGCTCGCCGCCGATGAACCTGATCCCGCAGGAGCGCGCCGGCCGCCAGGTGCTGTTCGGCATCCGTCCCGAGCACCTCGAGCCCTGTGCCGCCTCGGAAGCGCAGATCACCGCCGAGATCGACCTGATCGAGCCGCTCGGGGCCGACACCCTGGTGTACGGCCATGTAAAAGACGGCGCGCGCATCGCCGCGCGCCTGCACGGCTCGGCGAACGCCGCGGCCGGCAAGTTGTCCTTACGCTATCGCCCGGAGCACGCGCACTACTTCGACGCACAGACCGGCGCGCGGATCTAGTTTTTGCTGAAGACCACTCCCTTCCACGAGCGTACCGCCGCGCTCTGCGCGAGCCATGCCTGGCGGCGCTGGGCGGGCTACGTGGTGGCGAGCTCCTACGAGCTCTCGCACGAGCGCGAATACCATGCGATCCGCGGCGCGGCGGCGCTGTTCGACATCTCGCCGCTCTGCAAGTACCGCGTGCGCGGCAAGGACGCCGCCCGCTTCCTCGATCTGGTGGTGACGAGAAAAATCAGCGGCCTGCAGGTCGGCCAGGTCGCCTATACGCCGTGGTGCGACGCCGCCGGCAAGGTGCTCGACGACGGCACGGTCGCGCGCCTGGGCGAGGACGAGTTCCGCGTCACCGCGGCCGAGCCGAACCTGCGCTGGTTCGAGGACAACGCGGCGGCGCTCGACGTGCAAATCGAAGACATCTCGGAGTCGCTCGCCGCGCTCGCGCTCCAGGGACCGCTGTCGCGCGCGATCCTCGCCGAAGCGGACCTCCAATATTTTCGAATCAAGGAATCATCGCTTGGGGGCATACCGGTCCAGGTATCGCGCACCGGCTACACCGGCGACCTCGGCTACGAGGTCTGGGGGCCCGCCGAGCATGCGCTCGCGGTCTGGGATGCGCTGATCGAAGCCGGCACGCCGTACGGCATCGTGCCGGCCGGCATGCTCGCGCTCGACGTGGCGCGCATCGAGGCCGGGCTGATGCTGATCGACGTCGACTACGTGCCGGCGCGCAAGGCGCTCATCGACAGCCAGACCTCCAGCCCCTTCGAGCTCGATCTTGCCTGGGCGGTGGATCTCAGGAAGGAGCGCTTCGTCGGGCGCGAAGCGCTCGCCGCCGAGGCCGCGAACGGGCCGCAGTGGCGCTTCGTCGGCATCGAGATCGACTGGCCATCGCTCGAGGGCCTGTACGCCGAGGCCGGCCTCGCCACCCGCCTGCCGGGCAGCGCGTGGCGCACCAGCGTGCCGATTTACGCGGGCAGCGAGCAGGCCGGCTACGCGACGAGCGGCGGCTGGTCCCCGCTCCTGAAGAAATACCTCGCGCTCGCCCACCTGCGCGCGCAGTGGGCCGAGCCGGGCACCGCCCTCGACATCGAGATCACGGTCGAGCACCGGCGCAAGCGCGCGGTCTGCCGCGTGGTGAAGAAGCCGTTCTTCGACCCCGAGAGGAAGCGCAAATAGTGGCCGCGGCGGCCTACGACGCGATCATCGTCGGCGGCGGGCACAACGGCCTGGTGTGCGCGGCCTACCTCGCGCGCGCCGGGCGCAAGGTGCTGGTGCTAGAGCGCCGCGAGCGTATCGGCGGCGCGGCGCTCACCGAGGAAGTGTTCCCCGGCTTCAAGTTCTCGGTGTTCTCCTATGTCGTGAGCCTGCTGCGGCCCGAGATCATCCGCGACCTCGAGCTGCCGCGCCACGGCCTGCACATCCTGCCGCTGGAAAGCACGCTCACCCCGTTGCCCAACGACTATCTGATTCAGTGGAACGACCACGACCAGAACCGCCGCGAGCTGGCGCGCCACTCGCTGCGCGACGCCGAGGCCTACGACGAGTTCGGGCTGATGCTGCACCAGATGGCGCGCGCGGTGAAGCCGCTGCTCGCCATGGCGCCGCCCGATCCCACCTCGCTCGCGTTCGGCGAGCTGCTCGGCATGAAGCGACTCGCCGAGCATTTCCGGGCGCTGGGCGCGAAGCGCTTCAACCAGCTCACCAAGCTGCTCACCATGAGCTCGGCGGAGTTCCTCGACGAGTGGTTCGAGACCGAGGCGCTCAAGGCCACCAAATCCGCGAGCGGCATCATCGGCACGCTGCTCGGGCCGCGCTCGCCCGGCACCGCGTACGTGCTGCTGCACCACTACATGGGCGAGCTCGACGGGGTGTTCCGCGCCTGGGGCTTCGCCAAGGGCGGCAACGGCTCGGTGAGCGCGGCGATCGGCGCCGCCGCGCAGGCCGCCGGCGCGGAGATTCGCTGCAACGCTTCCGTGCAGAAGGTTCTGGTGTCGTACGGCAAAGCGCGCGGCGTGGTGCTGGAGAATGGCGAGGAGATCCGCGCCAAGCTCGTCGTGTCGTCCGCCGATCCGCGCCGCACCTTCCTCGGCCTGGTCGACGAGAAGCACCTGCCCGGGCCGTTCCTCGAATCCATCCGCCGCTTCCGCTTCCGCGGCTCCTCGGCCAAGGTGAACCTGGCGCTCGGCGAGCTGCCGGACTTCACTTGCCTGCCGGGAAGGGGCCCGCACCTGCGCGGCGCGGTATCGATCAGCCCGAGCGTCGCGTACCTGGAGCGCGCGTACGACCAGGCGAAATACGGCGAGCCTTCGAGCGAGCCGTACATGGACATCGTGATCCCGTCGCTACTCGACCCGGAGATGGCGCCGCCGGGCAAGCACGTGATGTCGATCTTCGTGCAGTACGCGCCCTACCACGTGAACGGCGGCTGGACCGACGCGCGCCGCGAAGCGCTCGGCGACGCGGTGGTGAACACGCTCTCGCAGTACGCGCCGAACCTGAAGGGCGCGATCCTGCACCGCCAGGTCGTCACGCCGGCCGACATCGAGCGCATCGTGGGCCTCACCGAGGGCAACATCTTCCAGGGCGAGCTTTCGCTGCAGCAGATGTTTTTCCTGCGCCCGGTGCCGTCGTGGGCCAAATACCGCACCCCGGTCTCGGGCCTCTGGCAGTGCGGCGCGGGCACCCACCCGGGCGGCGGCGTGATGGGGGCCTCCGGGCGCAACGCCGCGCTGCAGATCCTGGGGGCGGCGTGAACCGCGCGATCGTGATCGGCGGCGGCGCCGACGCCCTGGTCGCGGCGCAGGTCCTCGCGCGCAGCGGGCGCGAGGTCATGATGATCGAGAGCGACACCGGCCTGCTCGACGAGGGCTGGGTACCGCCGAAGGTGCTGCGCGAGCTGAAGATCGAGGGCCTCGAGCTGCGCTGGCCGGAGCCGTGGGCGAGCGTGCCGCTCGCCGCGGGCGGCCGGCTCGAGCTGTCGCGCGACATGGCGCGCTCGGTGGAATCGATCCGCCGCCTGAGCGAGCGCGACGCCGAGCGCTGGCCGCAGTTCTGCGAGCGCATGGCTCGCCTCGCGCGCTTCATGGAAAAAATCTACAGCGCGGCGCCGCCCAATCCGCTCGACATCGGCTTCGCCATGCAGGCGCGGCGCCTCGGCAGGCGCGGACTCACCGACCTGCTGCGCATCCTGCCGATGCCGGTCGCGGAGCTGCTCGACGACTGGTTCGAGAGCGACGCGCTCAAGGGCGCGCTCGGTGCGGCCGGCGTGCTTCACCTCCTCCAGGGGCCGCGCTCGAGCGGCACGGGCTTGCGCCTCCTGCACTACCACGTGGGCTGCCCGCCGGGCGTGTTCCGCGCGCCGCGCTCCAACATCCTCGAGATCCTGCGCCGCATGCCGCGCGTGGAGCTCGAGAACACCGAGGTACAACGCATCGCGGTGCGCGGCGGCGAGGTGGCCGGCGTGGTGCTGGAGGACGGGCGCGAGCTCGAGGCGAGCGTGGTGGTAAGCAGCGCCGGGCCGCGCCGCAGCCTGCTCGAGCTGATCGAGCCCGGATGGCTCGACCCGGAGCTCGCACGCGCGCTGCGCCACGTGCGCCGGCGCGGCGTCGCGGCGCGCCTGCGCCTGCAGCTCGACCGCTCGCCCGGCTTCGCCGCGCTCGCGCTCGCGCCCTCGCTCGACTATCTCGAGCGCGCCTACGACGATGCCAAGCACGGCCGCGTGTCGCGCGCGCCTTATGTCGAAGCGCATTGCGACGAGCGCCATCGCGTGGAGGCGCTGGTGCAATACGTGCCGTTCGGGGTTGAAAGCTCACAACTCCAGGAAAAGACCATTGCTTTAATCTCCGAGCACTGGGGCGACGCCCAGCCGCAGCACGCGGAGCTCGCCGCGCCGCGCGAGCTGGAGCAGTTCGAGGGCTGGCCGGAAGGGCAGCCGCACCAGGCCGAGCTCGCGCTCGACCAGGCGCTGTGGATGCGGCCGCACCCCGAGCTCGCCCAATACCGCACGCCGATTCGCGGCCTGTGGCTGTGCGGGCCGGCCATGCATCCGGGCGCGGGCGTGGCCGGAGCATCGGGGCTGCACTGCGCGCATGCGATTCTGGGCCGCTAGCCTTTACTGCTTTCTCGCCGGCGCCGGAGCGGCTCCTTTGCCCGGCTATAACGCCGAGGTAGCGACCTTCACGGTTTCCGGGGTTTCATCCGGCGGCTATATGGCGGTGCAGATGCATTTCGCGCACTCGCGGCGCGTGGTGGGCGTCGCGGCGCTCGCCGCCGGCCCGTATTACTGCGCGCGCGGCAGCCTGTGGACGGCGTGGAACCTGTGCATGACCGGCAACCCGGCGGTGTCGAAGAACGACGTGCGCGATCCGCGCGTCGACCCGGTCGCCAACATCGCCAAGGCGCGCGTCTGGCTTTTTTCGGGCACCGAGGACCGCACCGTCGCGCCGGCCGTGGTGCAGGCGCTGGCAAAGCAGTACGCGCTGTTTGGCGCGGTTCCGCTGCTGGTGAACGACAAGCCGGCCGGGCACGCCATGGTGACGGAGAATGCGGGCAACGCCTGCGGCGCGACCGAGCCGCCGTTCATCAACGATTGCGACTACGACGCCGCGGGCGCGTTGCTTGCACACTTGCTCGGCGGCGTGTCGCCCCCATCTAAGGTGGCGGCGGGCCGCGTGGTGGCGTTCGACCAGCACGAGCTCGGCGGGACGTCCGCCATCAGCATGGCGGACGAAGGCTTCGCCTACGTCCCGGCCGCGTGCGAGAACGAGCGCTGCCGCGTGCACGTCGCCTTCCACGGCTGCCGGCAGGGGGCGAGCGCGGTCGGTGAAGCGTTCGTCCGCGACGCGGGCTACAACCGCTGGGCGGACACCAACCGCCTGATCGTGCTGTATCCGCAGGCGGTGGCGCGGTACGTGTGGTGGACGTGGAACCCGCGCGGGTGCTGGGACTGGTGGGGCTACAGCGGTTCGGCATACGCGACGAAGGATGCGCCGCAGATCCGGGCGGTGATGGCGATGGTGGAGCGTTTGGGCTTGCCCAAGGAGAAGGAGAAGAACCGATGACGAGAGCTTTGGCGCTGATTGCGGTCCTGATGCTGTCCGGCTGCGGCTACAACACGCTGCAGAGCGGCGACGAGCAGATCAAGGCGGCATGGTCGGAGGTGCTGAACCAGTACCAGCGGCGCGCCGACCTGGTGCCGAACCTGGTGGCCACCGTGCAGGGCTTCGCCAACCAGGAGAAGGAGGTGCTGACGCGCGTCACCGAGGCGCGTGCCCGGGTCGGCTCGATCCAGGCCACGCCCGAGCTGGTCGACAATCCGGAGGCATTCCAGCGCTTCCAGCAGGCGCAGGGCGAGCTGACCGGCGCGCTGTCGCGCCTCCTGGTGGTGGCGGAGAACTATCCGCAGCTCAAGTCCGACGCGAACTTTCGCGACCTGCAGGCGCAGCTCGAGGGCACGGAGAACCGCATCGCGGTGGCGCGCAACCGCTACATCAAGTCGGTGCAGGACTTCAACGTCACGGTGCGCTCGTTCCCGAGCAACCTGACCGCGATGATGTTCGGCTTCAAGACCAAGCCGAACTTCACGGTCGAGAACGA
>DASVFV010000013.1:0-12538 GCA_036379875.1 Burkholderiales bacterium | reverse complement strand
CCGGAACCGAGATCGTCCTCAGCCTGCTTTTCTTTGCCGCCGCGGTGGCGTATGCCCGGCTGACTCGATAAGCCGTTTTGCGGCGGCGTAGATCGGCACCTCGATCAGCGCGCCGTCGACCTTCGCGCGTTCCCTGCCTGCCCTGCGGGCCTTTTCGAAGGCTTCTACTATGCGGCGGGCCTTGCTTAGCTGCTTGCGGTCAACGGAAAAAATCCGGTTGATGGCCTTCGCGTGCGAGGGATCGACCAGGCTCTTCATGCGGTAGCCCAGGCGCTTGCCGTAGCGCGCATCCGCCACTGCGCCCTTTACGTCACTGAAGGTGTACGGCGCGTCGATCGCCTCGACGCCGGCCGCACGGCATTCGACGAGGAAGCGGCCGCGCACGTAGGCGAGCTCCTCGCCCTTGCGGCTGCGCGCGGTGCCGAGGTCGGCGACCATGTCCTCGCTCGCGACGAGCAGCGCGCTCACGCGCGGGCTCGCCGTGGCGATCTGGAAGGTGTTCATCAGGCCGGCCGCGGTCTCGACGTTCGGCACCAGCTCGACCGAGCTGCCGGTCGCCTTGTCGAGCGCCATGACCTGCTCGGGCGAGACCACCTTCGACATCAGGATGATGTCGGGCCGCCCGGCCAGCACGCCGAGCAGGTCCTCCAGGCCGCCGCTCTCGAGCGGGTTGATGCGCACCGCGGCGGCGGCGCCGGCCTCGCGCCAGCGGTCGAACACCTCGCGCGAGAGCTCGCGCGCCTTGGGGCGCAGCTCGGGCGGCGTGAAGTCCTCGAGGTCGAGCATGATGACGTCGGCGCCGCTCCGGGCGGCGGCCCGGTGCGCGGCCGGGTCGGCGCCGGGCACGAAAAGCCAGGTCCTGCGCTTCACGGGCAGCGGCGCATCTCTTCCTTGAGCTGCGCGAGCCGCGCGTCGCGCATCGCGTCCTCGAGGTACACGCGCTCGCCCAGCGCGTTGCGCTGGAAGACGCGCCCGCCGGTGGCCAGCACGCCGTACTCGTTGCGCAGCTTCGCGCAGCGCAGCTCGAACTGCTGCTTCTGCTGCTGCTCGGCCTCGTCGCGCTCGATCTGGCGGCGCTTGAACTCGGCGTCCTGCCCGGCGAAGCTCTGCGGCGCTCGCGGCGCCGCGCCGCCGCCGAGCGGCGGGCTGGCCTGGATGTCGACCTTCTCGCTCTTGCAGCCCGAGGTGAGCGGCTTGTCGGTGTAGTGCGTGACGCCGCGGGCGTCCACGCACTTGTACATCTGCGCCGCGGCCGGGAAGGCCGCGCAGCACAACGCCGCGAGCGCGAGCAGCCTCATCCGCGCACGTTCTCGGGCACGCTCGGCGACGGATAGCGCGCCGAGCCGTAGCGCACCACCAGGTTGGCGAACGCCAGCAGCAGGATCGAGCCCGACACCATGACGATGCCCCAGTTGAGCTGGTGGTGGGTGGCGATGTCGCCGACCAGCAGCCGCACCAGCGCGGTGATCGCCACGTAGATCAGGAAGCGCACCGGCATGTGGTTGGTCTTGAAGTAGATGCCGACCATCGCGCCGAGCTCGAGGTAGATGAACAGCAGCAGGATGTCGTCGATCGAGGCGTAGCCCTTGGCCGCCATGCCGATGAACGAGTACACCGCGGACCAGACGATCGCGCCGCCGATCGCGAACAGCGCGAGGTAATGAAACCCGTCGACCAGTCCCTGGCCGAGTCGATCGATCTTGTCGCGCATCCGCCCCCCTGTTCTTGTCCTACAGCTGGTGCTGTGGGTTCAGGCGTTCGATCTTACTCTCGAGCTTGTTGAGCGCGCTGATGTAGGCCTTGGCCGACGCGACCACGATGTCGGTATCGGCGCCCACGCCGTTCACGATGCGCCCGCCCTTGGACAGGCGCACCGTCACCTCGCCCTGCGACTCGGTGCCGGTGGTCACCGCGTTCACGGAATAGAGCAGCAATTCCGCGCCGCTCCTGGCCAGGCTCTCGATCGCCTTGAAGGTCGCGTCGACCGGGCCGTCGCCTTGCGCATCCGCGCGCTTTTCGACTTTGTTTTCCAAAAGAACGACAGAGGCATGGGGACGCTCGCCCATGCCGCTCGCCTGGTTCATGGTCACCAGCTTCCACTGCTCGTCGGACGACTTGCCGGCCTCCTGCGCGACCAGGGCCTGCAGGTCCTCGTCGAAGATCTCGGCCTTCTTGTCGGCGAGGTCCTTGAAGCGCTGGAACGCCTTGTTGTAGGCGTCCTCGCTCTCGAGGTCGATGCCGAGCTCCTTCAGGCGCTGCTTGAACGCGTTGCGGCCCGACAGCTTGCCGAGCACGATCTTGTTGGTGCTCCAGCCCACGTCCTCGGCGCGCATGATCTCGTAGGTGTTGCGCGCCTTCAGCACGCCGTCCTGGTGGATGCCCGAGGCGTGCGCGAAGGCGTTCGCGCCGACCACCGCCTTGTTCGGCTGCACCACGAAGCCGGTGATCTGCGACACCAGGCGCGAGGTCGGGACGATGTGCGTGGCATCGATGCCGGTTTCCAGCCCGAAGAAGTCCTTGCGCGTGCGCACCGCCATCACCACTTCCTCGAGCGAGGTGTTGCCCGCGCGCTCGCCCAGGCCGTTGATGGTGCACTCGATCTGGCGCGCGCCGCCGATCTGCACCGCGGCGAGCGAGTTCGCCACCGCCATGCCGAGGTCGTTATGGCAGTGCACGCTCCACACCGCCTTGTCCGAGTTCGGAATTCTGGTTCTTAATTGTTTTATGAATTCCCCGAATTGCTGGGGAACCGCGTAGCCGACCGTGTCCGGGATGTTGATGGTGGTCGCGCCCTCCTTGATCACCGCCTCGAGCACGCGGCAGAGAAAGTCCACGTCCGAGCGCGAGCCGTCCTCGGGCGAGAACTCGACGTCCGGGCAGGCGCGCTTGGCAAAACGAACGGACTGCTTCGCCTGCTCCAGCACCTGCTCGGGCGTCATGCGCAGCTTCTTCTCCATGTGCAGCGCGCTGGTGGCGATGAAGGTGTGGATGCGCCAGGGCCCCTTGGCGTCCTTCAGCGCGTCGATGCCGCGCTGGATGTCGCGGTCGTTGGCGCGGCACAGGCCGCACACCGTCGACTCGCGGATCGCCCCGGCGATGGCCTTCACCGCCTCGAAGTCGCCGTTGGAGGAGGCCGGGAAGCCGGCCTCGATCACGTCCACCTTCATGCGCTCCAGCGCGCGCGCGATGCGCAGCTTCTCGTCGCGCGTCATGGACGCGCCGGGGCTCTGCTCGCCGTCGCGCATGGTGGTGTCGAAGATGATCAAATTGTCTTTACGCATAGAAGGATCCCTTGGCCCCGGTTTCGGGCCTGGTCACAGCACGGATTGTAGGCAGGAGTATTTAGCGCGCGGGGCGCAGCAGCAGGCCGCCCAGCGCGAGGAGCGCGAGCGAGAGGAGAGCGAAGATCGCCTGTTGCATGGACCCGACTATACAACACTTAAAATGGATTGGTGAAGCCCCTGCCGCCGGGCCTGCAGCGCCGCATCCGCTTCCGGCCCGAGCTCTTCGTTCCGCTCTTCTCCGGGCGCAGGCGCATCGGCTGGCTGCGTCCGGAGCTCGCGGCGCGGCTGGGAAGCTGGCCCGAGGTGTTCGCCTCTACTCCCGAGAGAGTCAACTTGCTGAAGCCGGAAGCGCTGTCGCCCGTGGTGGAGCAGCTGGCCGAAGAAGGCTTCATCCCGGGCTGGCGCAACGAGCGCTATCGCATCGCCGATGCGTTCGAGGTCGAGCGCGCCGCGGCGCGGCCGTTCGGCTTCGCGACCCAGGCCGTGCATGTGAACGCCGTCGCGGGCGACGGCATGTGGCTCGCGCGCCGCTCCGAAACCAAGCCGACCGATCCGGGCATGCTCGACAACCTGGTCGGCGGGGGAATGACCGCCGGCCTTTCCCATGAGCAGATCCTCGTCAAGGAGGCATGGGAAGAAGCCGGCATCGAGGCCGGCCTTGCGCGGCGCGCGAAGCGCGGCGGCACCATCGAGCTGGTGCGCGAGGTTCCCGAAGGCGTGCAATGCGAGGTGATCCGGGTCTACGACCTCGAGCTGCCGCGCGACTTCACGCCGAAGAACCAGGACGGCGAGGTGGCGGAAGTGCGGCTCGTGCCGCTCGGCGAAGCGCTGCGCCTTGCGCGCGACACGGACGAATTGACCGTCGATGCGGCGCTGGTAGCGCTCGATTACTTCAGCCGAGCCAGGGTGCCTTGAGCGACGCTCGCGCGGGCACGCGCGTGCCCGAGATGTCGATCGCGTAGTCGCCGGAGATGTCCTGCGAGCGCACGAACCCCATGCCGACCATGCTCTCGAGCGCGGCGCTGTAGCCGACGGAGGAGAGCTCGCCCACCGGTGTACCGTTGCGCAGAATCGGCTCGCCGCCCCAGGCGAAAAGCTCGCTGGCGGGAAACGTGAACATGACGAGGCGCTTCTCCAGCCGCGCCGGCGGCTTGCGGTTTTCCTGCCTGATGGTGAAAGCGAGTCCCGCTTCATAGGGGGTGCAATCCGGGGAAAGCTCTGCGCCGAACGCGCGCCGCCCCGCCTCGATGCGCAGCGCGTCCAGCGCGTAGTAGCCGCAATCCCTCACGCCGCTCTCGCTCAATCGCTCATAGAGCGCGGCGGCCTGCTCCACGGGGACATAGAGCTCGTATCCCGGACCGCCCACGTAGGACGCGGCTACGCTGCGCGCGCTGCCGAGATCGGTGTTCTCGACGATCTCCTTCGCCTTCGGACCCAGCACCGACAGCACCGACCAGCGATCGGTTACGTCTTCGATAACGACATCTTCGTCGCGCTTGTGACGAAGAAGCCAGGCGCGGTCCCGCACCGGCTGCGCCGCGCCGGTGACGACCAGGAACTCCTCGTCGCCCCAGCGCTGCACCGTGACGTCGCTCTCGTAGCCGCCCTTGCGGTTCAGCATCGGCGTGTAGGTCACGCCGGGGCCGATGCGGTTAGCGCACACGCGATCGAGCAGCGCGAGCGCGTCACGTCCGCGCACCCGCAGCTTGCCGAACGAGGTCTGGTCGAGGATGCCGACCGCAGTGCGGATCGCGCGCTGCTCTTCGATCACGGCATCGAGCCAGTTCGGCCGGCCCAGCGTGTACTCCATCTTCGGTCCGAAGTAGTTGGCGCGCTCCCAGCCGAACTTCGAGCCGAATTGAGCATTCCTGCTTTTCAATCGGGAATACAACGGCGAAGTTTTTTGCGGCCGCCCGGATTCCAGCTCATGGCGCGGCCAGCGCATCGCGTAGTGCAGGCCGAGCGTCTCGACGGTGCGCGCCTTCAGCCACTTCGGGTCGGCAGCGAACGCGCCGAAGCGCCGCACGTCGACCTCGAACAGATCCATCGGCGCCTCGCCGCCGGCGATCCACTCGGCGAGCAGCTTGCCGGCGCCGCCGGCGTTGGCGATGCCCGCCGAGTTGAACCCGGCGGCGACGAAGTAGTTGCGCAGCTCGGGCGCCTCTCCCAGGATGAAGTTGCCGTCGGGTGTGAAGCTCTCCGGGCCGTTCAGCAGCATCTTCACGCCGGCGCGCTCGAGCGCCGGCACGCGGTGGATCGCGCCCTCCATGAGCGGCTGGAACTGGTCCCAGTCCTCTGGCAGGAGCTGGAACTCGAACGGGTCCGGGATGCCGTCCATGCCCCAGGGCTTCGCCACCGGCTCGAAGCCGCCCATCACCAGCCCGCCGACCTCCTCCTTGAAGTAGATGAAGCCGTCGGGGTCGCGCATCACCGGCAGCATCGGGTGCACGCCCCGGATCGGCTCCGTGACGATGTAGAAGTGCTCGGCGGAATGCAGCGGGATGTTCACGCCGCTCTTCGCACCCAGCGCGCGCGCCCACTGGCCCGCGCAGTTGACCACGATCTCGCACTCGATCGGGCCCTCACTCGTCTCCAATGAAAACCCAGGTTTAAGAGACAAAACCTTGACGCCTTCGCGGATCTGCACGCCGAGATTCCTCGCCCCCTTGGCCAGGCTCATGGCGAGGTCGGCGGGATTCGCCTTGCCGTCGGCGGGAAACCACAGCGCGCCCTGCAGGTCGTCGATGCGCAGGATCGGCCACTTGTCGAGCGCTTCGCGCGGCGTGAGGAGATGGACCTCGATGCCGAAGCTGCGCGCCATCGCGGCCTGGCGCTGGTACACGATCCAGCGCTCGGGCGTCTTCGCCACGTTCACGCTGCCGCACTGCTTCCAGCCGGTCGCGAGGCCGGTCTCCTGCTCGAGCGTCGAATAGAGCTGGATGCCGTACTGGCTCATGCGCGTCATCGAGCGGTTCGGGCGCATCTGGCCGACCAGCCCGGCCGCGTGCCACGTCGTGCCGCAGGTCAGCCGCCCCTGCTCGAGCAGCACGATGTCGCGCCGCCCGAGCTTCGCCAGGTGATAGGCGACGCTCGCGCCGACGATTCCACCGCCGATGATCACTATGTGGAATTTCATATCTTGAGCGCGATCACTCCGGCCGCAACGGTGACGGCGCCGGCCAAGCGGCGCGCGATGTGCCCTTCCTTGAGGAGCCAGGCGCCGATCAGCGCGGCGAAGATCACCGAGGTCTCGCGCAGCGCCGCCACCGCGGCGACCGGCGCGCGCGTCATGGCCCACAACGCGACCCCGTACGCGCCCGCGGACAGCACGCCGCCGAGCAGCCCGCGCGCCCAGTGGCGCGCCGCATACTCGAGCGCCGGGCGCTTCTTGATCAGCAGCACGGCGAGCGGAAACGGCAGCGCGTCGAGCACGAACAGCCACAGCACGTAGCCGGCCGGGCTGCCGGAAAGCCGGATCCCCGCCGCGTCCACCAGCGTGTACGAGGCGATGATGACGGCGTTGCCGAGCGCCCAGGCGGTGGACACGCGCGACTCGCGCCAGTGGAAGCCGGCGAGGCCGAGCGACAGCACGCCGCCGCAGATGAGGAGCACCCCGGCCCACACCGCCGGCGTGGGCGCCTCGCCCAGCCACGCGAGCGCGCACACGCTCACGATGAGCGGCGCGACGCCGCGCATGATGGGATAGCCGTGCGAGAGGTCGCCCGCGCGATAGGCGCCGACCACCGCCACGTAGTAGCCGATATGCAGCACGCACGAGGCGGCGATGTAGGGCCAGGACGCGCGCGCGGGCTGCGGGGCGAAGAAGAGCAGCGGCGCCGCCACGATGCCGGCGGCCAGCGTGACGGTGGTCATGTCGAGCAGCGCGTCCCTGCTCGACTTGATCATCGCGTTCCAGGTGGCGTGCGCGAGCGCCGCGCCGAGCACCGCCAGGGTTACTTCAATCGGCATGAATAAATGGGGACGGACCCCATTTTTCTCGTTTGCACTTCATTCTCGGGTGAGAAAAATGGGGTCCGTCCCCATTTATTTCAGGCATGCCTCCCGCAGCAGCGGCTCGAAATGCGCGAGGTCCGGCGTGGCCGCGCCGCGCGTCTTCGCCGCGTCGTCCCACAGCCGTACGCGCACCGCCTCCGCAGCGTGCGGCTGGGCGATGAAGCGCTCGGCCTGCGCGGCGCTGAACACGCCGCCCTGCAGCTCGAGGCTGCGCTTCGAATCTTCCGAGAGCCGGCCGTAGTAGTCGGCGCGCGTGGCGCAGAGGTAGCGCTTGGCGTCGACGTGCAGGCGGATCGGCTCCAGCACGGCGGCCGGGAAGCGCCCGCGCAGGAACGGCGCCGCGGCGTTCTGGTGCTGGTCGTCGACGCCGCGCAGGGTGGGCGTGTCGCCCTTGTCGTTCAGCAGGTGGCCGATGTCGTGCAGGAGCGCGGCGCACACCAGCTCGGGCGGCGCGCCGGCGCGCTCGGCGTGCGTCGCGGCCTGCAGCGCATGCTCGAGCTGCGAGACGCCCTCGCCCTCGTATTCGCGGCCGCCCTTTTCCTCGAATAATTTCCTGATTTCGTCGACTACCAAGGGATCGAGTAAGTCTTGAGGTTGGTGAAGCTCTTCATCGCCTCGACCACGCCTTCCTTGTAGCCGAGCCCGGAGTCCTTGATGCCGCCGAACGGCGTGCTCTCGAGGCGGTAGCCGGGCACTTCCCAGATGTTCACCGTGCCGACGTTCAATTCCGACACGAACTTCGTCACGTAGTCGACGCGGTTGGTGCAGACGCCCGAAGACAGGCCGTACGCGGTCCCGTTCACGATGCGGATCGCTTCATCGGCGTCCTTGAACCTCAGGATGGGAGAGACGGGCCCGAACGTTTCCTCCCGCACCAGCTCCATCTCGGGCGTCACCCGGTCCACCACGGTGGGCGAATAGAGCGCACCCTTGCGCTTGTTGCCGACCAGGAGCTTCGCGCCGCGCTCGCACGCGTCGTTGACGCGCCCCTCGAAGAGCTTCGCCGCCTGCTCGCTGATCACGGTCCCCATATCGACTTTCGGGTCCAGTGGATCGCCGTACGACCACTCCCTGGTTTGCTTTACTAAAGAATCAACGAAGGCATCGGCGATTTTTTCGTGCACCAGGATGCGCTTGACCGCGGTACAGCGCTGTCCGGAGTTCTTATAGGAACCGGCGGCGGCCAGGGCGGCCGCCTTGGCCGGATCGGCGTCTTCCATCACCACGATCGGGTCGTTGCCGCCCAGCTCGAGCACCATGCGCTTGTAGCCGGCCTTGGACGCGATGGTTTTGCCGACTTGCACTCCACCCGTAAAAGTTATGAGGTCGCTATCCGCGTTGGTGATCATCTCGTCGGCGATTTCCTTCGGGTCGCCGGTGATCACCGACAGCATCTGCGGCGGCAGGCCGGCCTCGTACAGCACGTCGGCGAGCGTGAGCGCGGCGAGCGGCGTCTTCTCGGTGGGCTTGAGCACCATGCGGTTGTTCGTCGCCACCGCCGGCGCCACCTTGTGGATCACCTGGTTGAGCGGGTGGTTGAACGGCGTGATGGCCGAGATCGCGCCCATCAGCGGCTCGCGCAGCGTGTAGACCTTGCGGCTCTTGCCGTGATGCGTGAGGTCGCAGGAGAACACCTGCCCGTCGTCCACCAGCGCGTGGTTGGCGGCGAACAGCAGCACGTCGGAGGCGCGGCCCGTCTCGTAGATCGAGTCCTTGAGGCACAGGCCGGACTCGAGCGTAATGCTGCGCGCGATCTCGTCGCGCCGCCTGGCGATGATCTCGCCCGCGCGCATCAGGATCTTGTAGCGCTCGTAGCGCGTGAGCTTGGGCTTGTACTCGCGCGCGATGCGGAACGCACGCTTCACGTCCTCGACCGTGGCTTTGGGCACCGTGGCGACGACCTCGCCGGTGTATGGAAAGCGCACCTCGATCACGCGATCGCGCTGCACCTTCTCGCCGGCGATGCGCATGCCTTCGTGGCGAATCGAGTCCGTCACCTTCATGCCGCCACCTTTTCCTCGACGTGGTTGAGCGCCAGGTCGAAGGCGTCGAAATTGCGCAGCCGCCGGCCGGCCGGCACGCCGTGCAGCTTGCGGTTGAAGAGCAGCGGGACTTTTTGCTCGGAGATGCCGCCGTGCGAGCGCAGCGGCTCCTTCAGGCCCGACAGGTCGTGCTTCGCCTTGCTCGTGCCGATCACCACGTGCCTGGTGCTCACGACCACGAGGTCGCCGATGCGCTCGGGCGGCAGCTCGAAACGCTTCGCTGCTTCTTCACGGGTGAGGACCACCTCGATCCCGGGAAGTTTTGAAATTCGCGTCTTGATGTCCGCTTTCAAGTACACGGTCGCAAAAGAGCCGAGCGCGCCGTGGTGCACGACATAGGGATCGGTGATCGGCAGGATCACGCGCGATTCACCGGCACCCAGCCATCCGTCCAGCACGTCCTGCAGGTAGATCACGTCCGGCGAGCCGTCGGGGCGATGCTTGGCGTTCATGCCGTGGTCGGCGGTGAGCGCGATGGTGGCGCCCGCGGCGTCGAGCCTGGCGAGGTAGCGGTCGATCATCGCGTAGAACGCGTTCGCGGGCGGCGTGCCCGGCGCGGCCTTGTGCTGCACGTAGTCCGTGGTCGACAGGTACATGATGTCGGGCCGGTCGCGCTCCATGAGCTTCACGCCCGCGGCGAACACGAATTCCGACAGCTCGGCGCTGTACACCGACGGCACCGGCATGCCGACCAGCTTCTGCATCGCTTCGTCGGCCTTCTCGGAGGAGAAGCAGGTGCCCTTCAGCTTGTGGCCGAGCAGCGTGCGCAGCTTGTCCTTGGCGGTGATGACCACGACCTTGGCGCCGGCGTCGGCGAACGCGGCGAGGATGGTGCCGGCGCGCAGGTACTTCGGGTCGTTCATCATGACCTCGGCATCGGCTTCGCGGTCGTAGAAGTAGTTGCCGCAGATGCCGTGCACCGAAGGCGGCGCCCCGGTCACGATCGACAGGTTGTTCGGGTTGGTGAAGCTCGGCACCACGCAGTCGGCGAGGCGGCCGTGCTCGAGCATGCGCCCGAGAAAGGGCGCGACCCCGGCGCGCGCCGCTTCGGTGAGGTAGTCGTTCTCGCAGCCGTCGACGCAGACCACCACCACCGGCCGCGAAGGGCGACGGTAGTTCCGCCCGTTGACGCTCAGCATCATGCGAGCGCCGATTGTGCCACGACGGACCGATAACGGTCATAATTCTCCGGCAGACTCAATTCCTGGGGAGGGATTCATGAAAGCCATCATCCATAGTGCCTGCGCGCTGGCGCTCGCCGCCGTCTGCGGCAGCGTGCTCGCGCAGAAGACGCAGCTCCTCGTCTACACCGCGCTCGAGACCGATCAGCTGAAGGCCTACGAGCAGGGCTTCTACCGCGAGGTGAACGACGTCGAGATCCGCTGGGTGCGCGACTCGACCGGCGTGATCATCGCCAAGCTGCTCGCCGAGAAAGCGAACCCGCAGGCCGACGTGGTGATGGGCGTGGCCGCGTCCGGCCTCGCGCTGCTCGACCAGAACGGCATGCTGATCCCGTACGCGCCGCTCAACCTCGACGCGATCATGATGCAGTACCGCGACCGCAAGAACCCGCCGGCCTGGTGGGGCATGGACGTGTACGGCGCCACGGTGTGCTTCAACACCGTGGAGGCGAAGAAGCGCAACATGCCGAAGCCCGAGACCTGGGCCGACCTTACCAAGCCGGTCTACAAGGGCCAGATCGTGATGCCGAACCCGGCGTCCTCCGGCACCGGCTACTTCGACGTCGCCGCCTGGCTCACGATGTGGGGCGACAAGAAGGGCTGGGACTACATGGACAAGCTGCACGAGAACATCGCCATGTACACGCACTCGGGCTCCAAGCCGTGCAACCAGGCGGCCACCGGCGAGTTCGTGATCGGCATCTCCTTCGAGTACCGCGCGCACACCAACAAGGCGAAGGGCGCGCCGATCGACCTGGTGTTCCCGAAAGAGGGCCTGGGCTGGGACCTCGAGGCGTTCGCGATCCACAAGGGCACGAAGAAGATGGAGGCGGCGAAGAAGCTCGCCGACTGGGCCTCGAGCAAGAACGCCATGATCCTGTACGGCAGGAACTTCGCCATCACCGCGCAGCCCGGCGTCGCCGAGCCGCTCGCCAACATCCCGAAGGACTACGAGCAGCGCCTGGTGAAGATGGACTTCAATTGGTCGGCGAAGAATCGCGAGCGCATCCTCGCGGAGTGGAACAAGCGCTACAACGCCAAGTCCGAAAAGCGCTGAGCTACCTTGAGCTAGAAGGAGTCCGTAAGGACTTCGGTTCGTTCACCGCCCTGCGCGACATCCGCCTGGACGTCGCGCAGGGCGAGTTCGTCTGCTTCCTCGGCCCGTCGGGCTGCGGCAAGACCACCCTGCTGCGGCTGATCGCTGGGTTTGCCCAGGCGCAGACCGGCCGCGTGAAGCTCGACGGCCAGGACGTGGCCGGCCTGCCGCCGTGGAAGCGCGACGTCGGCATGGTGTTCCAGAGCTATGCCCTGTGGCCGCACATGACTGTGGCGCAGAACGTCGCCTTCGGCCTCGAGGAGCGCCGCCGGCCGCGCGCCGAGATCGACGCCCGCGTCGCCAAGGCGCTGGAGCTGGTCGGGCTTTCCGACTACGCCCAGCGCAGGCCGGCCCAGCTTTCGGGCGGGCAGCAGCAGCGCGTGGCGCTCGCGCGCACCATCGCCATCGAGCCCAAGGTGCTGTTGCTCGACGAGCCGCTCTCGAACCTCGACGCCAGGATGCGGGTCAGCGTGCGGCGCGAGCTGCGGGGGCTGCAACAGCGGCTCGGGGTGACGACCATCTTCGTCACCCACGACCAGGAAGAGGCCAACACGATCAGCGACCGCATCGCCGTGATGAATGCCGGCACCATCCAGCAGGTCGGCACGCCGATGGAGCTCTACGAGCGGCCGGCCAACCTGTTCGTGGCGAGCTTCCTGGGCTCGGCCAACATCCTCGACGGCAGTGCCGGCGTCGCCGTGCCGGCGGGCCAGAAGCTGGTGTTCCGCCCGCAGCACGCAGTACTTGCGCCGGTTGCCGGCGCCACCATGAGCGGACCGGTCACGCACCGCGAATTCCTCGGCGCCACCGTGCGCTACGGCATCCGCATCGGCGGCGAGGAGGTTTTGGTCGACGCGCCGTTCCAGTCGGGCAGCGAGCTGCGCACGATCGGCGAGACCGTCGGCGTCGCATTGCCGGCCG
>DASVFV010000012.1:0-2848 GCA_036379875.1 Burkholderiales bacterium | reverse complement strand
TCGCGCAGCAGCTTGGTGATCTCGTACACGGTGTGCTGCGCCTGCGCGACCGCCATGCCGTAACCGGGCACGATGATTACGTTCTTCGCGCCGCGCAGCAGCTCGGCGGTCTCGGGCGCGGAGATGGGCGAAACCTCGCCCGCCGGCGCCGCGCCTGCGGCGGCCGGCGCACCGCCCCCGGTGCCGAACCCGCCGGCGATCACGCTCACGAAGTTGCGGTTCATCGCACGGCACATGATGTAGGACAGGATCGCGCCGCTCGAGCCGACCAGCGCGCCGGTCACGATCAGCAGGTCGTTCGACAGCATGAAGCCGGTGGCGGCGGCCGCCCAGCCCGAGTAGCTGTTCAGCATCGACACCACCACCGGCATGTCGGCGCCGCCGATCGCCATCACCATGTGGATGCCGAACAGCAGCGCGATCACCGTCATCACCACCAGCGGCGTCATGCCTTCCGGGATCGCGTGCGCGTTGATGAACCGCGCGCCGAACCACAGCACGACCAGCAGGCCGGCGAGGTTGATCCAGTGCCGCCCCGGAATCAGCATCGGCTTGCCGCTGATCTTGGCCGAGAGCTTGCCGAAGGCGATGATCGAGCCGGAAAAGGTCACCGCGCCGATCAGGATGCCGACGTAGATCTCGCCGTGGTGGATGGTTTTCTCCGCGCCCTGGAAGCCGGCGCTCGCCGCCGGGTCGATGTAGTTGGCGTAGCCGATCAGCACCGCGGCGAGGCCGACCAGGCTGTGCATCAGCGCAACCAGCTCCGGCATCTGCGTCATCTTCACCGCGCGCGCCGCATACAGGCCGATCGCCGCGCCGAGCGCCATGGCGCCGAGGATCCACGGGTAGGCGGCCTTGCTCACCTGCGGGCCGGCCACGGTGGCGAGCACGGCGATCGCCATGCCGATCATCCCGTACAGGTTGCCGCGCCGCGAGCTCTCCGGGCTCGACAGCCCGCCCAGGCTGAGGATGAACAGGATGGTCGCGCCGAGGTACGAGACGGTCAGCAGCGTCGCGGACATGGCCTACTTGCGGAACATCTGCAGCATGCGCTGCGTGACGGCGAAGCCGCCGAACATGTTGATCGCGACAAGCGCGATGCTCGCCACCGCGAGGCCGATGATCCAGCCGGTCGGCCGCCCACCCGGATCGCCCTCGAACGGCGCGACCTGCACCAGCGCGCCGATCGCGATGATGCTGCTGATCGCGTTCGTCACGCTCATGAGCGGCGTATGCAGCGCCGGCGTGACGTTCCAGATCACCATGTAGCCGACGAAGCAGGCCAGCACGAAGACCGTGAAGTGCGCGAGGAAGGCGGGCGGCGCATAGGCGCCGATGAACCAGAACAGCACTGCGGCGGCCAGGAACACGAGCGCCGTCGCCTTCGCCGAGGCGGGGGCGGTCGATTCGCCGTGGGCCCCCGCCTTCGCGGGGGCTGCCTTCGCGGGCGGCTTCGCCGCCGGCGCAGGCAGCTTGATCGGCGGCGCCGGCCACGTGATGTTGCCGTCCTTGATCACCGTCAGGCCGCGGATCGCGTCGTCCTCCATGTTGACGTTGATCACGCCGTCCTTCGTCTTGCACAGCTCCTCGGTGAGGCGGAACAGGTTCGTGGAATAGAGCGTGGAGGACTGCTTGGCCAGCCGGCTGACGAGATCGGTATAGCCGACGATCGTCACGCCATGCCGGACCACTACCTTGCCGGGCTCGGTGAGCTCGCAGTTGCCGCCCTGCTCGGCCGCCAGGTCGACGATCACGCTGCCGGGCTTCATCGAGCGCACCATGTCGGCGCTGATGAGCTTCGGCGCCGGCTTGCCGGGGATGAGCGCGGTCGTGATGATGATGTCCACCTCGCGCGCCTGCTTTGCGTACATCTCGCGCTGGGCTTTCTGGAAGCCCTCGCTCATCACCTTGGCGTAGCCGCCGCCGCCCGAGCCTTCTTCCTCGTACTCGACCTTGACGAACTCGCCGCCCAGCGACTTGACCTGGTCGGCCACCTCGGCGCGCGTGTCGTTGGCGCGCACGATGGCGCCGAGGCCGGCCGCGGCGCCGATCGCCGCGAGCCCGGCCACGCCGGCGCCGGCGATGAACACCTTGGCCGGTGGGATCTTGCCCGCGGCGGTGATCTGGCCGGTGAGGAAGCGGCCGAAATGATGCGCGGCCTCGATCACGGCGCGATAGCCGGCCACGCCCGCCATCGAGGTGAGCGCGTCCATCTTCTGCGCGCGGCTGAGCATGCGCGGCAGCGCGTCCATCGCCAGCACCGTGACCTTGCGCGCGGCGAGGCTCTGCATCAGCTCGGGGTTCTGCGCGGGCCAGATGAAGCTCACCAGGGTCTGGCCTTCGCGCAGGCGCGCGACCTCCTGCTCGTTGGGCGCACGCACCTTGAACAGGATATCGGCGCGCTGCCAGACCTCCGCGCTGATCTCGGCGCCGGCGCTGCGGTAGCTGTCGTCGGAGAAGTTGGCCGCCTCGCCCGCGCCGGGCTCGACCGCGACGCGAAAGCCCAGCTTGATCAGCTTCTCGACGACCTCGGGAACCGTGGCGACGCGTTTCTCGCCCGCCGCGGTCTCGCGCGGCACTCCGATCAGCTGGGACATGGATTTTTATTCTACCGTGTCACCAGCCGGCGCTCGAAGAGCTCGAACGCCGCGTGCACCGCGAGCGCGAGCGCGGCCGCCGGCAGCGCGCCGGCGAGCAGCACCGCATGGTCGTTGAGCGCGAGTCCCTGCACGATGCGCTCGCCGAAGCCGCCGGCGCCGATGAACGCCGCGATGGTCGCGGTGCCGACGTTGATCACCGCGGAAGTCTTGAGCCCGGCGAGGATCACCGGCAACGCGAGCGGCAGCTC
>DASVFV010000011.1:0-37999 GCA_036379875.1 Burkholderiales bacterium | reverse complement strand
GTTTGCGCAATCGATCCGCCATGGCGGCAATGGTGCGCTGGAAAAACCCGTCGTCGACCGGCCCGCCGGGCTCGCACGCAGTCACGATGATCGGCACCGGGGTCCAATTCCCGAGCCGGTCCATCTCGCGGTAGAACGCGGGAACCTCGGCGGGCAGCGACGAGACTTGCTGGCGCGCCTCGCGCGTGATCGCGTCGCCTTCCACGTAGCAAAGCGAGCGGAAATGCGCCTCGCCGCTCACCGGCGCGAACGAATTGCTCTCCAGGTGGAAGCCCAGCACGGCGACCCGCGGGCCCATAACTTGCTGCTCGCTCAAGGTCTTACCCACTTAGGAGGTTCCATGAAGCGATCGATCGCCCTTGTATTCATTGCGGCCGCCGCACTCGCCGGTTGCAGCCGGCCGGTGAAAGAAACCGTGATCGAACGGCCGGTCTATGTCACTCCGCCGGCCACGGTCGTCACGCCGGCCGCGAGCGGCGCGTCCTCGGCGAGCTGCATCTACGCGTCGCAAGCCTACAGCCACGGCGCCACGTCCTGCCAGGACCGCGCCCAGTATCGCTGCGACAACGGCGTCTGGAATCGTACCTACGGCGCCTGCTAGCGCAACACCTCGGGGTCAGTCAGCTTCGTCGATCCAGGCCTGCTGGATGGCCTCGAGGATCTTCTCGCCGCAGCGCTTCGGATCGTCGCTGAACTCCGGCAGCGCCATCACCCACTTGTAGAGGTCGACGAAGTTCACCGCCTTCGGGTCCTGGTCGGGATGGGCGTCCGACAGGGCGATCGCAATCTCTTGCGTGTCGGTCCATTTCATTTCTTTGCTCCGCCCTCGCGCTCGTAGTTGATGGTGTATTTCGGGATCTCGATCACCAGATCCTCGTCGCCGACCTTGGCCTGGCACGAGAGGCGCGACTGCGCCTCGAGGCCCCAGGCCTTGTCGAGCATGTCCTCCTCCTTCTCCTGCGCCGGCTCGAGCGAGTCGAAGCCCTGGCGCACGAGCACGTGGCAGGTGGTGCACGCGCACTGCTTCTCGCAGGCGTGCTCGATGTCGATGTGGTTCTCGAGCAGCGTGTCGCAGATCGACACGCCCGGCTTCGCGTCGATCTCCGCGCCCTGCGGGCAGATCGGGTGTCCCGGCAGCACCTTGAGCTTCGGCATCTACAGGCTGCCGATCTTGCGCCCGGCGAGCGCGCGCCTGATTCCCTCGTCCATGCGCCGCGCCGCGAACTCCTCGGTGGCGCGGTTGAGCGCCTCGACCGCCTTTTTGATCTTGCGGTGGTCCTTGCCGGAAAGAAGGTTCTCCAGCTCCAGCATGGCGGTCTGAATTTCCGTTTTTTCTTCCACAGTCAAAAGCTTCTCGTCCGCCGCCAGCGCCGCCCGCGTGGCTTCGATCAGGCGCTGCCCGTCGACGCGCTGCTCGGCGAGCGCGCGCGCGTGCACGTCCTCCTTCGCGTGGTCGACGGAATCGCGCAGCATGCGCTCGATGTCGGCGTCGCCGAGACCGTAGGAAGGCTTGACCGCCACCGAGGCCTCCACGCCGGTGGTCTTCTCGGTGGCGGTGACCGAAAGCAGGCCGTCGGCGTCGACCTGGAAGGCGACGCGGATGCGCGCCGCGCCGGCCGCCATCGGCGGGATGCCCTTCAGCTCGAAGCGCGCGAGCGAGCGGCAGTCGGACACCAGCTCGCGCTCGCCCTGCACCACGTGGATGCTCATGCCGGTCTGGCCGTCCTTGAAGGTGGTGAACTCCTGCGCGCGCGCGGCCGGGATGGTGGTGTTGCGCGGGATGATCTTCTCGGTAAGCCCGCCCATGGTCTCGAGGCCGAGCGAGAGCGGGATCACGTCGAGCAGCAACCAGTCCTCGCCCTGCGGCTTGTTGCCGGCCAGCACGTTGGCCTGCATCGCCGCGCCGAGCGCGACCACCCGGTCCGGGTCGAGGTTGTTGAGGGGATCGCGGCGGAAAAACTCGCCCACCGCGCGCTGGATCTGCGGCATGCGCGTCGCACCGCCCACCATGACCACGCCCTTTACCTCCTCGGCGCGCAGGCCCGCGTCGCGCAGCGCCTTGCGCACCGGATTCAGGGTCTTCTGCACCAGCGTCTGCGTGATGTTGCAGAAATCCTCGGTGCTCAGCACCAGGTCCACCACGTCGCCGGTGGAGAGCCTGGCCGTGATCGGCGCCTCGCCGTGCAGCGTGAGGTGCTCCTTCGCCTCGCGCGCCTTGACGAGCAGCCGGCGCATGTCGCGCGCCTCGAGCGGCGGCAGCTTGGCCTGCTCCACCGCCCAGCAGAACACGCGCTGGTCGAAGTCGTCGCCGCCGAGCATCGAGTCGCCGCTGGTGGAGACCACCTCGAACACGCCCTTCGACAGCTTCAGGATGGAGATGTCGAACGTCCCGCCGCCCAGGTCGTACACCGCGTAGATGCCCTCGGCCGCATTCTCCAGGCCGTAGGCGATCGCCGCGGCGGTCGGCTCGTTCAGCAACCGGAGCACATTCAGCCCGGCAAGCCGGCCCGCGTCCTTCGTGGCCTGGCGCTGCGCGTCGTCGAAATACGCCGGCACGGTGACCACCGCGCCGTAGAGATTGCCCTGCAGGGACAGCTCCGCACGCTGGCGCAGCACTTTCAGTATTTCGGCAGAAACCTCGACCGGGCTTTTCACGCCGGCCACGGTGCGCAGCTGCAGCATGCCCGGAGCGTCGACGAAATCGTACGGCGCGTTCTCGGCGTGCGCCGCGTCCTTCACCCCGCGCCCCATGAAGCGCTTCACCGAGACGATGGTGTTCTTCGGATCGTCGGACTGCTTCGCCTGCGCGGCGTAGCCGACGTCCACCCGCCCATCGGCGTGGTAGCGCACGATCGACGGCAGGAGCGGCCGCCCCTGCGCGTCGGGCAGCACCACCGGGATGCCGCTGCGCACCGCGGCGACGAGCGAATTGGTGGTGCCGAGGTCGATGCCGACCGCGAGCCGCGCCTGGTGCGGCTCGGGGGATTGGCCGGGTTCGGAAATCTGCAGGAGTGCCATCAGTCCATCGCCTCGTAGGCCGCGTCGATCTCCTCGTCGAGGCGGTGGAGGAATTGCAGCTTGCGCACGAGGCCCGCCGCGCTCCCATAATCCTTGCTCACGTCGAGCGCCTGGCCGATCTCTTTTTCGAGTGAAAAGCGCGCAGCGGCCAGCTGCGTCCGGAGATCGTCCAGCTGCGCGGCGTCCTTCGCGTCGTCCAGCGCCTCGCGCAGCTCCATCTGCTGCATCAGGAACTCGGGCGGCATCGCGGTGTTGGTCTCGAACGCGACGTCCACGCCGTGCAGCTCCAAGAGATGCTTCGCGCGGCTGACCGGGTTCTTGAGCACCCGGAAAGCCTCGTTGACGCGCGTGGTCCACTGCAGGGAGGCGCGCCGCTCGGCATCGCCGGCGTGCGCGAAGCGGTCGGGATGCACGTGCGACTGGATTTCGCGGTAGGAGCGCTCGAGGGCTTCGGTGTCCACGGCGAACGCCGGCGCGAGCCCGAACAGTTCGAAATGGCTAGGCGACGTTAAACGACTCTCCGCAGCCGCACTCGTCCTTCACCTTCGGGTTCCGGAACTTGAAGCCCTCGTTCAGCCCCTCGCGCGTGTAGTCGAGCTCGGTGCCGTCGATGAACTGCAGGCTCTTGGGGTCGACCACGACCTTGACGCCGTGGCTCTCGAACTCGACATCGCCGGGGTTGAGCTGGTCGGCGAACTCCAGCTTGTAAGCGAGGCCGGAGCAGCCCGAGGTGCGCACGCCGACGCGCAGGCCGACGCCCTTGCCGCGCTTGGCCAGCGAGCGCTGCACGTGCCCGGCTGCGTTCTGGGTGAGCGTGATGGCCATTATTTGGCGTGCTTTTTCTTGTAATCCTCGACCGCCGCCTTGATGGCGTCCTCGGCGAGGATCGAGCAGTGGATCTTCACCGGCGGCAGCGACAGCTCCTGCGCGATCTCGGTGTTCTTGATCGTCGCCGCCTCGTCGAGCGTCTTGCCCTTCACCCACTCGGTGACCAGCGAGCTGGAGGCGATCGCCGAGCCGCAGCCGTAGGTCTTGAAGCGCGCGTCCTCGATGCGGCCGTCCGCGCCGACCTTGATCTGCAGCTTCATCACGTCGCCGCACGCCGGCGCGCCGACCATGCCGGTGCCCACCGCGCCGTCGGCCTTGTCGAACGAGCCCACGTTTCTCGGGTTCTCGTAGTGATCGATGACTTTGTCGCTGTATGCCATTTCGGACTCCTAGTGTGCTGCCCATTGCACGGAATTCAGGTCGATACCTTCCTTGTGCATCTCCCAGAGCGGCGAGAGCTCGCGCAGCTTCGCCACCTTCTTCTTGATCAAGTCTACCGCGTAGTCGATTTCCTCTTCGGTGCTGAAGCGGCCGAGCGTAAAGCGGATCGAGCTGTGCGCGAGCTCGTCCGAGCGCCCCAGCGCACGCAGCACGTAGGACGGCTCGAGCGACGCCGAGGTGCACGCCGAGCCCGACGACACGGCGAGGTCCTTCACCGCCATGATCAGCGACTCGCCCTCGACGAAGTTGAACGACACGTTCAGGTTGTGCGGGATGCGGCTCTCGAGGTCGCCGTTCACGTACGCTTCCTCGACGTCCCGGATGCCCCGCAGCAGGCGGTCGCGCAGCGCGCGGATGCGCTCGTTCTCGGTCGCCATCTCGGCCTTCGCCAGGCGCGCCGCCTCGCCGAAGCCGACGATCTGGTGCGTGGCGAGCGTGCCGGAGCGGAAGCCGCGCTCGTGGCCGCCGCCGTGGATCTGCGCCTCGATGCGCACGCGCGGCTTCCTGCGCACGTAGAGCGCGCCGATGCCTTTCGGCCCGTAGATCTTGTGCGCGGTGATGGTGAGCAGATCGGCCTTCAGCTTCTGCATGTCGATCTCCACCCGCCCGGCGCCCTGCACCGCGTCGCAATGGAAGATCACGCCCTTCTTCTTGCAGATCTCGGCGATCTGCCACACCGGCTGGATCACGCCGATCTCGTTGTTCACCATCATGATCGAGGCGAGGATGGTGTCGGGGCGAATGGCGGCTTCGAACTTCGCCAGGTCCACGATGCCATTTTCCTGAACTTCGAGGTAGGTCACCTCAAAGCCCTGGCGTTCCAGCTCGCGGCAGGTGTCGAGCACCGCCTTGTGCTCGGTCTTCTGCGTGATGATGTGCTTGCCCTTGGTCTTGTAGAACTGCGCCGCGCCCTTGATCGCGAGGTTGTTGCCCTCGGTCGCCCCGGAGGTCCAGACGATCTCCTTCGGGTCGGCGTTGATCAGCGCCGCAACGTGGGCGCGCGCCTCTTCCACCGCCTGCTCGGCTTTCCAGCCGAACGCATGCGAGCGGCTCGCCGCGTTGCCGAAGAATTCCGTGAGGTACGGAATCATCTTCTCGGCCACGCGCGGATCGACCGGGGTGGTCGCGGAATAGTCGAGATAGATGGGCAGTTTCATGCCGCGACTTTTTCCTCGGGCTTGCGGAAGTCCTTGATCACCGAAACGGGCTTGCCGCTCTGGTGGGCGACCAGGTCGGCGAGCGTCACCGACGAGAGGTACTCGTACATCTTCTCGTTCAGCGTGGCCCACAGGTCGTGGGTCATGCAGCGCTTCTCGTCGTGGCAATTTTCCTTGCCGCCGCACTGCGTGGCGTCGAGCGGCTCGTCCACCGCGCTCACGATGTCCGCCACCGTCACCTGCGCCGCGGGCTGCGCGAGGTTATAGCCGCCGCCGGGCCCGCGCACGCTCGACACGAGCGACGCGCGGCGCAGCTTGCCGAACAGCTGCTCGAGGTACGACAGCGAAATGTGCTGGCGCTCGCTGATCGCGGCGAGCGTCACCGGGCCGCGGTTTTGCCGCAGCGCCAGATCGACCATCGCAGTGACCGCGAACCTTCCCTTCGTAGTGAGTCTCATGATGGTTCCAATACCCGATTAATGTGGTCAAGTATACCTTAATCCGACTAAATCTGTCGGATTAAGTTCCACCGGGAATTCAGCGAGTTATTCGGCTATTTAACGACGCGGAGCTGCTGGTCGCGATCGGCGTTTTCGAGCCGCGCGAGCTTCTCTCTCAGGTCCTCGAGATTGCGCTCCAGCTCCTGCGAATGCTCGACGAGCTGCTGGATCGCCTTGGCGTAGGGATCGTCGTTCTCCTGGACCACCGCGTAGGCGGAAAAGCGCTCCGCTTCCCGCGTGCCCGCCTTCTCCAGCCTGCGCGCCAAGGGCGCGACCATGGTCACGCCCGGCGGCACTTCTTTCACCACGATGGCGTTGGGGCCAATGCGCGCGCCGTCACCGACGGTGAAGCCGCCGAGCACCTTCGCCCCGGCACCGACGATCACGCCGGCGCCGAGCGTCGGGTGGCGCTTGGTCCCAGGCTCCAGCGATGTGCCGCCGAGCGTCACGCCCTGGTAGATGGTGCAGCCGTCGCCGACTTCGGCGGTCTCGCCGATCACCACGCCCATGCCGTGGTCGATGAACACGCACGAGCCGATCTTCGCGCCGGGGTGAATCTCGATGCCGGTCAGCCAGCGGCCCAGGTGCGACGTGAAGCGGCCGAGCCAGCGCAGCCCGCGCAGCCAGAACCAATGCGCGAGCTTGTGGATGTAGATCGCGTGCAGCCCCGGGTACGAGGTCAGCACCTCGAACGTGCTTCGCGCCGCGGGATCGCGGTCGCGGATGCACTCGATGTCGCCGCGCAGCTTGCTCAGCATGGACCCATTCTATGAGTTTCCGACTAAAACGATCAACTATTCCGGCCGGGCACTGCAGTCATGCTGCCGACTCATGCTCACCGATAGACCTTGCTGGCCCGGGTCAGCACGTCCCCGGGGATGGTAAGGCCCAGAGCCTTGGCGGTTTTCAGATTGATAACGAGCTCAAACGCCGCCGGCTGCTCGACCGGCAGCTCACCGGCCTTCGCGCCCCTCAGGATGCGGTCGACGTACCAGCTAGCCCGGCGGTACATGCCTTCGATGCTCGGGCCGTAGCAAAGCAGTCCCCCGTTCTCCACGAATTCCTCGTACAGCGACATCACCGGCAGACGCTGATCGGCGGCGAAAGCGAGGATCTCGGAGCGGTAGGACGTGATCAGCAGATCGTCCAGGACAAAGAGCGCGTCGGCCTTGCTCGCCCGGATTGTGGCGAACGCCACCGGGAAATCGTCCCTGCCCCCCACTCCCACGCCCTGAATCCTGACGCGCAGCGCCGGGCTCGCTTTCTCCAACTCCCGCAGGATCAAGGCGACGCCAGGATTGCCGGAGTTCCACAGGACCACGAGCTTCGAGATCTGCGGGACGAGCGTTTTCAGCGTCTCGATGCGCTTCGCGCCAAGCTCGTCGGCAACGTTGGAGATGCCGGTCATGTTGCCGCCCGGCCGCGACAGGCTCGCGACCAGACCGGTGCGCGTCGGATCCGACACGCGCGCGAAGACCACCGGTATCCGGCCGGCGGCCTTCTTTGCCGCCTGCGCGGCCTGGGTGTTCACGACGAACATCACGTCGACTTTGGCCCGCGCGAGATCTTCGATCAGCGCCGCCAAGCGATCGTTGCGGCCTTCGGCGAAACGCCACTCGATCTGGAGGTTGCGTCCCTCGACGTAGCCGGACTCGCGCAGGCCAGCCCGAAAGGCCTCGAGCGGCCCGAGGGGTGGCGAGCCCGGGGAGACGACGCCGACGCGTGCGAGCTGCGGCTGCGGCTGCGCCGACCCGGTCCATGCCATGAACGCGCAGAGCACCGCTATCGGTGCGATCCACCTCCGCGTCACTTCTTGGCCCCTTTCTCCAGTAGCGCTTTCAAGAGCCCCCTCATGATATTCACTTCCTCGCGCTCGAGGGCTGGCACGCGGGAGAAAAGCCGCCGCCAGCGCTCGCGCAGCCTCGATTGCGGCGTCATGAACGCGCTCGCCACCGCGGCTGCTTCCAGGTGTGCATACAGCCCTTCGAGATCTTCGACCGTAGCGCGCTTCTCCACCCGCGCGAACGGAATCGCCAGGTCGCGGCACATGCGCAGCTCGTAGGCCACCACCTGCACCGCCTGCGCGAGGTTGAGCGAGCTGAACTCGGGGTTGGCCGGGATGTGCACCAGGTGCTGGCAGGCGAACATCTCCTCGTTGGTGAGGCCGGCGACTTCGTTGCCGAACACGAAGGCCACCGGGCCGTCGATCCCGGTGGCGCGCGCCGCGGCGGTCCTCACGTCGAGCACCTGCGGGGACCATTCGCGCCCGCGAGCGGACATGGCGAACGCCGCCTCGCAGTCCTTGATGGCATCAATCAAGCCCTTATGAACCACGGCGTTCTCGAGCACATCGACCGCATTGGTGGCCATCCAGTCGGCTTCCTTGGCGGGAAAGCGCTCGGGCGCGACCAGGCGCAGGTCGCTGAGCCCCATGGTCTTCATCGCGCGCGCGGCGGAGCCGATGTTGCCCGGATGGCTCGGGCGGCAAAGGACGATCCGGATCATGCCGAATGATAAAGACTCTCTCACCCTACAATGCGGCCCATGCATCCCATGCTGAACATCGCGGTGCGCGCCGCGCGCCGCGCCGGCTCGATCATCAACCGCGCCGCGCTCGACGGCGGCGGGTTCGAGGTGCGCGCCAAGCAGCGCAACGACTTCGTCACCAAGGTCGACCAGGCCGCGGAAGAGGCGATCATCGACATCGTGCGCAAGGCGTATCCCGAGCACGCGTTCCTCGCCGAGGAGTCGGGCGCGAGCGGCCAGGCCGAGTACCAGTGGGTGATCGACCCGCTCGACGGCACCACCAACTTCATCCACGGCTTCCCGCAGTACTGCGTGTCGATCGCCATCCGCCACCGCGAGGCGCTCGCGCACGGCGTGATCTACGACCCGGTTCGCAACGAGCTTTTTACCGCTTCGAAGGGCCGCGGCGCGTTCCTCAACGACCGGCGCATTCGCGTCTCCAAGTGCACGCGCCTGGGCGACGCGCTGGTCGGCACCGGCTTCCCGTTCAAGGAGACCGGCCGCATCGACCTCTACACCGGCCAGCTGAAGACCGTCATGCAGGCCGCGGCCGGCGTGCGCCGCGCCGGCGCCGCGGCGCTCGACCTCGCCTACGTGGCGTGCGGCCGGCTCGATGCGTTCTGGGAGATGGGGCTTTCGCCCTGGGACATGGCCGCCGGCGCCCTCATGATCCTCGAGGCCGGCGGGCTGGTAGCCGACCTGCGCGGCGACGAGGGCTATCTCGAAAAAGGCGAGATCGCCTGCGCCACGCCGAAGGTATTTCCGGGGCTGCTGGAAGCTTTGAAGCCTTGAGGGACCAGCTTCCATAGTTCTCCGGGGTTTTCGTCGGTCACGATGTAAAGCGCGCCGTCGGGTCCCTGGCGCACGTCGCGGATGCGCTGCCCGCGGTCGTCGAGCAGTCGCTCTTCGCCGGTGACTTTTCCGTTCTCCATGCGCAGGCGGACGAGCTCCTTGTCCTTCAACCCGCCGACGAACAGGCTGCCGCGCCACTGCGGAAATGCGTCGCCGGTATAGAACTGCGCGCCCGACGGAGCGATGACCGGGTCCCAGTAGTACACCGGCTGCTCGTAGCCGGGCTTCGCCGTGACCGAGCCGGCGATCGGCTGGCCTGAATACTCGTGGCCGTAAGCGACGAGCGGCCAGCCGTAGTTCTTGCCCTCCTGCACGAGGTTGAGCTCGTCTCCGCCACGCGTGCCGTGCTCGACGACCCAGAGCCGGCCCTGCGGATCGAACGCCATCGCCTGCACGTTGCGATGACCCATGCTCCAGATCCGCGAGCGCGAGCCGTCGGGCGCGAGCTGCACGATCTTGCCGAGCGTGCTGTTCGGGTCCTGCGCGTACTTGCGCATCGGCGCGTCCGAGCGCTCCCCGGTGCTCACGTAAAGCATGCCGTCCGGACCGAACGCGAGGCGCGAGCCGTAGTGCATGGTGCCGTTGTAGGTCGGCGTCACCCGGAAGATCACCTTCACTTCCTTGAGCGCGCTGTCGCCGAGGACTGCGCGCGCGACCGCGGTGCCGTTACCGCCCTGGCGCGGCTCGGCGTAGCTGAAGAAGATGGTGCGGTCGGAATCGAACTTCGGGCTGAGCGCCACGTCGAGCAAGCCGCCCTGCCCGCGCGCGTCGACCTTCGGCAGGCCGGCGATCGGCTTGCCGAGCTCGCCTTTGGCCGAGACGATGCGCAGCCGCCCGGGCTTCTCCGTCACCAGCAGATCGCCGCCCGGAAGCGGCTCCACCGCCCAAGGCTTCTCCAATCCCTTTGCCAGGACCGCGACCTCGAAAGGGACATTCGACTTGTCCTGGCACGCGCGGGTCTGGCCCTGGAAGGCGGGACGCTGCTCGGGCGCGTTCGGCGCGCGAGTCTCGATGGGCATGCAGGCTTGCGCGGCGACATGGCTTGTCGCCAGCAGCACTAACGAAAAGAAAAGCGCGCGGGTCATGGCCGAACGGCCGTGCAAGAAATATGCTGTGACGATGATCGAGATCGTGATCGACCAGCGCCGCCGCGACCTGGGCGGCTTCGAGGTCGGGCGCGTGCTGCCCAGCGCCCGGCGCCGCATGGTGGGACCGTTCGTGTTCTTCGACCACATGGGGCCGGTCGACTTCCCGCCCGGCATCCCGCGCTCGGTCGACGTGCGCCCGCATCCGCACATCGGCCTCTCCACGCTCACCTATCTCCTCGCCGGCGAGATCATGCATCGCGACAGCGTGGGCTCCGAGCAGCCGATCCGCCCCGGCGAGGTGAACTGGATGACCGCCGGGCGCGGCATCACGCACTCCGAGCGCTTCGAGCGCGCGCGCCGCGAAGGCGGCCACATGGACGGCATCCAGGCGTGGGTGGCGCTACCCGACGGCAAGGAAGAGGCCGAGCCGTCGTTCTCGCATCATGCCGAGCTGCCGCTGGTGGAGAAAAACGTGCGCCTGGTCGCGGGCGAAGCATTCGGCGTCGGGGCGCCGGTGCCGGTGCACTCGCCGCTGTTCTATCTTCACTGCGAGCTGGAAGCCGGGTCGGCTTTTTCCTTGCCGGAATATTCCGAGCGGGCCGTGTACGTGGCGTCCGGCGCGATCGAGGCGGACGGCCAGCGCATCGAGGCGACCCGCATGGCGGTATTCGCGCCCGGCGCCGCAGCCATCCGCGCGCTCAGCCGATCGACCGTGATCGCGATCGGCGGCGAGCCGGTCGGCCCGCGCTTCATCGAGTGGAACTTCGTCTCCTCCTCGCGCGAGCGCATCGAGCAGGCAAAGGCCGACTGGCGCGCCGGGCGCATGAAGCTGCCCGACCTCGACCACGCCGAGTTCATTCCGCTGCCGGGTGATGCGCCGCCGGCGAACCCGATGTCCTAGGAAGGCGTCTGGATCCTTTTTTCGCGTGCGCGTGCCATAGCGCCGCGGCGAGGAACAGCACCGCGCCGCCCTGGTGCGCGGAGCCGAAGCCGACCGGCACGCCGAGCAGCAAGGTGGTGATTCCCAAGGTGGCCTGCAGCACGAACGCCCCTAGCAGGACGTTTCCGGTCACCGTGTGCCGTGCGCGCCACCAGGCGATCGGGATCAGCACGGCCAGCAGCCAGAAGAACGCGCGGTGCACGAGCTGCACCGTCGCCATGTTGTAGACGAAGTTGAGCCACCACGGCTCGAGCAGCATCACTTCCGGCGGCACGACATGCCCGTTCATGAGCGGAAAGGTGTTGTACGCGTAGCCCGCGCGCAGTCCGGCCACCATGCCGCCCGACAGGGCCATGAGGAAGATGATGACCGGGAGGGCGCCCGCCAATCTGTCGGAAGGCGCGGGCCTGCGTGAAAGCAGCTTCATGGCTAGCCAAAGCTCGGCGGAGAAGATCGCGAGCGCGAGGCCGAGGTGTGCGGTGAGGCGCAGCGGACTTACTTTCGGATCGTCGACCAGGCCCGACTTGACCATGAACCAGCCCATCGCCCCCTGGGCGGCTCCCAGGACGAAGATGCCGGCGAGCTGCCAGGCCAGCACGCGGTCGAGCTTCTTCTTCAGCAGGAAATACAGATAGGGAAGAAGAAAAACCAGGCCGATGGTGCGCGCGAGCAGGCGATGGATGTACTCCCACCAGAAAATCGTCTTGAAGCCCTCGAGCGTCATGTCGAAGTTCACCAGCCGGAACTCGGGCGTGTCGCGGTAGGCGGCGAACAGCGCCTCCCAGTGGGCCTGCGAAAGCGGCGGCAGCGCGCCGATGAGCGGCTGCCACTCGGTGATGGAGAGCCCCGAGCGCGTAAGGCGCGTCACGCCGCCCACCAGGACCACGGCGAAGGCGAGTGCGGCGCAAAGGAACAACCACGCCGCGACGCGGCGGCGGTCGCGCTCGGTCAGGCTAGTCGGCGTAGCCGGGATTTTCGCGGTCGAGGATGCGCATCATCGCCTCGAAGAACAGGCGCTCGCGCTCGGCGCGCGAATGGCGGTCGTTCTGCGGCGGCGACTGCACCTGCGCGACGGTCTCGTCGGACAGGATCTCGAGCGGCTGGCCGGTCGACAGGGCGAGCACCTGCGCGCGGCAGACGCGCTCGAGCTTGTAGATGCGGCGGTAGGCCTGCGCCACCGTGTCGCCGGTGACCAGCACGCCGTGATTTTTCATGAATAACACGTGCTTGCTGCCAATGACCTTTGCCAGCCGCTCGCCTTCCTCGACGAAATCGGCCGTCCCGGCGTAAGTATCGTCGTACGCCACGTGGCCGTGGAAGAACGCCGCGGTCTGGCTCGCCGGCACCAGGCGGTTGTCCTTCAGCATGTTGAGCGCGAGCGCCCAGGTCTGGTGCGTGTGCAGCACCACGCGCGCGCCGGTGAGGCGGTGGATCGGCGCATGGATGCATTGCGCCGAGAGCTCGCACACGCCCTCGCCTTCGAGCGTCGCGCCCGACTCGTCGAACACGATCATGTCGCTCGCGCGCGCCTCCGACCAGTGCAGGCCGAAGGGCAGGATCAGGTAGCGGTCCTCGTGGCCGGGAACCGTGACGGTGAAATGGTTATCGATGCCCTCCTCGAGCTCGTGCAGCACGGCGAGGCGGTGCGCGGCCGCGAGGTGGATTTTCGCCTGTCGAACCGGGTCGGCGGCGGGCGATTTCAGCGGGTGAACTGACATGCCGGCATCATAGTCGAAACGCTTCCACGCTGGTGCTGGGTGTCCGGCTCGCCGGGGCGGAAACGCCGCCGGCCGACGTGTTCCTGAAGGCGGTGGACATCATCGAGACCTACAAGACCTCGTTGAACAAGTAGAGCGCGCTGTCCTTCGCGCGGTGCACGAGGCCGCGCCGCTTCCACCGCGCCGCGTCGAGCTCGATGCAGTGCGCGCGGTCGGCCTCGAAGATCTCCTCCATGCGCCGCGCCAGAGCGCGGTCGAGCAGGCCGAGCGTGATCTCGTCGTTGGTCTCGAACGAGCGGTCGTCAAAGTTGCTCGATCCCACCGAGCACCACACGCCGTCCACGGTCATCACCTTCTGGTGCAGCAGGGTGCGGCCGTACTCGAAGATGCGCACGCCGGCGTCGAGGAGCTGCTGGAAGTTGCGGTGCGCCGCGTGCTGCACGATGCGCATGTCCGAGGCCTCGGTCGAGGGCACCATGATCCGCACGTCGACGCCGCGCCGCACCGCCCTGGCGAAGGCATCGATGGCGTCGGGCTCCGGGATGAAGTACGGGTTCTGGATCCACAGCCGCTCGCGCGCGCAGCAGATCACGGTGTGGTGCAGGATTTTCACCGCCGGCGCCGAGCCCTCGGGCTTGATGCTCGCCACGTGCGCCAGCACCTCCCCCGCCGGCTCGAGCTCCGGGAACACCTCGTCGCCGACGAACAGCTTGCCCGTCACCTCCACCCAGTTCTCGCTGAACACCGACTGCACCGCGTGCACGATCGGGCCGCGCAGGCGCAGCGAGAGATCGCGCACGTGGTGGCGGTCCTGCGCGTCGCCGAGCCACTCGTCGACGATGCAGTGCCCGCCGACCCACGCCACGCGGCCATCCAGGATGCAGAGCTTGCGATGGTCGCGCTCCGGGATCACGCCGATGTTCTTCAGCGTGCGCGGGTGGTAGATCGCCACGCCGCAGCCGGCGGCGCGCATCTTCGCGAGCGCGCTCTCGCCCATGTTCCGGCAGCCCTGCGCGTCGAGCACCAGGCGCACCTTCAGCCCTTCGAGGGCCTTCGCCGCGAGCGCATCGGCCATGCGCCGTCCGAGCTCGCCTTCCTTCCACAGGAAGGTCTCGAAGTGCACGCTGCGCCGCGCCGCGCCGATGTCGGCGAGCAGCGCGTCGAAGAACGCGCCGTTCTGGAACACTTCCGCGGCGTTGCCCTTGATCGCCATGCCGAGCGACAGGCCGGAGATCGAGGGCATCAGGTTCTCGAGCGGCTCGCGCGACTCGAGCACCAGGTGCGGATCCTTGTGGCGCTTGATCGACCAGATCGCCAGGCCGAGCAGCGCCACCGCGAGCAGGAGCACGAGCGTGATCCAGGACATGCGCCCCACTATAAGGAACGCTACGTTACGCCGTGCCTCGCCCCCATAGCCTCGATGTCGCGATCCGGGCGCCCTGCACCAGCGCCTCGAGCTTGGCCCACGCCACGTCGGGATGCACCTCGTCGCCGGCGCGCGAGGTGGCAAAGCCGCAATCGGTGCCGGCGATCACGCGGCTGCGGCCGACCACCGAGGCGAAGCGCTCGATGCGCTCGGCCACCAGCTCGGGGTGCTCGACCTGGTACACGCAGTGCGACACCACGCCGGGAATCAGGATCTTGTGCTGCGGCAGCCGGACGTCCTTCCAAATATGCCATTCGTGCTCGTGGCGCGGATTGGCCGCCTCGATCGAGTAGGCCTGCGCGCGCACCTTGAGCATCAGGTCGGCGTAGTGCTTCATCTCGAGGTCGTGCACGCGCGGCGCCACGTTGATGCTGTAGCAGGTGTGGAAGCGCACGCGCTCCTCGGGGATGCCTTCCAGCGCATGGTTGAGCGCCTCGACCCGCAGCTCCATGAATTTGCGATTGTCCTGCACTGAAAGATCCGGAACCCGGTTCCAGTGCGTAATGAGGCGCGGATCGTCCACCTGCAGCACGAACCCGGCCTCCACCACCGCCTTGTATTCCTCGCGCATCGCGGCGGCGAGCGCGAAGAGGTACTCCTCCTCGGTCCTGTAGTAGCGGTTCTCGAAGTACATCTCGAGGTTGGTGGGCGAGATCGCGGTGACGAAGACTTCCTCGGCGGGCTGGCCGCGCGTCGCGCTCTTCAGGTGCGCGATGTCCGCCGCGAGCTGCTCATGGCCGATGTAGCTGACCGGGCCGGTGCACACCAGCGACACCGCGTCCTGCGGGCGCCCGGTGAGCTCGCGGCGCGCGCCGAACATCCTCTTCATCTCCGCGTACACGGCGGGAAAGGCGCTCGAGTCGCGCGTCGGGCGCGCGATGTGCGGCGGCGGGTGCAGCTCGCGCTCGAGGCCGCCGATGCGCGTGTTGGCATAGGTGGCGAAGCTGGCGCGGCCATGCTCGCCGTCGTTCAGCACATCGATGCCGAGCTCGGCCTGCCGCCGCACCACCGCCGCGGTGGTCACGCCGATCGCGCGCTCGAGCGCCGCGGCGTCGTACGGCTCGCCGGACTCGCGCGCGTGCAGCGGCGCGAGCAGCTCGCGCGGGCGCGGGAGGCTGCCCACGTGCGTGGTGAGGATCCTGCGTTCGCTATGTTTCATGCCTTGGTCCGCTCAGCGATGATAATTCTTCACCATGAGAAGAATCCTCCTGCTGGCGATCGTTTCACTGGTGTGCGGCCATGCGGCCGCGCAGGACTATCCCGCGAAGGCTATCCAGATCATCGTGCCGTTCCCGCCCGGCGGCGGCACCGACCTCCTCGCGCGCGTCATGGCGGACAAGCTGCGCGAGCGCTTCGGCCAGCCGGTCACGGTGGAGAACCGCTCGGGCGCGGCGGGCAACATCGGCGCCGAGGCGGTGTACAAGGCGCCGGCCGACGGCCATACGCTGCTCTTCACCCAGCCCGCGCCGATCGTGGTGAACAAGGCGCTCTACGCCAAGCTCGCGTTCGAGCCGGAGCGCTTCGTGCCGATCGCGCTGGTCTCGATCCAGGACATCATGCTCGCGGCCAATCCGAAGCTGCCGGCGAACGACCTGAAGGAGCTGATCGCGTACGCGAAGGCCAATCCCGGCAAGCTCAACTTCGGCTCGAGCGGCGCGGGCAGCGCGCCGCACCTCGCCGCGGAGCTCTTCGCCAGCATGGCGGGCGTGAAGATGGTGCACGTGCCCTACAAAGGCAGCGGCGAGTCGCAGTCCGCCACGCTCGCCGGTCATGTCGACCTCACCTTCTTCGCCTTCAGCACCGCGCTGCGCCACACCAAGGCCGGCAAGCTGCGCGCCATCGCGGTCGGCGGCGCGAAGCGCAACCCGCAGGCGCCCGACGTCCCTTCAATCAGCGAGGCGCTGCCCGGCTATTCGGCGGCGTCGTGGACTGCGCTGTTCGCGCCGCCCGGCACGCCCGCGCCGGTGGTGCAGCAGCTCACCACCGCCGCCTCCGAGATCGTCAGGATGCCCGACGTGCAGAAGCGCCTCGCCGACCAGGGCGACCAGTCGGCGGACCTGACGAGCGCGCAGCTCGCCGAGTTCCTGCGCGAGGAGCGCAGCCGCTGGGGCGGCCTGATCCGCACGCTCGGCCTGCAGGTGCAGTAGAAGCTAGGTCCGGCCCACCAGCCCCGCCACCACGATTGCCAGCTCCGCCATGTCGAACGGCTTCGCCAGGTGCGCCTGGTAGCCGGCGAGGATGGCGTGCTTGCGGTCGTCCGGGCGCGCGAAGGCGGTGAGCGCGAGCGCCGGCGTGCGCCGCTCCTTCGGCTCGGCGGCGCGCAGGCGGCGCATGAACTGGTAGCCGTCCATGCCCGGCATGCCGATGTCGCTGATCAGGATGTCGGGCGTCTGGCTCTCGAGCAGTTGCAGCGCCTCGTTGGCCGAGCGCACCACGCTCACCAGCGCGCCCTGGCCCTCCAGCACGCGGCGGATTAGCTCCAGCGCGTCGGCCTCGTCGTCCACCACCAGCACGCGCAGGCCGTCGAGCCGCGGCAGCGGAACGGCGTCGGAGATCTCGCCCGCGGCCGGGTGCACGCGCGGCCCGCGCTGCTCCCTGCCCAGCATGACGAGCGGCAGGGTGACCACGAAGGTGGCGCCCTGCCCCTCGCCCATGCTCTTCGCCTGGATCTGGCCGCCGTGCAGGTCGACGAGCTGCTTGGAGATCGCGAGGCCCAGGCCGAGGCCGCCGTACTCGCGCTGCGTCGAGCTGTCCTTCTGCGAGAAGCGCTCGAAGACGTGCGGCAGAAACGCCGCCGGGATGCCGATCCCGCTGTCGCTCACGCTGAACTCGATGTGCGAGTTCACGCGCTGCAGGAGGACCTGGATCCTGCCGCCCTTGGGCGTGAACTTCACCGCGTTGCTGAGCAGGTTCCAGAACACCTGCTGCAGGCGCGCCGGGTCGCCCGACACGATCACGCTGTTCGGGTCGAGCACGCTTTCCAGGCGCACGCCCTTGGCGCGCGCGGTCGGCTCGATCGAGTCGAGCGCGCCACGCACGATGTCGAGCAGCGCGACCTGCTGCACGTCGAGGCGGAAGCGCCCCGACATGATGCGCGACAGATCCAGCAGGTCGTCGATCAGCCGCACCTGCGCGCGGCAGTTGCGCTCGATCACCTCCATGCCGCGCGCGAACTCGGTGGCATCGGGCACGCCGCGCGCGCGCAGCAGCTGCGTCCAGCCGAGGATCGCGTTGAGCGGCGTGCGCAGCTCGTGCGACAGCGTGGCGAGGAACTCGTCCTTCATGCGCGCGGCGCGCTGCGCCATCATGCGCGCGTTCCTCTCGCTCTCGAGCAGCGCGTCGCGCTGCGCGCCGCTCACCTCCAGCGCCTCGGTGCGCTTGCGCTCGGTGAGGTCGCGCGTCAGCTTGGCGAAGCCTCGCAGGCGGCCGGCCGGGTCGCGCAGCGCGGTCAGCGTGACCTGCGCCCAGAAGCGCGAGCCGTCCTTGCGCACCCGCCAGCCCTCGTCGGTGAAGCGACCCTCCGCCGCGGCGACGCGCAGCTCGTGCTCCGGCCAGCCGCTCTCCAGCGCCTCGGGCGGATAGAACCTGCCGAAGTGCTGTCCGATGATCTCCTCGGCCTCGTAGCCCTTGATGCGCTGCGCGCCCGCGTTCCAGGTCGCCACCAGGCCGTTCACGTCGAGCATGAAGATCGCGTACTCGCTCACGCCCTCGACCAGCAGGCGGAAACGCTCCTCGCTGTGCCGAAGGCGCTCCTCGTGCTCGCGCCGGCTGGTGAGGTCGCGCGTCACCTTGCCGAAGCCGACCAGGCGCTGGTCGCGCGCGTAGAGCGCGGTGATCACCACGTTGGCCCAGAAGCGCGAGCCGTCCTTGCGCACGCGCCAGCCCTCGTCCTCGAAGCGGCCTTCGGCCGCCGCGACGCGCAGCTCGTACGCCGGGAAGTCGCCGGCCTCGGGCGGATAGAACTTGCTGAAGTGCTGGCCGATGATCTCGTCGGCGCGGTAGCCCTTGATGCGCTTCGCGCCGGCGTTCCACGTCAGGACTCTCCCCTCAGGGTCGAGCATGAAGATCGCGTAGTCCCGCACGCTTTCGACCAGCAGGCGAAAACGCTCCTCGCTCCGGCGCAGCGGCTGCTCTTTCGGCGGGCTGTCGGCCATCCAACCCGTGACGCGCAGGCAATCGACATGCCCACGCTCAGCGGCATTTCAGGTGCGCGGGCCCATAGCCCGAGGCCCTCGCCGCCACCACGCACTCGTAGAACAGCGGGTAAGTCTCCTCGCACGGCGCATCGGCCGCGAGCGGGCGCCATTTCCAGCCGCTGGCATTTTTCTGGGTGACGTAGATGATTTCGCAGATCCGGTTCATGGTCATCCGGTCTTATACGCGCTAAACGTCGCGTCCATCGTGATCCGGACGGGCGCATCGCCCAAATCATGCGATCGACGACACGCGCATGCACGACACGTCGACGTCGCCGCCGCATGGCCTATGTGCCGCGGCCGCCGCCGCGCTGCAAACGCGCCACAATGCCCGATGTCGCCTCCCGCCATCATCGGCTTCACGCATCGCCTGCTCACCGAGTGCCTGGACATCGAGGCGGTGTGGTCCATCGACCATGCGCCGGGCGAACCGTGGAGCGATGCGCCGCCTTGCCGCCTGCTCGCCTTCGCAAGCGCACCCGTGCTGCGGCGCCTGCAGGCCTGCGCGCACCTGCATAGCGGCGAGATCGAGCTGCTGGTGGTGGTCGATGGCGACGAGTTCGCGAGTGCGTGGGGCCCGCCGCGCTGCGGCGGCTCGCTCGCGCGCTGGGCATGGCGGCAGACCAACCGAGAAGAAGCCTTCTACGACGAGCCGTGCTGGGACGCGCGCGAGAGCGCGGGCGGCGCGGTGGCGCGCGTGCGCCGCAAGGCGTTCCTCGTCTGGGAGGGAGATAAATCCCCGCGGCGCAGCAGAACGGTGTATAACGTCTTACGAAGCATAGCGTTAGCAGAGTCGTAGCCGAGCGGTCGCGCGGTTCCTCCCTTCCCTGCTTCGCCGTTTCCACTTCACCGGAGCGAAGCCATGGCCGAGATTCTCCCGTTGCGCAACGCCGAGTTTTCGCGAGCGAGCGTGCGCGTTTGAAGGCCGCCCCTCAAGCCTTCAAGCGCAGCGGCGCGAGCGACTGGACGGCCGAGCGCATCGCGCAGCTCACGGTCGCGGACATCAAGCAGCTGCGCGAGAACGCCGAGCGCCTGAACGAGCCCGGCGTGGCGGCGCTGTGCAGCGAGGCGCTGGATGCGGCGAAGCCGCGCGCGCGGTCGCGCCCCGGCGGCAGGCCGGCAGCGCGCACCATCGCGCGCCGTCTGATTGCGCGCACACGCGCCTTCGAGGCGCGCGGCGTGTGGCTGCAGGACCCGCGCACCAGCTGGGGCGGCATGCGCAAGTCCGACGGCGCGGTGGTGCTCGCGCTATGGGCGGACGCGATCGAGTCGGCGGACGGCGGCTGCCGGTATCTCTTGTGGGCGCCGAACCTGGAGGGATCGCGCCCCTGGTCGGACGCGCCCGCCGGCAAGGAGCGGCTGGAGCACTGCCGGCGCGCGGTGGCGCAGGGCGGCGCCGAAGGCCTGCTGGTCTACGGGCGAAGCGCGCCCGGCCACCTGCCCGAAGACCGGGCCGACAGCGTGCACGGCGTGGACCCCGAGACCGTGGTGGTGTTCCAGGTCGAAATGCGCGGCGCCGAGTTCTGGGCGACGTGGGGTAAGAAGGCCAGCTGAGAGCGCTGTCGCAGGTCGCGGTGATGGCCGCGATCGTCGCCACGCTGATGTACCTGCCGGCCGGGATTGCTATGGTGCTGGTGCTGAAGCTGTTCGGTATTTCATTCGAGGCCGCCGTGACGTTCGGCGGCGCGTTCAACACGTTGCCCGGGCTCTTCGCGTGGTGGCTGCTGGCGTTCGCCGGCTCTTGCGTCTACGCCGTCTGCGCGTTCCCGTGGGGAGAGAAAGTACTCGCATGGCCAAGGAAGAAATGATCGAGATGCAGGGCACGGTGCACGAGGTGCTGCCCAATACGCAGTTCCGCGTGCGCCTGGAAAACGGCGCCGACGTGCTCGCCTACGCCGGCGGCAAGATGCGCCAGCGGCGCATCCGCATCATCGCCGGCGACCGCGTCAGCCTGGAGATGTCGCCCTACGACATCACGCGCGGGCGCATCAATTACCGCCACCTGGACAGCCCGGCGCCTTCCACCGCGCGGCGCAAATTCCCGTACAAGAAGCGCTAGCCCGGGGGTGTGCTAGACTGCGGTCCGCAGTGAACTTTCAAGCAGTGAAGTGCGCAGTTCCCTCCATTTCTTGATCGTCATGCCCGCAGGCGGGGCCCGGATTCGCCCCGTGATCAAGAGAAGGAAGCGAGAAACATGGCAACCGGTACCGTCAAGTGGTTCAACGACTCCAAGGGCTTCGGATTCATCACGCCGGATGACGGCGGCAAGGATCTTTTCGCCCATCACTCCTCCATCCAGATGAGCGGCTACAAGTCGCTGAAGGAGGCGCAGAAGGTGTCGTTTGAAGTCACCCAGGGCCCCAAGGGCCCCGCGGCCACGAACATCAAGCCGCTGTAAGGAGCCGCACTTCAAGAAAAGCCCGGGCAACCGGGCTTTTTGCTTTTCAGGGCTAGGTCGGCGCCGTGTGCGTGCTCATGGCATCGAGCACGCGCCGGCCGTCGCTGCGCGCGACTTCGGTGCGCACCACCGCCACGCGCTGGCCCTGGTGCACCACGCTCGACTGCGCCTTCAGCGCCGGCCCCTGCCCCGGGCTGATGAACGCCGCCGCCATCGAGGCCAGCCGCCAGTTTCCCGGCAAAGCCGCCGCAGCGGTGGCCGCGCCGAGCGCGAACAGGATGCCGCCCTGCACGTAGCCCACGCGGTTGCCGACGTGCGGGCCGTTCGGCATCACGCACGCGGCGCTGCCGGCCGCGGATTGCGGCAGCAGGCCCCAGAAATGGCGCGTGAACGGCTGCCCGGTCTTCGCCGCGCGCTCGAGCGCCTCGTCGGCGTGCCGCAAGATGCGAAGCTCGTCGGGCGCCAGGTCGCGCTCGTCGAGCTGCGCCGGGTCCGGGTCGCCGCGCTTGCGCATGGGTACCGGATGCAGCGCCACGCCGGACGGCGGCTCGAGCACCATGAAGGCGCCGCTGCCGTACCCGATTTCGCCGCCCGCGTCGGCGAGCACCACGCGGCCGCGGCCGATGCGGCCCTCCTCGCCCTCGCCGACGAAGCCGTGGCAGTGCGACAGCGCGCCGACCATGCCGGCGCGCGGCATGGCGGCCAGCTCCAGCGTCATGCTCACCGTGGCGAGGCGCGTGGCCGGATCGAGCGCGGCGCGGATCGAGGCGCCGAGCGCGAAATCGGCGAGCACGGCGAGCGAGCCGATGTCGCCTTCATCCTCGTTCTCGTAGGTGAGGCGCGTGCCCGCGCTTGCCACGCGATCGAACGAGAGGTCGATGAAGTTGCCCGGAAAGTGGTAGCCCGGCGTGCGGTTGAGCGCGATGGCGCGCAGCACGCGGCGCCGGATGAGTTCCGGGCTCATCGCCGCCCGGTCACGGACGTCAGGGTCGCGCGCCGGCAAGCGCGGCTCGCGCGCGCTCCTGCAAGGCGCGGTACGAGCGCTCGAATTCTCCGGGACGTGGAGTGATCGAGGCGATCTGGCGCACCACGGCGGCAAGCGCTTCCGAGCGCTCCCGCGCCGCCGCGGCTTGCGCAAGCGCGTCCTCGTAGTCGCCGGCGGAGACCAGCTTGACCGGGCGATCCTCGCAGATGCCGATGCAGGTCTGCGGCCCTTCCAGGCGTCCGCAGCCGATGCACTGCCAGGCTTTCAGGTACTCGGCCATCTAGGCGCGCGGGTGCGACGGGCCGCCGCGCAGCTTCTCGCGCCGCTGCTGGTCCTCGATGCAGCGCTTGGCGGTCGGATACGCCTCCAGGCGCTTCCTGCCGATCGGCCGGCCGCAGTCGATGCAGATGCCGTAGGTTGCGGCGCCGATGCGCGCCTGCGCCGCATTGATGTCGCGCACCTCGGCCGCATCGCGCGCGACTTCCGCGAACGCCACGTCCGAGAGCAGGTCGGCGACCGAGCTGTCGCCCGCGTCGCTTCCGCCCGCGAGGATGTCGGCGTAGGGCTCCTTCCCGGTGCGCGCCAGCACGCGCCGGATTTCCTCGCCCAGGCGCTGCTTGCGCTCGGCGAGGAGCTTCGCGAAATGGTCGAGATCCTTCTGGGTCAGCGCTTCCATGCGATTCCTCTACGTTTTGTGCGTCATGAAGTGTGCCACGCCTGCCACCCGGTCCACCGGCAGCACGAAGGCGATGCCGCGCCCGGTCTGGTTCAGCTCGGCCGCGCGCACGATCTCGTTCAGGATCTTGTCCGCGAGCCCCGGCGGCACGAGGGTCAGCACCACCTCCTTCTCCGGCTCGATCGACACGCCGAAGATCTTTTCCTGCTCGTTGATGCCGGCGCCGCGGCCGAACAGCACCGTGCCGCCCCGCGCCCCGGCCTTCACCGAGGCGTCGAGCACGGTGCTGCCCCAGCCCTTGCGCACGATGCTGACGAGGAGAGAGAGCTTCGCGGACATGTCATGCCTCCTTGCGTTGTTCCCGGCGCACCAGGACGCCGAGCGTCATCACCGAGACGATCGGCGCCAGCGCGATCAGCGCCACGAGGCCGAGCCCCTGCACCATCGGATCCTGCCCGCCCGCCGCGGACGATGCGCCGAGCGCGAGCGCAAGCAGCAAGGTGTTGGCGATCGGGCCGGTGGCCACGCCGCCCGCGTCCACGGCGATGGCCACGAATTCGCGCTCGGTGAAGGCCAGCAGGGCGAGCACCGCGCCATACCCGGCGGCCAGCAAGTGGAGCAGCGGCAAGTCCCAGGCGATTCTAGCCATCCCGACGCCCGCGAACAGCGCCACCCCGACGCCGATCGCGGCGAGCACCAGCCGGCGCGGGATAGAGCCGCCGGTCGCCTTCTCGACCTCGCCCGCCAGGATGCCCACCGCCGGCTCGGCCCAGGCGGTCGCGAAGCCCAGCGCGATGCCGCCCGCGACCAGCGGCCATTTCGCCGCGAGCGCGCCGAGCGCCTCGCCGATGGCGCGGCCGGCCGGCAGGAAGGCGACCTCGACGCCGAGCAGGAAAAGGTACAGGCCGAGCGCCGCGAGCAGCGTGCCGATCAGAATGCGCGACACCTCCTTTACCGGCAGCTGCAGGAAAAGCACCTGCATGACGAGGAAGAAGGTGAGGAGCGGTAGCACCGCGAGCGCGACGCTCCAGGCGGCGGCCGTCACGAGAGCAGGCCCAGCGCCAGCATGGCAAGGATCGGGCCGGTGGAGGCGAGCCCAAGCAGGCCGAAACCATCGCTCGCAGGGGAGCGGCGCGCGACCACCGCGCTCAGGCCGAGCGCGAGCGCGAGGAGGATCGGCGCGCTCAGCACCCCGGTCGTGACGCTGCCCGCGTCGTAGGCAAGCGCGATCAGGTCCGGCGGCGCGACGAGCGAGAGCCCCAGCATGATCGCGTAGGCCGCGGCGAGCAGCACCTTGATGGAAACCCCGAGGACGATGCGCACGAGCGCGAGCGCGGAGAAGGCGCCCACGCCGGCGGCGATCAGCCAGGCGAGCGGCTGGGCGCGCTGCGCGCCGCGCGACACCGCCTCGACCTGCGACGCGAGCACGATGACGTCGGGCTCGGCGAGGGTCGTCACCAGCCCCAGGCCGAACGCCGCCGCGGCGATGAGAAGGAGCGAGCCCTTGCGCGGCAGCTCCGCGCCGATGAACCGGCCCATCGGCAGGATGCCGACCTCGATGCCGGTCAGCAGAAGCAGCAGGCCCAGCACCACCAGCACCGCTCCGCCAAGGAAGCGCAGCACCTCGGCGGCCGGCGCTTGAACGAGCGCGAACTGCAGGACCAGCACCACACCGATGAGCGGCCCGACCGATCGGACCACCTCGCCGATACGCGAGGCGACGACGCGATACGGACTCATGCCGAAGGCCATGTCAGGTCGAGGAGGATCAGGACGCCGAGAATCGCGAACGTGCCGGCCGCCACGACGCGCGTTAGGCGCAGAGGAATCCTGTCGGCGAGCCGGTCGCCGATCAGCACCGCCGGCACGTTGGCGAGCATCATGCCGAGCGTCGTGCCGCTCACCACGGCGCCGAACGCGGCGTACTTGGCCGCGAGCGCCACGGTCGCGATCTGCGTCTTGTCGCCCATCTCCGCCAGGAAAAAGGCCACGAGGGTGGTGCCGAGCACGCCGAAGCGCTCCTTGCCGGCGTGTGCGGAGTCGAGCTTGTCGGGAACCAGCATCCACGCCGCCATGGCGAGGAAGGACATCCCGAGCACCCAGCGCAGCGCGTCTTTTCCGAGCAGCCCGACGACCCACTCGCCGACAGCGGCCGCGAACGCATGGTTGGCGAGCGTGGCGAGCAGGATGCCGAGCGCGATCGGCCACGGACGCCGGTAGCGCGCGGCGAGAACGAACGAGAGCAGCTGCGTCTTGTCGCCCATTTCGGCCAGGGCGACGATGCCGGTCGATAAGAGGAATGCTTCCACGTCGTCCCGCCAATACGCAGGCGCTACCAGCGCGCCGCGCGCTTCTCCGCGAACGAGGCCAGGCCTTCGACGGCTTCGCGACTGCGGCGCTTGGCGGCGTGCTGGGCCACCAGCCGCTCGAGCACCGCGTCTTCCACCCTGCCCCAGGCGAATTCGAGGGCGGCGCTCTTGGTCTGCGCGTTCGCATCCGGCGCGTTCTGCAATAGCTGGGCGACCATGCGCTCGCCCGCGGCGCCCAGCTCGGCGACCGGCACGACTTCGTGCACGAGGCCGATGCGCCGCGCCTCCTCGGCGCCGAAGCGCTCTCCGGTCAGGGCGTAGCGCCGCACCTGGCGCGCGCCGATGGCATCGGCAAGCTGCGGCAGGATGATGGCCGCGGTCAGTCCCCAGCGCGTCTCCGCGATCGAGAACATCGCGTCGGCGCCGGCGATCACGATGTCGCAGGCCGCGACGATTCCGGTGCCGCCGCCGAAGCAGCCGCCCTGCACCAGCGCCACGGTCGGCACCGCGAGCGTGTTCAGCCGGTGCACGGCGAGCGCGGTGGCGCGCGAGGCGCTCTCGTTTTCCTCGCGCGGCTGCGCCGCGACGGCGCGAATCCACTTCAGGTCGGCGCCGGCCTGGAAGTGGCGGCCGGCGCCCTTCAGTACCACCACGCGAACCTGCGCGCCGAGGGCGTCCATGGCCTCGTGCAGGCCCTGGATCAGCGCCGCGTCGTAGGCATTGTTCACTTCCGGGCGGTTGAGCGTCACCGTCGCGACGCCGCGCGCATCGACATTCCACAGCACAGGCTGGTTGGCCATCGGTTTCCGTCCCTAAGAATCGCGGCAAACGACGCCGCGCATATCCCTCACTCGGCACTCTCGTCGAGTAGCGCAAGGTTGTGAGCCACGCGCTCCACCGCGCGCTGGCCTTCGGCGATTGCCTCCGTCGCACGGTGGAAGTCGAGCAGCCGCAGGCGCGCCAGACGTGGGGCGACCGCCACCTCGGGCGGCTCTCCAGCCATGCGGCTGCGTGCCACTCTCACGTTGATGATGTCCATGCAACTGGCCAGCACATCGAAGATCGACGGCATGGGTTCTTCGGCGGCCGTCTCCTGCGTGAGCGCACTCAGGTTTTGCTGCAGTTGCCGCATCCACTTCTGCGGGGAGCCGGCGGGTACATCCGGGGTCGGCTCGGCCCGGAAGCGGCGTCCAAGGACGTCAGATCCAAGGTCGACGGCGACCACGACATCCGCACCCATCGCCCGCGCGAGAGATACCGGTACGGGGTTGGCGAGTCCGCCGTCGACCAATAACGATCCCTGCCATCTCACCGGCGCGAATAGTCCAGGCAGGGCGATCGAGGCGCGGACCGCCTCGAGGGTCGAACCGCGGCGGAGCCAGATCTCCGCTCCAGTGCGCAACGACGTCGCGACCGCCGCGAACGGCATCCGGAGCTCCTCGATGGCGCGGTCTGCGACGCCGCGACGGAAATGCTCCATCAGGCGATCGCCCTTTAGTACGCCGCCGCTCAGGCCGACGTCCATAAACCTGACCACGTCCGCGATGCCCAAGCCGAGGACGAAGCGCTCGAGGCGATCGAGCTCACCCATCGCATATGCGGCGCCGACCAAGGCGCCGATCGACGTCCCGCAAACGATATCCGCGCGGACTCCCGCCTTCTCCAGCGCACGGATGACGCCGATATGCGCCCACCCGCGCGCCGAGCCGCTGCCGAGCGCGAGACCGATGCGAGGCTTTGCAGGTGCCGTTGCCATGCTCGCGTGATACTGAGCCACCGGCCGAGGGCCGCAGTTGACCAAGGTCAAAGCCGGAGCGTCCGACGAACGTCGGAGTGATTGCCTAAGCGCTATGCCGCTTCAAGCACAGCGTTCCAATGAACCGTCGAGCAGCTGCTTCATGCTCTTGAGGCGATACTCGTGTTCCTTCTCGCGCACATGACTGTACTCGTGCTGCGAGCCGCGCACTGGCGCCGGTGCGCTGTACCAACACCGACAGTTCCGCCCAAGAAAAAGCGTCTTGCCTTACCTCGTTCCCTCCCGGAAGATGTCGGCCGCCGCTGTCAGCACACATTGATGAGCCATCCGCACCGTCAAAACGCCGCAAGTTCAGGATCGGTAAGCGCAAGTTCGCGGCCTTCGCCGGATCTTCCCGGCACCACTGCCATGATGCAGCAATACCTCCGCATCAAGGGCGAGCATCCGGACATCCTGGTGTTCTACCGGATGGGCGACTTCTACGAGCTGTTCTACGACGACGCCGAAAAGGCGTCGCGCCTTCTCGACCTCACCCTCACGCAGCGCGGCGCCTCGGCCGGCGCGCCGGTGAAGATGGCCGGCGTGCCGGTGCACTCGGTGGAAAGCTACCTCGCGAAGCTCGTCAAGCTCGGCCAGTCGGTGGCGATCGCCGAGCAGATCGGCGACCCGGCCACCGCCAAGGGCCCGGTCGACCGCCAGGTCACGCGCATCGTCACGCCCGGCACGCTGACCGATTCGGAACTGCTCGACGACAAATCCGACAATATTCTTCTGTCTTTGTACAGAGACAAAACGACTGTCGGTCTGGCCTGGCTCTCCCTCGCCACCGGTGCCCTGCGCGTGGCGGAAGTCGCGCCGCAGGCGCTCGACAACGAGCTGCGGCGCATTGCGCCCGCGGAAGTGCTGTGCGCTTTCGACCTGCATGGCTTCTTCGTCACCAGGCTGCCGGAATGGCATTTCGACGTCGAGGCCGGCAAGCGGCGGCTGCTCAAGCAGCTCGGCGCCGCGTCGCTCGCCGGCTACGGCTGCGAAGACCTGACCCTGGCGATCGGCGCGTGCGGCGCGCTGCTGGAGTACGCGGCGAAGACGCAGGGCCAGGCGCTCGCGCACGTCACCGCGGTCACTGCGGAGCGCGCCGGCGAGCACGTGCGCCTCGACGCCGCCACGCGACGCAACCTCGAGCTCACCGAGACGCTGCGCGGCGAGGCCGCGCCGACGCTCTTCTCGCTGCTCGACGAATGCGCGACCGGCATGGGCAGCCGGCTGCTGCGTCACTGGCTGCACCATCCCCTGCGCGACCGGGCGGCGCTCGCGGCGCGGCATGATGCGGTCAGTACCGGTCTGTCGGTCCACAAGATCCTGCGGCGCTTTTCCGACGTGGAGCGCATCACCGCGCGCCTCGCCCTCAAGAGCGTGCGGCCGCGCGAGCTCGCCGGGCTGCGCGACAGCCTGAAGCTCCTGCCCGAGCTGCGTCAGGCGCTGCCGGACACTGCGGCGCTTCTCAGCGAGCTGATCCGCGACCTGGCGACGCCTGCCGAGGCCCTGGCGCTTCTGGACAAATCGATTCACGTCGAGCCGTCCGCACGGCTGCTCGACGGCGGCGTGATCGCCGACGGCTACAACGCGGACCTCGACGAGCTGCGGCAGCTTCAAGCTCATTCCGGAGAGTTTCTGGTTTCGCTGGAGGCGAGGGAAAGACAACGCACCGGAATTCCCAACCTGCGCGTGGCCTACAACAGCGTGCACGGCTACTACATCGAGGTCACCAACTCGCACGCGCAAAAGGTGCCCGACGACTACCGCCGCCGGCAGACGCTGAAGAACGCCGAGCGCTACATCACGCCGGAGCTGAAGGCGTTCGAGGACAAGGCGCTGTCCGCGCGCGATCGCGCGCTCGCGCTGGAGAAGTCGCTCTACGAGGAGCTCCTTCAGACGCTGCAAGCGCACCTGCCGGTGCTGCAGAAGATCGCGAAAGCCATCGCCCAGCTCGACGTGCTTTCGACCTTTTGCGGCATCGCTGCAACGAGAAACTATGCGCGGCCGCGCTTTACCGACGAGCTGTGCCTCGAGATCGAGGCCGGGCGCCATCCGGTGGTCGAGGGGCAGATCGAGAGCTTCATCCCGAACGACTGCCGGCTCTCGCCGACGCGGCGGCTGCTCCTCATCACCGGCCCGAACATGGGCGGCAAGTCGACCTACATGCGCCAGGTCGCGCTCATCGTGCTGCTCGCGCACATCGGCTCATTCGTGCCGGCGCGCGCGGCGAAGATCGGGCCGGTCGACCAGATCTTCACGCGCATCGGCGCGGCCGACGACCTGGCGGGCGGGCGCTCGACCTTCATGGTGGAGATGACCGAGAGCGCGGCGATCCTGCACAACGCCACCGAGAAGAGCCTGGTGCTGATGGACGAGGTCGGGCGCGGCACGTCCACTTTCGACGGATTGGCCCTCGCCTGGGCTATTGCAAATCATTTAGTACAAAGAAATCGAGCTCTGAGCCTGTTTGCGACGCACTACTTCGAGATGACGCGCCTCGCGCTCGAGTACAAGGAGGTCGCCAACGTGCACCTCGACGCGGTCGAGCACAAGGACAGCGTGGTGTTCCTGCACGCGGTGGAGGAAGGTCCGGCGAGCCGCAGCTACGGGCTGCAGGTCGCCGGGCTCGCCGGCGTGCCGAAGCCGGTGATCCGGCAGGCGAAGAAGTACCTCGAGCTGCTCGAGCAATCGAGCCTCGCGCGCGGCAACCAGGACGATCTATTCAGTCCAAGACAGGAAAAGGAAGCCGAGCCGGAAGTCGACCCTCTGCGCGAGGAATTCCAGAAGGTGAACCCCGACGAGCTCACGCCGCGCGAGGCGCTCGAGCTCCTCTACCGGCTGAAGAAGCTGTGAAGCCGCTCGAGGGAATCCGCATTCTCACGGTGGAGCACGTGGGCGCCGGCCCCTACGGCACGATGTTCCTTGCCGGCCTCGGCGCCGAGGTCATCAAGATCGAGAAGGCGGCGACCGGCGGCGACATCAGCCGGCACACCGGGCCGCGCTTTCTCGGCGCGGACGACAGCGAGTACTTCCAGTGCCTCAACCTGTGGAAGAAGAGCGTCTCGCTCGACCTGACGAAGGACCGGCAGCGGTTCCACGCGCTGGTGAAGGACGCGGACGCCGTAGTCAACAACCTGCGCGGCGATGTGCCCGCCAAGCTCGGCCTGGACTACGGAAGTCTTGCGAAGATCAATCCCGCGCTCGTGTGCCTGCACATTTCCGCCTACGGTCGCGATAACGAGCGCGCTGCGTGGCCGGGCTACGATTTCCTGATGCAGGCCGAGACCGGCCTCATGGACCTGACCGGCGAGCCGAACGGCGCGCCGAGCCGCTTCGGCACCTCGGTGATCGATTTCTCGACCGGCATGACCGGCGCGGCGGCGCTGCTCGCCTGCCTGCTGCGCGCGAAGAAGACCGGCAAGGGCTGCGACGTCGACGCGAGCCTGTTCGACACCGCGCTCCACCAGCTGAATTACATGGGTACGTGGTATCTGAACGGCGGGCAGGCCCTCTCGCGCCAGCCGCGCAGCGCGCATTACTCGCTCACCCCGGTGCAGACCTACAAGACCGCGGACGGCTGGATCTACGTCATGTGCATGAAGGACAGCTTCTGGGCATCGTTGTGCGACGCTCTGTCCCGTCCCGACCTCAAGGCGCATGCCAGGTTCGCCACCATGGCCGCGCGGCTCGAGCACCGGGACGAGCTGACCACCGTTCTGGACGAGGTCTTCAAGGAAAGAAAGACTGGCGAGTGGCTGAAGCGCCTCGCCGGCCGCGTACCGGTCGCGCCGGTGAACGACATGCGCACTGCGCTCGAGAATCCCTTCGTCGCCGCGACCGGCATGGTGCAGTCCATCGACCATCCGCAGAAGAGCGGCCTGCGTGTGTTCACGCTGCCGGTGAAGATCGACGGCGAGCGGCCGCGCGCGGTTGCGGCCGAACCCCTGAAGAAATGAAGCTCGAAGGCATCCGCGTCGTCGACCTTTCGCTGTTCCTGCCCGGGCCGTACCTCACGCTCATGCTCGCCGACCACGGCGCCGAGGTGATCAAGGTCGAGCCGCCGGGCGAAGGCGACCCGACGCGCCACCTCGGCCCGCGCGACGGCGGCGAGACGGTGTACTTCCGCAACCTCAACCGCGGCAAGAAAAGCGTGGTGGTGGACCTGAAGAACGCGCAGGAGCGCGAGGCGCTGCTGCGCATCTGCGACAGCGCCGACGTGTTCGTCGAGTCGTTCCGTCCGGGCGTGGTCGAGCGCCTCGGCGTCGGCTACGAGCAGCTGCGCGCTCGCAACCCGCGCATCGTGTACTGCTCGATCAGCGCGTTCGGCCAGAGCGGCCCGATGCGCGAGCGCCCCGCGCACGACCTCGCGGTCGAAGCGCTGAGCGGCGTGCTCAGCATCGGCATCGGCCAGGACGCCAAGCCGGCCATTCCCGGCCTGCCGCTCGCCGACCTGCTCGCCTCGCTGCACGGCCTCGCCGGCGTGCTGATGGCGCTGCTGCGCCGCGAGAAAACCGGCAAGGGCGACTTCGTCGACATCGCGATGCACGACTCGATGCTCGCCGGCACGCCCAACGTCCTCGGGCCCACGCTCGCCGAGAACCGCCAGCCCGTGCCGACGCACGAGCGCTCCACCGGCGGCTCGGCGTTCTACCGGCTATACCAGACGGCGGACGGGCGCTGGCTCGCGCTCGGCGGCCAGGAGCCGAAGTTCGTGCGCGCGCTGCTCGGCGCGCTGGGGCGACTGGACCTCGTGCCGCTGTGCGAGAAGCCGGGGCCGCATCAAGCGCCGGTGATGGCGCTTCTCCAGGATTTCTTTGGCCGCAAAACCCTGGCAGAAAATCTGGCCTTCCTGGCGCCGCTCGATGTTTGCTACGCGCCGGTCAACACGCTCCCCGAGGCGATGGACCAGGGCCACCTGCTGAAGGACGAGCTAGGCCGCCGGCACCTCGCGCCGCCGATCCGCTTCCGCGACGAGCCGGCGCGGCCGCACCTCCGCGAGCCGCGGCTCGGCGAGCACGACGCGCTCAAGAAGCGCTGAGGGGATCTCCTCGCGCCGCAGGCCGATGTCGCGCAGCATGTGGTCGCTCAGGCCGTAGAGCTCCTCGCGCGTGCGGCGCAGCGCCCACGCGTTACGGAACCAGTCGAAGATCCGCTTCATCGCTTTCCGCCTCGACCAGCACCAGGCCGTCGCCGCCCACCCGGTAGCGCGCGCCGGCGCCGAGGAAGCGGTCGTCGAGGCGGCCGGGCTCGGTGATCCAGACCCGCCCGCCCACCACCTCGATCGCGACGCCACGCGCGCCGCGCAGCCGGAGGAAGTCCCTGTCCTTCAGCCGTAGCACCATGCGTGCAGGTTAGGAACTCCCGGCTTCGGAAAACAGGCTCACGTCCCGTAAACTGTGCCGGTAACAGTCTCCCCGCTGGACAACTGTTATGGTCGGCGCCGCCGGCAACTGTGTCTGGCCGCAGTACAGGCTGCTTGCGAGGATGACCGCATGCTGGACACCGCGCCGCTCTATCACCAGCTCGCCGACCAGATCCACGAGCTGATCCGCGCCGGCACTTTGCGCGCGGGCGACCGCGTGCCCTCGGTGCGGCGCCTTTCCAACCAGCAGCGCGTCAGCGTGTCGACGGTGCTGCAGGCCTACCAGCGCCTCGAGGACATCGGCGTGATCGAGGCGCGCCCGCAGTCGGGCTACTACGTGCGCCGCCACTCCGCCGCGGTGCAGGAGCCCGAGCCCTCGCGCCCGCCGAAGCGCGCGCTGACCGTGGAAGTGAACGCGCTCGCCGACTCGGTGCTTTCCTACGCCGCCGATCCCAAGGTGGTGTCGTTCGGCTCGGCGTGCGCGGCGCCCGAGCTGTTCCAGCTCGAGCGCATCCGGCGCGTGCTCTCCTCGCTCGCGCGGCGCGACCGCCACGCGCTCGGCCGCTACGGCCTGCCGCCCGGCACGGAGAAGCTGCGCCGCGCGGTGGCGCGCCGCGCGCTCGAGTGGGGCTGCCGCATCGACCACCGCCACCTGGTCACCACCACCGGCTGCATGGAGGCCATCAACCTCGCGCTGCGCGCGGTGACCAAGCCCGGCGACCTGGTGGCGCTCGAGTCGCCGACCTACTACGGCTTCCTGCAGATCCTGCAGAGCCTCGGCCTGCGCGCGCTCGAGATCCCGACGCACCCGAGGAGCGGCATCTCGCTCGAGGCGCTCGAGCTCGCGCTCGCCGAGCACCCGGTGAAGGCGGTGCTGGTGATGCCCAATGTCTCGAACCCGATCGGCGCTTCCATGTCCGACGCGGCGAAGAAGCGCCTGGTCGAGCTGCTCGCCGAGCGCAACGTGCCGCTCATCGAGGACCACATCTACGCCGAGCTGCAGTTCGCCGGCCCCTCGCCGCGTCCGGCCAAGGCGTTCGACCGCGCCGGCAACGTGATGCTGTGCAGCTCGTTCTCCAAGACGCTCTGCCCCGGCCTGAAGGTCGGCTGGGTGGAGCCGGGGCGCTGGCGCGACCAGGTGAGGATGCTGAAGTGGATGTCGAGCGGCGGGCAGAACGAGCTCACCGAGCTCGCGGTGGCCGAGCTGCTCGAGTCGGGCGGCTACGAGCGCTCGCTGCGCAGCCTGCGGCGCCGCTTCGAGCAGCAGGTCGACGTGGCGCGCGCGATTATCGCCGAGTCGTTTCCGAAAGGCACGCGCGTTACGCGGCCGGCGGGCGCCTACATCGTGTGGGTGGAGCTGCCCAAGGACTGCGACGCGGTCGCGCTGTTCGAGAAGCTGCTCGAGCGCGGCATCACCATCGGGCCGGGGCCGATGTTCTCGGCCTCGCAGCGCTACCGCAACTGCATGCGCCTGAGCGTCGGCCAGGCCTGGGGCGAGAAGCACGAGCGCGCGTTGCGCGACATCGGGCGCCTCGCCCAGGCCTAGTTCCCCGCGCAGGCGGGGATCCCGTTCAGAACTGCACCGGACGCAACGCGCGCTCGTAGGTCCACGCGCCGATGCGCTCGCCCTGCTCGTACCCCGCCTGCACCGCGGTGGCGAAGTGGATCCCCGCGAAGACGCGCGAGGCGCCGTTCTCGCGCGCGGCCTCGGAGAAGCTCCAGAACTTGCGCGTGATCCCCGGGTAGGGCGCGCCGCTCGTCATCGAGAACGACACGAAGTCGGTGCCGAAGAAGCGCGCCAGCACCGTGGCGACCGCGGCGCCTTCCACCGTGTGGTTGGACGGGTAGTCGGGCAGCGGCGGCGTGTCGAGGTAGCTCAGCCATGAAGCGTCGGCTTTCGACAGGTCGCGGATCGCGCTCGCCGGGCGCCAGTAGTTGTAGTGGTACTTGGCCTCGAAGCCGGCGATATAGCCGTCCGCCATCGCGAAGTTGGCCAGCGCGAAGAGGCGCGCGCTTTCCCACTCGTTGAGATTGCGGGCAGCGCTCACCTCGCGCACGATGCGGTTCCAGCCCTGCGGCGAGCTCTCGTACCAGTAGCGCGCGATCTCGCTTTGCTCGTCGGTGCGAGCCGACGAGATTTTCCCGCCGATGGCGCGCACCTCGTCGATGTCGGCGCGGGCGCGAATGCTCTTCACCGACGGCGGCGGCGCCGGGCGGAACTGCGATGACGCGGTCAGCGCGAAGGTCCGCACCGTGCCCCAATGCGCGGCGAAGGCCGGCGTGAAGTCGGGCGGCGTGGGCCGATAGTCGCCGACGTTCTTGCCGGGCGCATACGCCACCGTGCGCGCCGCGCCGTCGTCGCGGCGCTTGGCGAGCAGCCCGGCCGCGGCCTGGCGTCCGGCCTGCAGGCCGGCGAACGCCGCCTGCCGGTCGCTCACCTGCTCCAGCGCGTCGGCGAGCGCACGGTCGAACGCCGGCTTGCGCGCCGGCATCAGCTCCACGAGCGAGGCGTGCGCCGCGGCAGCGACCGCGGTCTCGGGCGAGGCGCCCGGCGCGGCAGACAGGCGCGCGCCGTGCGACTCGTAGCGCCGCTCGATCGCGTTCAGCGCGTCGTGGATCGACGCGTGCACGATGGCGAAGATGCGCGACTCGTTCAGCGGATCGATCTGCTCGGCGAGCGCCGCGTCGGTGGCGACGCGGTTCCAGCGCGCCACTTCGCCGGCGAGCGCTGGCGCGGCGGCGAAGGACAGGGAAAGCAAAACGGCTGCTGCGGTTCTGCGGCTCATCTGGTTGCTCCCTTCGGTTGTGTGGAGCGGCCACGCTACCGAGCGGCGCTTACGGCCGGTTTTCAGAATGGAAACGCTTTGTTTCCATCTCGTATACTCGGCCGATGCGGCTCGTCGACATCGGCGCGAACCTCACGCACTCGTCGTTCCGCGAGGACCTCGACCAAGTGCTCTCGCGCGCCCGCCAGGCCGGCGTCGAGACCGTGATCGTCACCGGCACCACGGTCGAGGAAAGCCGGCAGGCCTCGACGCTCGGCCTGCCCTTTACCGTCGGCGTGCATCCGCACCACGCTCGCGACTGCGGGCCCGATACGATTCCCCAATTGAAGGAAATCGCCCGGCACCCCCGCGCCGTCGCGATCGGCGAGTGCGGCCTGGACTTCAACCGCAACTACTCGCCGCATCCGGATCAGGAGAAGTGGTTCGTTGCGCAGCTTGAATTGGGCTTGTTGCTAGATAAGCCCCTCTTCCTGCATTCGCGCGATGCGCACCCGCGGTTTGCCGACATTCTTCGTTCTGTGGGGATCCGAAAAGCCGTTGCGCATTGCTTTACCGGCGAACGCGACGAGCTGCGCGCCTATCTCGACCTCGGCCTCTATATCGGAATCACCGGCTGGATCTGCGACGAGCGCCGCGGCCGCCACCTGCTCGAGCTGGTGCGCGAGATCCCGAGCGAGCGCCTGCTGCTCGAGACCGACTCGCCCTACCTCACGCCGCGCGACCTGCGGCCGCAGCCCCGGGCGCGGCGCAACGAGCCCGCCTTCCTGCCGCACATCCTGAGGAGCGTGGCGCGCGCGCTCGGGCGCCCGGCCGAGGAAGTCGCCGCGGAAACCACGCGAAACGCACACCAGCTCTTTTCGCTCCATGAATCTGGTTCATCTGCTGCTGCGCACCGCCCGCTGGCTGCCTGACGCTCCGGCGCTGGCGCTCGGCAAGCGGCCGGTGCGCACGTATCGGCAAATGGCTTTGCGGGTTTCCCGACTGAGTTACACCCTCCAGAAAAAATTCGGCCTGCGGCGCGGCGAATGCGTCGCGCTCGCCATGAAGAACTGCCCGGAGTACTACGAGATCCTGTTCGCGTGCTGGCACGCCGGACTGACCGCGGTGCCGATGAACGCGAAGCTGCATCCGAAGGAGTTCGCCTACATCCTGGAGAACTCGGGCGCGAAGCTGTGCTTCGTCACTCCCGACCTGCAGTCCGCGGTGCCCTCGGGCATTGCGCCCGGCGAGGCGCTCGGCGAAGGGGAAGCCGCGCCCGCCGACGTCCACCCGGACGACGTGGCGTGGCTTTTCTACACGAGCGGCACCACCGGCGTGCCGAAGGGCGCGATGCTCACGCATCGCAACATGCTGTTCCAGGCCCACGCCTACTTCGCCGACATCGACAAGCTCCACCCCGGCGACTCGTCGCTCCACCCGGCGCCGCTCTCGCACGGCTCGGGGCTGTACGGCCTGCCGCACTTCGCCGCCGGCGCGGTCAACGTGATCCCGGAGAGCGGCCACTTCGAGCCCGAGGAGATCTTCGAGCTGCTCGACCACTGGCCGAACAGCTCGTTCTTCGCCGCGCCGACCATGATCGTGCGCCTGCTCGCGAGCCGCGCGGCGCGCCGGCCGCGCGGCCTCAAGACGCTGGTGTACGGCGGCGCGCCGATGTACGTCGCCGACTCGCTGCGCGCCATCGACCTGCTCGGCCCGCGCCTCTACCAGCTGTTCGGCCAGGGCGAGGCGCCGATGACCATCACCGGGTTGCCTCAGCTCTTCCACGAGAGGAAACAGCACCTCGAAACCTGCGGCATTGCGCGCACCGGCTGCGAGGTGCGCATCGTCGATGAAAACGCCCAAGAGCTGCCGGCCGGCGCGGTCGGCGAGATCGTCACGCGCTCCGACTGCGTGATGAAAGGCTACTGGAAGAACGCCGAGGCCACCGCCAAGGCGCTGCGCGGCGGCTGGCTGCACACCGGCGACCTCGGCTCGATGGACGAAGCGGGCTTCCTGACCATCAAGGACCGCTCGAAGGACATGATCATCTCGGGCGGCGCCAACATCTATCCGCGCGAGATCGAGGAAGTGCTGCTGCGCCACCCGGCGGTCGCCGAATGCTCGGTGGTCGGCCGGCCGCACGCCGAGTGGGGAGAGGAAGTGGTCGCCTTCATAGTGAAAAAATCAGACTTGAAGACTGAAGAGCTCGATTCGCTCTGCCTCGACAACATCGCGCGCTTCAAGCGGCCGCGCGAGTACCGCTTCGTCGAGGCCCTGCCGAAGAACAACTACGGCAAGGTGCTGAAGACCGAGCTGCGCAAGGCGTTCGTCAGCCCGGAAACGCGCCCGAGTCGCGCCGATCCCAGTTCGGGTCGTCGATGAGGTAGGCCTCGGTCACCACGCCGCCGGGTCCCACCGTGACCAGGAACCACTTCGGCGTCGGGTGCCCGGCGATGCGCATCGGGTAGGTCCAGATCTCGCTGCCGGTGCGCGCTTGCTTCATCGGCTCATACGGCGGCCCGAGCAGGTCGAGCACCTCGCCGCCGCGCGTGACGTCGACCTTGATCTTCTTGATGTTGTCCTCGGTGAGGCGCTGCTCGAGCGCGACCAGCCTGCCGTCGGGCGAGATGCGCGCCGCGTAGCTCGCGTAGCCCCACGGCAGCTGCGGGTAGTAGTACACCGTCTCGCTGCCGACGATTCGCTTGTCGGCCGCGTGCCCCATGCTTCGCTCCACGTCGGAGAGCGTGGACTGCCCCGCTACCAGCGCGGGCCCGCCCGCACAGCCTGCCGCCAGCGCCGCCACTGCAAGTATTAGGATGTTTTTCATATCGCCCTGAACACCTCAATCAGCTTGCGCGCCGGATCGACGCGCACCCAGTCTCCGGTTTTGACCACCCCGCGCGGATGCGGGTTCCAGCCGGCGGTGATCGGGATGCCCGCGAACACCGCGCCCTGCACCATGACGGGATTGGTCACGCCAAAGATAAACGCTTTGGGAGCGATTTTCTTCCACTTCAGGTCG
>DASVFV010000010.1:0-5027 GCA_036379875.1 Burkholderiales bacterium | reverse complement strand
CCGTTTGTTTGTAAAATCCGCAGTCTGCGGAGAGATGGCCGAGCGGCTTAAGGCGCACGCTTGGAAAGCGTGTGTACGTTAATAGCGTACCGTGGGTTCGAATCCCACTCTCTCCGCCACCTACATTCTTCTTGGCAGGGTCCCGGGGATGGCCGAGCGCAGCTACCGATTGACCGCCGCCGGGCGCGCAGCCTGGGAAGGACAGGACGCTGCGGTCCCGGCCGACTACCGGCGCATCCTGTGGATGATGGACGTGCAGGGGGAGGGCGGCGTGGCCGATGCGCTGGCCAAGCTGTATCCGGGCGAGATGCTGGACGAGTGGCTGTCGGAGCTCGAGGAGATCGGCCTGATCGAGCGCATCCCGGCCGGTGAAGAAGGCTTCGCGCCGCGCGCCGCCGATCGCACGCAGGCGCTCGACCAGGCGCACGTCAGCGAAGCAGCCAAGCTCGCGGGCGCGACGCTGGCGCGCAGCGGCGCCTTTCTCGCGCTGGATCGCCTGCGGCGCCGTCCCCAGGCGGTCAAGGAGCGCGCCGATACGGTGATCCTCATCGTTGAGGATGATCCCGACCAGCTCGCGCTCGCCGACCTGCGCGTCTCGATGGCCGGGTACAAGGTGCGCATCGCCGGATCGGTGAACGGCTTCCTGCAGGCGCTGGTGGACGACGGCGCGCCGGATCTGCTGCTTCTCGACATCATGCTTCCCGACGGCGACGGCTACGACGTGCTGTCCAAGATGCGCCGCCACCAGGCGCTCGGCTCGCTGCCGATCGTGCTGCTCACCGCGCGCAACGAGCCGGCGGACATCGGGCGCGGGCTGGCGCTCGGCGCCGACGGCTACATCACCAAGCCCTACACCAAGAACATCCTCGCCGACGTGGTCGAGCGCGTGCTGAAGCGGGCGCCGGCGTAGGGGGAGAGAAAAACGCCCGCCGGGCTTGCGCCCGCGGGCGTCGAAACCATCGCGCTTGCGAGCACGCGATGGAGGAGGATACGAGGACAGCCTAGCGCCGGCGACCAACGGTGCCCTGACTCCAAGCTGACTGCGGGCTTACGTTTCGAATCTCTGGATGACATACAATCGAAGGCGGCGGGCCTCCCCGCATTGCAGTCTGGTGAACCTGGTCAGGTCCGGAAGGAAGCAGCCACAGCCGGTCCCTGCGAGTGCCGGGGGTCGGGCTCGCCACCCAATTCATATCGAGCGATGAGCTATCAAGTCCTTGCCCGCAAGTGGCGGCCGCGGGATTTCGGCAGCCTTGTGGGGCAGGAGCACGTGGTGCGCGCCCTGCGCCACGCGCTCGAGCACAAGCGGCTGCACCACGCGTACCTCTTCACCGGCACGCGCGGCGTGGGCAAGACCACGCTCGCGCGCATCCTCGCGAAGTGCCTGAACTGCGAGACCGGTATCACGCCGGAGCCGTGCAACAAGTGCTCGGCTTGCATGGCGATCGACGCCGGGCGCTTCCCGGACTATCTCGAGGTCGATGCAGCGTCGAACCGCGGCGTCGAGGAAATGACGCAGCTGCTCGATCGCGCGGTCTACGCTCCCACGGCCGGGCGCTACAAGGTGTACGTGATCGACGAGGTGCACCAGCTCTCCGGGCACGCGTTCAACGCGATGTTGAAGACGCTGGAGGAGCCGCCCGAGCACATGAAGTTCATCCTCGCCACCACCGATCCGCAGAAGATCCCCGTCACGGTGCTGAGCCGCTGCCTGCAGTTCAACCTCAAGCAGATGCCGCGCGAGGCGATCCAGCAGCATCTCGATGCGATTCTTGGGAAAGAAAGTATTCCATTCGAACCCGAGGGCCTGGCCCTGCTCGCACGCGCGGCCGCCGGCAGCATGCGCGACGCGCTTTCGCTTCTTGACCAGGCCATCGCGCACGGCGGCGGGAAGGTGGGCGCGGCAAGCGTGGCCGACATGCTCGGTGCCATCGACCAGGGTCATCTGGTGCGCTTGCTGGAAGCGGTCGCCGCCGGCGACGCCGCGGGCGCGGTGCGCATCGCGGACGAAATGCAGGCGCGCAGCCTTTCCTTCGACACCGCGCTGGCCGACCTCGCGAGCCTGCTTTTGCAGGTGGCGCTCTCGCAGTCGGTTCCCGACGCGGTCGAGGACGCGCGCGCAGGAGCGCTCGCAGCGATGCTCGATCCCGAATCGGTGCAGCTCTACTACCAGATCGCGCTGCAGGGACGGGAAGACCTGCCGCTCGCCCCCGACGAGCACGGCGGCTTCGTGATGACCGTGCTGCGGCTGCTCGCTTTCCGACCGGAAGGGGCGGGCAAGCTCGTGACGCCTGCGCCGGCGGCGAAGCCGCAGCCGGCGGCGAAAGCGCAGCCCTCGGCGAAACCGGCCAGCGGCTGGCCGGAGCTCGTCCAGCAGCTTCCGGTCAGCGGCGCGGCGCGGGAGCTGGCGCGCAACGCCGAGCTCAAGAACCGCGACGGCTCGAGCTTCGAGCTGGCGGTGCCGAAGGCGAAGGCCTACCTTGCCGAGCGCAGCTACGTGGACAAGCTGAAGAGCGCGCTCGAGCAGCACCTCGGCGCGCCGGTGAGCATCAAGGTCACGGCCGGCGAAGTGGGCGGCGCGAGCGTCGCGTCGATCGAGGCCGGCGAGCGCGAAGCGCGCCGCGCCGCGGCGGCGAAAGCGGTGAACAGCGACGGCTTCGTGCAGGACCTGGTGAACATTTTTGACGGCAAAGTCGTCGATTCGACCATTCGGGAAGACAGAAAATGAAAGGCAACATCGGGCAGCTGATGAAGCAGGCGCAGCAGATGCAGGAGAACATGCGCCGCATGCAGGAGAGCCTTGCCACCACCGAGGTCGAGGGCCAGTCGGGCGCCGGCATGGTGAAGGTGCAGATGACCTGCAAGTACGAGGTCAAGCGCGTCACCATCGACCCTTCGCTGGTCGGCGACGACCGCGAAATGCTCGAGGACCTGGTCACGGCCGCGTTCAACGACGCCGCGCGCAAGGCCGAGGCCGCGATCGCCGAGAAGACCAGCGGCATGATGGCCGGGCTCGGCCTGCCGCCGGGGTTCAAGCTGCCGTTTTGAGCAAGAGCCCGGTTCCGACCGCCAAGGGGCTCGAGCGGCTGGTGCAGGCGCTGCGCGTGCTGCCCGGCGTCGGACCGCGCTCCGCGCAGCGCATGGCGTTCCATCTCCTGCAGCACGAGCGCGCCGGCGCCGACGAGCTGGCGCACGCGCTCGCCGAGGCGCTCGCGAGCGTACGCCGCTGCGAGAAGTGCAACAACTTCAGCGAAGAAGAGACCTGCGCGCTGTGCCGCTCGCCGCGCCGCGACCGCGCGCTGCTTTGCGTGGTCGAGACGCCGGCCGACCTGGCGATGGTCGAGCAAACGCTCTCTTATTCGGGCATGTACTTCGTGCTGATGGGCCGGCTTTCGCCGCTCGACGGGGTGGGCCCGCGCGACATCGGCCTCGACCGGCTGCTCGCGCGGGCCGCGGAGGGCGAAGTGCAGGAAGTGATCCTCGCTACCAACTTCACCAACGAAGGCGAAGCCACCGCGCACTACATCGCCGAGATGCTGCGCGCGCGCGGCGTGAAGGCGAGCCGCATCGCGCGCGGCGTGCCGCTCGGCGGGGAGCTCGAGTATGTGGACGCCGGCACCATCTCGCAGGCGCTCCTAGACCGGCGCGGTATCTAGTGAGGCGGCTTCTTGTCGGCCTGCTGTGCTTTCCACTGGCGGCGCTCGCGCAAGCCTATCCGACCAAGCCGGTGCGCGTGGTGGTTCCGTACCCCGCGGGTACCACGCCGGACATCATCGGCCGCACGCTCGCCGAGCGCCTGCAGGCGGCGTTTGGCCAGCCCTTCGTGGTCGAGAACCGCAGTGGCGCGGGCGGCAATATCGGCGCCGAGGTCGTGGCCAAGGCGGGCGACCCCTACGTGCTCCTGGTCGGCGGCAACGGGCCGGTGGCGATCAACAAGCACCTGTACAAGGGACTTTCCTACGATCCGGAGAGCCTGGTGCCCGTCTCGCTGCTCGCCGCGGCGCCGCAGATGCTGGTGGTGAGGAGCGAGCTCGGCGATTTCCGCTCCTTCCTCGAGTACGCGAAGAAAAACCCGGGCCGCCTGTCGTACGCCTCGGTGGGCGGCGGCAGCGCCTCGCATCTCACGATGGAACTGTTGAAAAGCGATGCGCGCGTCTTCATCTTGCACATCCCGTACCGTGGTTTCCCGCAGGCAGCGACGGACATGCTGGCCGGCAACATCGACGCCATGTTCGCCATCGTTCCGGCGGTGCTGCCCCAGGTACGCGCGGGAAAGATGAAGGCGATCGCGGTCACGAGCTTGCGGCGCAGCGATCTCGCTCCGGAGGTGCCGAGCGTCGCGGAGCTCGGCTATCCGCAGCTCGAGTCGCTGGCCTGGAACGGCCTGCTCGCCCCGCCGGGCACCTCGGCGGCGGTAGTGACGCGCCTTGTCGGTGAAACCGTGAATGCAATGCGGCATGCGCAGACCCGCGAGACGCTCGGGCGCCTGGGTTTCGACGTGGTGGCGAGCTCGCCGGAGGAGTTTGCGCGCTGGATCCGCGCCGAATCCGCGAAGTGGGCGCGCGTGATCCGCGCAAGCGGCGCTACCGCGGACTGATTTTTCGTCGTAAATCGTTGACACGGTTTTCCGCAGCCCGCTATAATCGCTGTCTCTTCGGGCGCGGGGTGGAGCAGTCTGGCAGCTCGTCGGGCTCATAACCCGAAGGTCAGAGGTTCAAATCCTCTCCCCGCAACCAACGCTCTTTAAAAATTCGCAGCCGATAGGTGTGGGCGCTTTGAACGCGAGGCGCCGCGAGGAAGCTTTCGGGCTTTCGTAACGGCCAAAGCATCAAAGCAGTCCACGAGAAGTAAACCTCGTTTACTTTGAGTGATGCAGCAAATTCAGGATTTAATTGAAGAGTTTGATCCTGGCTCAGATTGAACGCTGGCGGCATGCCTTACACATGCAAGTCGAGCGGCAGCGCGGGGGCAACCCTGGCGGCGAGCGGCGAACGGGTGAGTAATGCATCGGAACGTGTCCTCTTGTG
>DASVFV010000009.1:0-2397 GCA_036379875.1 Burkholderiales bacterium | reverse complement strand
GGCCACGGCGCCGCTGTCCGCGCCTTCCAGAACGCCTTTTACGAGTTCGCCGCGGGCATTGCGGCCCTGGTAGGCGAAATGGGGCACCCTACTCCTCGGACTGGCTGATGCGCATGACCTCGTTCAGCGTCGTGCGGCCCGCTGCCGCCAGCGCGCCCGCGTAGTCGACCAAGGTCTGGCCCGCCATTTCCTGTAGCGCCACGCGCGCGAAGCCCGTGACGTCGTCCTTCGCGATCGCCTCGACCAGCGGCGCGGTCATCTCGAGCATCTCGTAGACGCCGATGCGGCCGCGGAACCCGGTGCCGTTGCAGTGGCCGCAGCCGCGGCCTTGCTTGAACGCGGCGTTTTGCCCTCCCGCCTGCAGGCGCAGCTCTGTCTCGACGAACTTCTGCTCCTGAGCGCTCGGCACGTGGTCCTGCACGCAGCTCTCGCAGATCAGGCGCACCAGGCGCTGCGCGATCACCGCCTGCAGCGAGGTGGCGACCATGTAGCGCGGCACCTGCATGTCGAGCAGGCGCACCGGCGCGCTCCCGGCGTCGCGCACGTGCAGCGTGGAGAACACCATGTGGCCGGTGATCGCGGCGCGCAGGCCGATCTGCGCGGTCTCGGTGTCGCGCATCTCGCCCACCAGGATCACGTTCGGGTCCTGGCGCAGCACCGAGCGCAGCACGCTCGCGAACGTGAGGCCGATCTTCTCGTTCACCTGCACCTGGTTCAGGCCGCGGATGCGGTACTCGACCGGATCCTCGACGGTGATGATCTTGCGCGACGGCGTGTTGAGCGCGTTGAGCGCCGCGTAGAGCGTGGTGGTCTTGCCGCTGCCGGTCGGGCCGGTCACCAGCACCATGCCGCTCACGCGGTTGAAGATCGCGCTGAAGCGCTCGAGCATCGGGGCGGGCATGCCGAGATGGTCGAGGCCGAGCAGCCCGCTCTCGCGGTTCAAGAGGCGCATCACCACCGACTCGCCGTACTGCGTCGGCATGCTGGAGATGCGCACGTCCACCGGCTGGTTGCGCACCAGCACGTTGAAGCGGCCGTCCTGCGGCAGGCGCTTCTCCGAGATGTCGAGGCCGGCCATCAGCTTCAGGCGCAGCGCGAGCGCGCCGGCCACGCGCAGGTCGGCCTCGGCCTGCGGCTGCAGCTGGCCGTCGATGCGGAAGCGCATCTGCAGGCGGTTTTCCTGCGGCTCGATGTGGATGTCGGAGGCGCCGACCTGCGTCGCGTCCTCGAACAGCGACTGCAGCAGCTTGACGACCGGCGCGTCCTCGGCGCCGAGGCCGGCGCCGAGCGCGCCGAAGTCGATCGCGCCCTGGCCGAGGTCCTGCTCGAGATCCTTGGCATGGCCCGAGATCTCGTCGGTGCGGCGGTACACCTGGTCGAGCGCCTGCAGCACCTCGCTTTCGGCGACCACCGCGAGCTCGATGTCCTTCTTCAGGACGCGCGTCAGCTCGTCGAAAGCAAAGAGATCGGTCGGGTCGGCCATGCCGACCAGCATGACCGCGCCGCGCTCCTCGAGCGCGAGCGCGCGGAAGCGCCGCGCCGCGGCCTCGGGCAGCTTGAGCACGGTGGCGCGGTTGAAGTTGTACATCTTGAGGTTGACGAACGCGAGGTTGAGCTGGCGCGCCAGCGCCTGCGCGATGCGCTCCTCGGAAACGAAGCCGAGGTCGATGAGCGCGCGGCCGAGCTTGCGCCCGGAGCGCTTCTGCTCCTCGAGCCCGAGCCTGAGCTGCTCCTGCGAGATCGCCTTCTGGGCGATGAGCACGTCCCCCAGACGCACCCGCTCCGGGCGACCGGCGCTGCGCACGCCTGTTGTGATCGTCGCCATCCCGCCGGGCAAATTAGCCTGTTTCCGCCCGGCTTACAAGCGACGCTGCCGCGCTTGGGCTGCGATTAAAATCGCGCGCGGTGGCTCTCGAACAGGTTCTGCGCGCCCGGCATTGCCTTTCGCTGGATCGGCTCGATGAAGCCGAAGCGCTTGCCCGCGAGGCGGCGCGCGACGCGGCGAGCGCGCCGGAAGCGCTGCATCTGCTCGGCGTCGCGCTCTACCGGCGCCGCCGGCTCGACGAAGCCGAAGGCGCGCTGCGCCGCGCGCTCGAGCGCGACGCGAGCGTGGCGGCGTTCCACCACGATCTGGGCAACGTCCTGCAGGACCGCGGCAAGCTGGCCGAGGCGGTGCGCGCCTACCGCCGGGCGCTGCGCCTGCAACCGCAGCTCGCCGAGGCCTGGAACGACCTGGGCACCGCGCGCTACGCGAAAGGAGAGCTCGAAGCGGCGCTCGAGTGCTACCAGCGCGCGGTGCGCCTGCGCGGCGATCACGCCGTGGCCTACGCCAACCTCGGCGCGGTGTACCGCAAGATCGGGCTGCTGCGCGAGGCGCGGCGCGCGCTGCAGCGCGAG
>DASVFV010000008.1:0-14606 GCA_036379875.1 Burkholderiales bacterium | reverse complement strand
CCGCTCACGCGCGCGACCAGCGGCAAGCCCTCGATGCGCGCGAGATTGTCGCGCAGAACCACGCCCTGCAGCGTGCGCACGCCTTCCTGCTGGATCCAGCGCAGGCTCCAGTACGCCTCCATGGCGCGCTGGTGCTCGTCGTAGCGCGTCGCGGTCAGCTCGAAGGCGCGCAGCGCGGTCAGCAATGCTTCGGAGGTGCGCGAGAACGGTGGCTTGCGCCCGCCGAGCGCGGCCGCGAGCTGCCACTGGTTGACCAGGTCCACGTAGCGGCGCAGCGGCGAGCTCATCCAGGCGTAGGCCGACACGCCCAGGCCCTCATGCGGCTCGGGATGGACGCTGAAGCGCACCTTGCCGGTCGACTGCACGCGGTAGATCCCGGCCACGTCGCGCTCGGCGAGCAGCTCGCCCCAGGTGGAGTTGGCGAGGATCATCATCTCGGCGACCAGCTTGTCGAGCGGCGCGCCGCGCTTGCGCGGCACGATGCGCACCCGCTCGTCCTCCACGTAGAACGTGTAGTCGAGGGCGCTCGCCGCGCTCGGCCGCCCGCGCCGCGCCTCCAGCGCGAGCGCCGCGCGCCACAATTCGCGCAGCTCCTCCTCGTGCGCGAGGCCGCGCGCCTCGCCTTTCTCGAACGCCTCGTTCAGCACGTCGTACTCGGCATGGCGCAGGTTGGCGACGATCGCCACGCGCTCGAGCCGCGAATGCCGGCCGAGCACCGCATAGTCGCGGTCGAGGTCGACGTACAGCGAGACCGCGGGCCGCTCGCCGCTATGGTCGAGCGAAAAGCGCTCCACCACGTCCTCCGGAAGCATGGTGAACTTGCGCCCCGGCATGTACGCGGTCGACAGGCGCTGGCGCGCGAGCGCGTCGAGCGGCGAGCCCGGCGCGATGCCGAGCGCGGGCGCGGCGATGTGCACGCCGATGCGCAGCCCGCTCGCGGTCGGCTGGACCGAGAACGCATCGTCGATCTCGGTGGTGCCGACGTCGTCGAGGCTGAAGGCGGCGACGCCGGCGCGCGGCAGGTCGCCCGGCGCGGCGGGCAGCTCGTGCGGCGGGAACGCGTTGCCGTGCGGAAAAAACTCGTGCAGGAAGCGCTTCAGGTGGTAATCGTGGCTGTCGGCGAGAAGGCCGCAGCGCTCGAAAAGCCGCGCCGCCGAAAGCCCGGTCTGCGCGCAGGCCTGCTCGAGCGCTCGCGTTTCAGGCTTGTTGCGGTCGGCGGCGTACAAAAGCTCGTCCTTGAGCCGGGCAATCTCGTCCGGGCAATCGCCCGCCGCGAGGCGCTCGACCCAGTTCGCGACCTGCTCCTGCACGCGCTTTTTCTTCTCCACCGCGGCGAGCGCGAGCTTGAGCGTGGCCTCGGGCGCGGCCTGGAAGCGGCCGCGCCCGCGCCGATAGAAGTACATCGGCGCCGAGTGCAGCTTGAGCAGCACCCCGGCGGCCTCGGCCGGCGTCGGCTCGCGCCCCACGTATTCGCGCGCCAGGTCCTGGAAGCCGAACTCGCGCCCGCCGGTGCACTGCCAGAGGAAGTCCACTTCCAGGTCGCCGGCGAACTTCTGTGCCTCGGCGAGCAGCTCCGCGGCGCCGGGTTGCTCGAAGGAAAGCAGCACGTTCGCCGCCTTGATCTTGGAGCGCTTGCCGTGCGGGCTCTGCACGTGGAACGACGCCGGCGCGCGCTCGAGCACCGTGCCGGCTTTCAGCTCGCCATCTTCCTCATAGAGAAGGTGCACGCGAGAACTCGAGTATGCGCGCGAGGTGCTGGGGGAAGCTCTGCAGGCTGTGGTCGCCGCCCTGCACCACCACCTGCTCGGCGCCGGCGTAGCGCTCGACTGCGCGCCGGTAGTCCAGCACCTCGTCGCCGGTCTCCACCAGGAGCAGGTAGCGCCGCGGCGTGATGCGCGGCACATAAAGCGCTTCCCATTCGCGCAGGTGCGCCTCGGTGAGCTCGTACGGCTCGCCGGTGTGGAGATTCTGCTGCGGGCCGAGATACGCCCGCAGCCCGATATGCGGGTCGATGGCCGGGTTGATGAGCACGGCGCGCAGGTCGTGCTTCTCCGCGAGGTGGGTGGCATAGAAGCCGCCGAGCGAAGAGCCGAGCAGGCAAGGCTTGCGAGCGAGCAGCGGCTCGACCGCTTGCAGGGCGTCGCGCGCGAGCGGCGGCAGCACCGGGCAGGCGTATTCGTGCGCCAGGCCGCGCTCGGCCATGAAGCGCTGCATGACCCGCGCCTTGTGCGACTCGGGCGAGGAGTTAAACCCGTGCAGATAGACGATCAAGGAGCTTCTCGTGAATTGCGCCGAAGCCGCCGTTCGACATGACGAGGATATGGTCCCCTGCCCTCGCCTCGCCGATCACCGCCGCCATGAGCGGCTCCAGCTCCGCTTCGCAGCGCGCCCGGGCACCCAGCAGCGCGAAGAGCGACGGCGCATCCCAGGCAATGCCCGCCGTATACACGAACACGCGGTCGGCCTGGGCAAGACTGGCCGGCAGGGCGTCCTTCAGCACGCCGCGCTTCATCGTATTCGAGCGCGGGTCGAGCACGGCCAGGATGCGCGCCTTGCCGACGCGCTGTCGCAGGCCTTCGATCGTGGTGCGAATTGCCGTGGGGTGGTGCGCGAAGTCGTCGTAGACGGTGACCCCCCTCGCCTCGCCGCGCACCTGCATGCGGCGGCGCACGCCGCCGAAAGACCCCAGCGCCTCGATGGAGCGCGCGGGCTCGACCCCCGCGTGGCGCGCTGCGGCGATGGCGGCCAGCGCGTTCATGCGGTTGTGCTCGCCAAGCAGCGACCAGCGCACTTGGCCCAGCGGCTGCCCGGCATAAGCCACCTCGAACGCGCCGTCGGCGTCCGGGGGACCGGCTCGCCAACCCTCCGCGATCCCGAACGCCTCCACCGGTGTCCAGCAACCCATGGCGAGCACTCGCTTCACGCTCGCTTCGGTGCCATTCGCCACCACCCTCCCCGACTTGGGCACAGTTCGCACGAAATGGTGGAATTGCCGCTCGATAGCCGCCAGATCGTCGAAGATGTCGGCATGATCGAACTCGATATTATTGAGAATCGCGGTCCTGGGCCGGTAATGGACGAACTTGGACCGCTTGTCGAAGAATGCCGTGTCGTACTCGTCGGCCTCGATCACGAAGAAGGGCGACGGGGTGAGCCGAGCAGAGACCGGAAAGTCGTTCGGCACCCCGCCAATCAGGAACCCCGGCGCGAGGCCCGCGCGCTCGAGGATCCAGGCCAGCATCGCCGAGACCGTGGTCTTGCCGTGCGTGCCCGCCACCGCGAGCACGTGCTTCCCGGCCAGCACCTGGTCGGCGAACCATTGGGGGCCCGATACGTAGCGCTCGCCGGCGTCGAGGATCGCCTCCATGAGGGGGTTGCCGCGCGTCACGACATTGCCGACCACCCAGACGTCCGGGCGCAGCGCGAGCTGCTCGGCGCCGAACCCTTCGGTGAGCTCGATGCCGAGCGAGCGCAGCTGGTCGCTCATCGGCGGATAGACGTTGGCATCGCAGCCGGTCACGCGGTGGCCGGCGCTTTTCGCGATCGCGGCGATCCCGCCCATGAACGTGCCGCAGATCCCGAGGATATGGAGGTGCGCCGGCATGAAGCGACGAGATTCTATGATTGAATCATCCGCATGACCCGCAAGAGCGCCCGCCACCAGGCCGGCATGCGCGCACGCATCGCGGCGGTCGCGGCGCGCATCATGGCCGAGGACGGGATCGACGACTTCGCGCTCGCGAAGCGCAAGGCCGCACGCCAGCTCGGCGCGCCGCAGAGCGAAGCCCTGCCCGGCAACGACGAGGTCGAGGCCGAGCTGCGCGCCTACCGCGCGCTCTACCAGGCCGACGAGCATGCGGAGCGGATTTCCGAGCTGCGGCGTATCGCCCTCGACGCCATGCGCGCCTTCGAGCGCTTCCATCCCTACCTCACTGGCCCGGTTCTCAAAGGCACGGCCGGCCCTTATGCCGAGATCGAGCTGCAGCTTTTCCCCGCCAGCCCCAAGGACGTGGAGATCTTCCTGCTCGAGCGGGGCCTGTCGTTCGATACCCACGAAGGCCGGCGCTTTTCCGGCGACCGTGCGCACGCCATGAGCGTGTTCTCGCTCCTATGGCAGGACACGCCGCTCAAGCTCGCCGTCTTCGACCCCAGAGACGAGCGCCTGGCTCTTAAGACTTCCCAGGCGGGTAGGGTCTTGGAACGCGCCGGGGTGGCGGAAGTGGCGTCTTTGTTGTCAGCATTGCCGCCGAACAGGTAGTTATCGCCTCCGATCGTGCTGTTAAGTGGGATCTGGCGAAACGCCTGCTGTCGAACCTGCGCGCCAGGCGCGGTGCGAAAAAATTCACGCCAGCTAAAATGCCGCCTTCTACGGTGAAAAGCACGTAAAAGGCCGGCTTCTGCCGCTCAACTCAACTTCCTTGGAGAAGCGATGGATCTACGCAAGCTGAAGAAGCTCATCGACCTCGTCCAGGAATCCGGAATCGCCGAGCTTGAGATCACCGAGGGCGAGGAAAAGGTGAAGATCGTGAAAGGCGGGGCGGTCACCATGACTGCCGTGCCGCACGTCGCCCTGGCGAGCGCGCCCGCTGCTGCCGCCCCCGGCGCTGCCGCGGCCGCCGCAGCGCCCGCTGAGCCGCCGGCGGGCCAGGAAGGGCACGTGGTCAAGGCGCCGATGGTCGGCACCTTCTACCGCTCGCCGTCGCCCGACGCCAAGCCATTCGTCGAGGTCGGCCAGTCGGTGAAGGAAGGCGACACCATCTGCATCATCGAGGCCATGAAGCTCATGAACGAGATCGAGGCCGACGCCTCGGGCGTGGTGAAGGCCATCCTGGTGGAGAACGGGCAGCCCGTCGAGTACGGGCAGCCCTTGTTCATCCTCGGCTAGATGTTCGGCAAGATCCTGATTGCCAACCGCGGCGAGATTGCGCTGCGCATCCAGCGCGCCTGCCGCGAGCTCGGCATCCGCACGGTGGTCGTGCACTCCGAAGCCGACACCGAGGCGAAGTACGTCAAGCTCGCCGACGAGTCGGTCTGCATCGGCCCGCCGCCCGCGGCGGCGAGCTACTTGAACATCCCGGCCATCATCAGCGCGGCCGAGGTCACCGACGCCGAGGCCATCCACCCCGGCTACGGCTTCCTCTCCGAGAACGCCGATTTCGCGGAAAAGGTCGAGCGCTCGGGCTTCGTGTTCATCGGCCCGCGGCCGGAGAACATCCGGCTGATGGGCGACAAGGTGTCGGCCAAGGCGGCGATGGTGAAGGCGGGCGTTCCGACCGTGCCCGGCTCCGAGGGCGCGCTGCCCGACGACCCGAAGGAGATCGTCAAGATCGCGCGCAAGGTCGGCTACCCGGTGATCATCAAGGCCGCCGGCGGCGGCGGCGGGCGCGGCATGCGGGTGGTGCACACCGAGGCGGCGCTGCTCAACGCGGTGAACATGACGCGCACCGAGGCGCAGGCCGCGTTCGCCAATCCCATGGTGTATCTCGAGCGCTACCTCGAGGAGCCGCGCCATATCGAGATCCAGATCCTCGCCGACGCGCACAAGAACGCGGTGCACCTCGGCGAGCGCGACTGCTCGCTGCAGCGCCGCCACCAGAAGGTGATGGAGGAATCGCCCGCGCCGGAGCTGCCGCAAAAGCTGCGCGACAAGATCGGCGAGCGCTGCGTGGACGCCTGCCGCAGGATCGGCTACCGCGGCGCCGGCACCTTCGAGTTCCTGTACGAGCACGGCGAGTTCTACTTCATCGAGATGAACACGCGCATCCAGGTCGAGCACCCGGTGACCGAGATGGTGACCGGCGTAGACCTGGTGCAGGAGCAGATCTACGTCGCGGCCGGCGAGAAGCTGCGCATGCGCCAGAAGGACATCCAGTTCCGCGGCCACGCCATCGAGTGCCGCATCAACGCGGAGGATCCGTACCGCTTCACGCCCTCGCCGGGGCGCATTACTTCCTACCATCCGCCCGGCGGCCCGGGCATTCGCGTGGACTCGCACGTGTACCAGGGCTACACGGTGCCGCCCAACTACGACTCGATGGTCGGCAAGGTGATCGCGTTCGGCGCCACGCGCCAGCAGGCGCTGGGCCGCATGCGCATCGCGCTCTCCGAAATGGTGGTGGAGGGCATCCAGACCAACATCCCGCTGCATCGCGACATGCTCGGCGACACGCACTTCATCAAGGGCGGCGTGTCGATCCATTACCTCGAGCAGAAGCTCGCGCAGGAGGAAAAGAAGAAAAAGTGATGCCTTGGCTCGCGCTACGGCTCGACGTCGAGCGCGCCGCCGCCGAGGCGTTCAGCGACGCGCTGCTCGAGGCCGGCGCGCAATCGGTCGCGCTGGAAGGGCAGGGCCGCCTGGTCGCGCTGCTCGGCGCCGGCGACGACGCCGCGCGCGTGGTGGCCGAGGCGGCGCGCCAGGCCGGCATCGAGGCACCCGCCTTCAGCACCGAGACCGTGGCCGACCGCGACTGGGTGCGCGCGAGCCAGGCGCAGTTCCAGCCGGTGGAGATCGGCACGCGGCTGTGGATCGGCGCGAGCTGGCACGTGGCGCCGCCGGGACGCCTCGCGGTGCGCATCGATCCCGGCCTCGCCTTCGGGACCGGAAGCCATGCCACCACGCGCCTTGTTCTTGGGTATCTTGAAAGAAAGCTGAAGGGCGGCGAGCGCGTGCTCGACTTCGGCTGCGGATCCGGGATCCTGGCCATCGCTGCCGCGAGGCTCGGGGCCGCGCACGTGTGGGCGAGCGACAACGATCCCCAGGCGATCGAGACCACGCGCGCGAACGCGCAAGCGAACGGCGTGCGCCTGTTCGCTGCGCTGCCCGACCAGTTGCCGCCGGCGCATTACGATGTCGCGGTGTCGAACATCCTCGCGCAACCGCTGATCGAGCTCGCGCCGCGGCTCGGCCCGTGCGCGGCGCGAATTGCGCTCGCCGGCATCCTGGCCTCCCAGGCCGAGGAGGTAGCGCGCGCCTATGCGCCGTGGTGCGCGCTCCAGGTCACCGGCAAGGAAGAGGACTGGGTGCTGCTCTCGGGGGTGCGCGCCTGAACCTCGTCACCCGCTGCCCCGCGTGCGGCACCGCGTTCCGTGTGCAGCGCGACCAGCTCGCCGCGCACTTCGGCACGGTGCGCTGCGGAAAGTGCGGCAGCGTCTTCAACGGCGTCGCCGCACTGGTGGAGGAGGGACCCGAGCGCGTTTCGGTCGATCCGTCGCCGCAGCTCGGGCTCTTCGACCCATCGCGGCGCCCGGCGCAGCCGGCCGCGCAGCGCGACGAGGGGCCGCTGCCCGGGTTTCTCGCCGAAGAGCGCGTTGCGCGGCCGCGCACCTGGCCCTGGGTGCTGCTCAGCCTGCTAGCGCTGGCCGCGCTCGGCGCGCAGGTCTACCGCAACCGCAGCGACGCGATCGCATGGCTGCCGGAGCTGCGCCCGGCGATCGAGAGCGCGTGCCGCCTGGCCGGCTGCGCGGTGCCGTTGCCACGCCGGCCCGAGCTGTTGCGCATCGTCTCCTCCGACATGCACGACGACCCCAACCGGCAGGTATTCGTGCTCAATGCCCTGCTGCGCAACCTCGGGCGCTTCCCGCAGCAATATCCCGATATCGAGCTCGCCCTCACCGACGCCGGCAAGGTGCTGACCCGCCGCGTACTGCGGCCTGCCGACTATCTCGACCCGCGCGCCGCGCCGCGCCAGATGGAGAGCGGCATCGAGCCAGGCGGCGAGGAGCCGCTGCGCGTGCACGTCGACGCCAGGGCGTTGCGCGCCACCGGGTACGAACTGTGCATCTATCCCAACGATTGCCTGAAAAAGAAATGAGACACATCCTGGTCACCGGCTCGATCGCCTTCGACACCATCATGGTGTTTCCCGACCGCTTCCGTAACCACCTGCTCGCCGACCAGCTGCATATTCTGAACGTCTGTTTCCTCACCCCGCAGATGCGGCGCGAGTTCGGCGGCACCGCAGGCAACATCGCCTATAACCTCAAGCTGCTCGGCGAGGACGCGCTGGTCATGGCGACCGTGGGCGACGACATCGGGCCTTACCTCGAGCGCTTCGAGCGCCTGGGCATCGCGACGCGCCTGCTGCGCCGCATGGCCGGCCAGTTCACCGCGCAGGCATTCATCACCACCGACCTCGACGACAACCAGATCACCGCTTTCCATCCCGGCGCGATGAACAGCTCGCACGAGAATCACGTGACGCGCGAGCTGGCCGCCGGGCTGGCGATCGTCGCGCCGGACGGCAAGGAGGGCATGCTGCAGCACGCGCGCGAGTGCGCAGCCGCGGGCGTGCCGTTCGTGTTCGACCCCGGCCAGGGCCTGCCGATGTTCTCGGCCGCCGAGCTGGACGAGTTCGTCCGCCTCGCCGACTACGTGGCGGTGAACGACTACGAAGGCAAGATGCTCGAGGAGAAGACCGGCCGCAAGCTCGACGCGCTGGCACGCGAGGTGAAGGGGCTGGTCTGCACGCTGGGTGCGAAAGGCTCGCTGATTTTTGCCGGCGGCGAGCGCTACGAAATACCGAGCATTGCCGCGGCCGCGGTGGTCGATCCCACCGGCTGCGGCGACGCCTATCGCGCCGCGCTCCTCTACGGCATCGCGCAACGCTGGGACTGGCCAAGCATCGGCAGGCTCGGCTCGCTGCTCGGCGCGCTCAAGATCGCGAGCCGCGGGGCGCAGAACCACAGCTTCACGCGCGCCGAGGTCGAGCAGCGCTTCCGCGCCGCGTTCGGCTATTCACCCTGGAAGTGAGGCGCGGATTCGCGCCGCATAGGCCTCCAGCTCGCCGCGCGCCGGGTTCTTCACCGGCCAGGTGAGCGCCATGCCGTCGCCTTCGTGGCGCGGCACCAGGTGGAGGTGGTAGTGGAACACCGTCTGGCCCGCCGCCTTGCCGTTCGCCTGGTAGACCGACAGCCCCTGCGGCTTGAACGCTTCGCGGATCGCGCGCGCCACGCGCGCCGCCGCGCGCAGCACCGCGCCGGCCTGCGCGTCGTCCAGCGCATAGAGGTTCTCGGCGTGCGCCTTGACCGCGACCAGTACGTGGCCGGGATTCACCTGGCCGAGGTCCATGAAGGCGAGGGTGTGCTCGTCCTCGTGCACCACCGTGGCCGGAATCTGGCGCGCCACGATGCGGCAGAACACGCAGTCGGTCATGCTGTCTCCCCGGGCACCTGGTATCCCGGACACGGTAGCTGAAAGAGCGTGCGGTCGTCGAGGCGCAGCGCGGACAGCCGGCCGCCCCAGATGCAGCCGCTGTCGAGGCCGGCCACGCCCGGCGCGAATACCAGGCCGAGTTGCGACCAGTGGCCGAAGACGAGCGTTTGATTCTCCTTCTTGCGCGTCTCGTACCAGCGTGAATAGCCCTTGGGCGGCTCGATGCCGCCGGCGTCGAGGTCCATGCGCCCTTGCCGGTTGCAGTAGCGCATGCGCGTCATCGCGTTGACGATGACCCGCAGCCGATCCCAGCCCGTCAATGCGTCGTCCCACCGCGCCGGCTGGTTGCCGTACATGTTGAGCAGGAACTCGCGGTAGCGCGGCGCCGCGAGCGCCGCGCTCACCTCCGCGCCGAGGCGCTGCGCCCGGGCAATGCTCCACTGCGGCAGCAGGCCCGCGTGCACCATCGCGTACGCGCCCTCGACATGCATCATCGGCCGCGCGCGCAGCCAGGCGACGAGCTCGCCGGCGTCGGGCGCGTCCAGCACGTCCTGAAAGGTGTCGGCGCGGCGGATCTTCTCGATGCCTTCGTATTGCGCGATCAGGTGCAGGTCGTGGTTGCCGAGCACCACGGCCGCGCGCTCGCCCAGGTCGCGCGCGAAGCGCAGCACCTGCAGCGACTTCGGCCCGCGGTTCACCAGGTCGCCGACGAACCACAGCCGATCGCCGCCCAGGAAGCCGATGCGCTCGAGCAGCGCCAGCAGCTCGTCGAAGCAGCCCTGCACATCGCCGATCGCGTACGTCGCCACCTCAGGACTTCATCAGCGGCGAGCGCACCGGGACGAAGAAAGTGGTGGAGGGCAGGGAGACGATCTCCAGCATCACGTCCAGCACGTAATACTGCATCACGCTGAAGGCGAGCAGAACTAGCAGCGTAACCTTCTTGACCTTGAGCCAGCGGCGCACCGACGGCTGGTCGGCGGCCCTGCGCGCCGCCACCTCGCGCACATAGGCCTGGATGTCCTCGCGCGTGCGCAGGCTGCGGCCGGTGAGCTTCTCGAGGTGCTGGACCAGCTCCTCGCGTGTTTCGGGTTCTTTGTCGGCGGCCACGGCCCGCTAATCTGCCGCGAGTCGGACAACGAGGCAACGTCGTTTGTAGGGAAATCGTGATCTTGTTCAAAAACTCGCATCGAGGCGCCGATACTGGATCGCTTCGGCGATGTGCTCGGCGGCGATCGCGCTGCGCCCCGCGAGGTCCGCGATCGAGCGCGCCACGCGCAGCACGCGGTGATACGCACGCGCCGACAGCAGCAGGCGCGCGAGCGCGTGGCGCAGCAGCTGGTCGCCGTCGCGATCGGTGGCGCAGTGGCGATCGATCTCGCGCGTGCCGAGCAGCGCGTTCGGCTTCGACTGGCGCTCGAGCTGCACGCGCCGCGCGCGTTCCACACGCGCGCGAATGGCCTCGGAAGACTCCGCGGCCGCCGGCGCGAGCAGCTCGCTCTCGAGCGGCGCCGGTACTTCGAGCTTGATGTCGATGCGATCGGCGAGCGGGCCCGATACCCGGCCGCGATAGCGGGCGATGCGCTCGGGCGTGCAGCGGCAGCGGCCGCTGCGGTCGCCGCAGTGCCCGCACGGGCACGGGTTCATCGCCCCGACCAGCTGGAAGCGCGCCGGGAAGTGTGCCTGGCGCGCCGCGCGCGCGATCGACACGCGCCCGCTCTCGAGCGGCTCGCGCAGCGCCTCGAGCACGTCGCGATCGAACTCGGGCAGCTCGTCGAGGAACAGCACGCCGTGGTGCGCGAGCGAGATCTCGCCGGGTCGCGGCAGCGCGCCGCCGCCCACCAGCGCCGCTGTCGACGCGCTGTGGTGCGGCGCGCGGTAAGGCCGCTCGGCCCAGCGCCCGGCTTCGAAGCCGCCGCTCGACACCGAATGGATCGCGGCGACCTCGAGCGCCTCAGCCTCCGACAGTGCGGGCAGGATGCCCGGAAAGCGCGCGGCGAGCATCGACTTGCCGGTGCCGGGCGGACCGATCATCAGCACGCTGTGCCCGCCGGCGGCCGCCACTTCGAGCGCGCGCTTGACCTGCTGCTGGCCTTTGACTTCGCTGAAATCGGCGTAGCTGACCTGCGCGTTGCTCGTCTCGCCGCAGTATTGCGCGAGCGGCGCCTCGCCGGCCAGATGCGCGACCACCTCGAGCAGCGTGCGCGCCGGCAGGATGCGCGCACCTTCGGCGAGCGCCGCCTGCGGCGCGTTGCCTTCCGGCAGGACGAATGCGCGGCCCGCCGCGCGCGCCGAAAGCGCCATGGCAAGCGCGCCGCGCACCGCGCGCAGCTCGCCGGTAAGCGACAGCTCGCCCGCGAATTCCTGCCCGGCGAGCGCCTGCGCGTCGAGCTGGCCGCTCGCCGCCAGGATGCCGAGCGCGATCGGCAGGTCGAAGCGGCTCGAGTCCTTCGGCAGCTCGGCCGGCGCGAGGTTGACCGTGATGCGGCGCGCCGGAAATTCGAAGTGCGCGTGGTTGAGAGCGGCGCGCACCCGGTCGCGCGCCTCGCGCACTTCCGTATCCGGCAGTCCGACAATGTGGAAAGCCGGCAGCCCGGGCCCGAGGTGCACTTCGACGCTGACTTCGGGCGCATCGATGCCTGCGAGCGCGCGGCTCGCGACGGTAGCGACGGTCATGGCAAGAACAAACGCCGCAGGTGCTGCGTTGGTTTACTTGCGCGCTTCGAGCTCGGCGATGCGCGCCTCGAGCTCGGCGAGCTTCGCCTGCGCGCGCTCGAGCAGCTTCCTTTGCACTTCGAAGTCCTCGCGCACCACGAGGTCGAGCCGCTCGAACCACGCGCTCAAGAGCGCGCGCAGGTTTTTCTCGATGTCCTGCGCGGGCGAGTTGCGCAGCGCTTCGTCGATTCGCTGGCGCAGCTCTTCGAAGATCCGGTCGTCGATCATGCATGGACCTTACTGCACTAAGGGCGGGCGCAGGGCGATTGCACCCGCACTGAATCGGTGCGGGCCCCGCCGCGCCGCGACGCAATCGGTTGAATCGCAAGAGATTCTGGCGTGGCACGGGAGGTGCTAATGAGCGAGCGCACTCACTCATTCCAACCTCCAGGGAGAACCTTCGATGCACAAGTCCATCCTCTCGCTCTCGGTAGCGGCGGCCGTGTCGGCGCCGATACTCGCGGCGGCACAGACGCCGGCGCCGTCGCCGATCACCGGGAATTTTTCGATCGTCAGCGACTACCGCTTCCGCGGCGTGTCGCAGACCTACCTGGGGCCGGCGGTCCAGGGCGGCATCGATTTCGCGCATCCGAGCGGCTTCTACGTCGGCAACTGGAACTCGAGCGTGACGAGCCTCGTGTTCACCGGCGGATCGGGGATCGAGATGGATTTCTACGGCGGCTACAAGGCCACGATCGGCGACTTCGGCATCGACGTCGGCACCATCTACTACTACTACCCGCGCGCCGAGTTCCAGGGCGCTGCGGGCAACGCGAAGTTCGACAACTGGGAGGTCTACTTCGGCGCGAGCTGGAAGTGGCTCGCCGGCAAGTTCTACTACGCGGTGTCCGATTACTTCGGCCTCTCGAGCGAGCAGTCGGCCGGCGGCTATTGGGCGAACAAGGACACCGGCGCGTTGCTCGGCTCGAGCGCCGATTCGAGCGGCACCTGGTATCTCGACCTCACCGCGACCGTGCCGCTCACCAAGGAATTCTCGCTGGTCGGCCACTTCGGCATGCTCGAGGTGAACAAGTACAGCGAGCTCGACTACAAGGACTGGAAGCTCGGCGCCACCTACGACCTGAACGGCTGGGTGCTCGGCGCGGCTTATGTCGGCACGGACGCGGACAAGGCCTGGTACTACACCGCCGGCAGCAAGGGACTGAAGGAAAACGCCAAGAGCACGGTGGTCCTGTCGGTGACGAAAACCTTCTAAGGAGGCCCATGAAACTGCTTACCGCAATCATCAAGCCGTTCAAGCTCGACGAAGTGCGCGAGGCGCTCTCCGCGATCGGGGTGCAGGGCATCACGGTCACCGAGGTGAAGGGCTTCGGCCGCCAGAAGGGCCACACCGAGCTCTATCGCGGCGCCGAGTACGTGGTCGATTTCCTGCCCAAGGTGAAGGTCGAGGCCGCGGTGAAGTCCGAGCTGCTCGAGCAGGCGATCGAAGCGATCGAGCGCTCGGCGAACACCGGCAAGATCGGCGACGGCAAGATCTTCGTGTTCGACCTGGAAAAAGTCATCCGCATCCGCACCGGCGAGACCGATGCGGCGGCACTCTGAGGAGAAACCGATGAAGAAACTGTGCGCATTCCTGGCCCTCGTGCTGTCGCTCGTGTTCGCGGGCGCGACCCTGGCGCAGGACAAGGCCGCCGCGACGCCGGACAAGCCGGCTGCGGCCGAAGTGAAGAAAGAGGAGGCGAAGCCCGCGCCGCCCGCGCCGCCCGCGCCCAACAAGGGCGACGTGACGTGGATGCTGATGTCGACCGCGCTCGTCATCATGATGAGCGTGCCGGCGCTCGCGTTATTTTACGGCGGCATGGTGCGTTCGAAGAACGCGCTGTCGGTGCTGATGCAGGTGTTCGTGGTGTTCTCGCTGGTGACGGTGTTGTGGTGCATCTACGGCTACAGCCTGGCCTTCACCGAGGGCAACGCGTTCTTCGGCAGCCTGAAGGAGCGCCTGTTCCTGAGCGGCGCGCTCAATGCGGCGAAAGGCGAGTTCGCCAACGCGGCGACTTTCTCGAAAGGCGTGGTGATCCCCGAGATCGTGTTCGTCGCCTTCCAGGCCACGTTCGCGGCGATTACCTGCTGCCTGATCCTCGGTGCGTTCGCCGAGCGCGCGAAGTTCTCCGCGGTGCTGGTGTTCATCGTGCTGTGGTTCACCTTCAGCTACACACCGGTCGCGCACATGGTCTGGTTCTGGATGGGACCCGACGCGTATACCACCGCCAAGGTCGTGGACGAGATGAACAGCAAGGCGGGACTGATCTGGCAGTGGGGCGCGCTCGACTTCGCGGGTGGCACGGTGGTGCACATCAACGCCGGCGTCGCCGGCCTGGTGGGCGCCTACCTGGTCGGCCGGCGCATCGGCTACGGCAAGGAAGCGATGCCGGCGCACAACCTGCCGCTCACCATGATCGGCGCCTCGCTGCTGTGGGTGGGCTGGTTCGGCTTCAACGCCGGCTCGGCGCTCGAAGCGGGTAACTCGGCCGCGCTCGCGTTCCTCAATACGTACCTGGCGACGGCGTGCGCGGTGCTCTCGTGGAGCGTCGGCGAAGCGCTGTTCAAAGGCAAGCCGACCATGCTCGGCGCGGCTTCTGGCGCGGTCGCCGGCCTGGTGGCGATCACACCGGCGGCCGGCAACGTCGGAATTCCCGGCGCATTCGTGATCGGCCTCGCTGCCGGCATCGTCTGCCTCTGGGGCGTGAGCGGCCTGAAGAAGATGCTGGGCGCGGATGAC
>DASVFV010000007.1:0-11314 GCA_036379875.1 Burkholderiales bacterium | reverse complement strand
ATCTCGGCGCGCATCTCGACGCGCAGCTTGGCATCGAGGTTGGAAAGCGGCTCGTCGAGGAGCAGCACCTCGGGCTCGATCACCAGCGCGCGCGCGATGGCGACGCGCTGCAGCTGGCCGCCCGAAAGCTGGTGCGGCCAGCGCTCGCCGTAGCCGTCGAGATGGACGAGCTTGAGCGCGCGAGCGACGCGTTTCTCGATATCGGCGGCCGCGACGTTGCGCGCCTTCAGGCCGTAGGCGACGTTGCCGCCCACCGTGTGGTTGGGGAAGATCGCGTAGTTCTGGAACACCATGCCGGCGTTGCGCCGGTGCGGCGGCAGGGCGTCGATGCGCCGCTCGCCGAAGAGAATCCGGCCGCGCTCGAGATCCGTGAAGCCCGCCACCATGCGCAGCAGCGTGGTCTTGCCGCAGCCCGACGGGCCGAGCAGCGTGAAGAACTCGCCGTCACGCACGGCGAGCGAGACGTCGTCGATGGCCCGCACCTCGCCGAAGGTGCGCGCCACCCCTTCGATGGTGATGCCGGCCACGCGCGGCTCAGCGCGTCTTCTGGATGGTCTCCTTGATGCGCTCCATGGTCTCGCCGCGCTTCGCGGTCCAGCCCGCCTCGTCGTACTTGATGAGCTTGATGTCCGAGAGGCGCGGCATCTTGCCGGGCAGGTTGGGCAGGTCGAGGTCCTGGCGCGCCGGGCGGCGGAAGGTTTCTTTCAAGATCATCTCGCGCACGTCCTTGCGGTTCACGTAGTCGACGAACTTGCGCGCGCCCGCGGTGTTCGGCCCGCCCTTGATCACCGCGACGCCTTCCATCTGCGCGATGGTGCCGTCCGCGGGGTAGAGCACTTTCACCGGCGCGCCGTTGTTCGACCAGAGGTAGCCCGCGTACTCGAGCGAGATGCCGAGCGGGTATTCGCCGTTGCCGACGCCCTGGAACACGAGCGAGGAGCGGTTGAGGATGCGCGTGTTGGCGAGCAGCTTCTCCACCTTGCCCCAGCCGGCGTTGCCGCCGCCCCAGAGGTCGACGAGCATCGTCACGTTGGAATAGGCCGAGCCCGAGTTGGCCGGGTCGGTGAAGGCGATGTTGCCCTTGAAGCGGCTCGAGGTCAGGTCTTCCCAGGTCTTCGGGCCCTGCGCCTCGGCGAGCGACTTCGTGTTCTGCAGCACCACCAGCAGGTGCAGGTTGGTGCCGATCCAGCGGTCCTGCGGATCGCGGAACTCGGCCGGGATCGCGTTCTTGTGCTCGGAGGCATAGGAATCGAAGTACTCGGCGTTGGTCTGCAGCAGCGAGCGGCTGATGCCCCACACCAGGTCGCCCTGCGGCCGGCCCTTCTCGCTCTGCAGGCGCTTGATCACCACGCCCGAGCCCGCCGAGATCACGTCCACCGCGATGCCGCTCGCCTTCTCGAACTCCGCCGCGATCAGCTTGTTGAGCGTCGCGTCGTTCGAGGTGTAGAGGACCACGCGCTGCTGCGCGCCGGCGAAGCCAGCCCAGCCGAGAAGCGCGGCCGCGCAGGCGGCGACGAAATAGTTAGCCCTGTTCATGCTCTCCTCCGTTGATGGTGTTTGAGTCAGATATTAAGTCGTCCCCCGCGCAGGCGGGGACCCCGTTTGAAAAAATCAAATGGGGTCCCCGCCTGCGCGGGGACGACCAGAGACCCCGAGATCCTTGAGCGTCGCCTCCAGGTGCGCGAGGTCGGTCTCGATATCCGCGTCGCTGACCGCGCCCATGGTGCCGATGCGGATCACCTTGTTCTGCAGCCGCGCGTTGCGCGCGCCGGCGATCACGGTGCGATAGCGGCTGCGCAGGTGCGCGACGATCGCGCTGCCTTCGAGGCCCCGCGGCACCTTGAGCGCCACCACCGTGTTCGAGGCGACGGCGGCGCGGTTGAAGGGCTCGAGGCCGAGGCGCCGGCATCCGGCGCGCAGCGCCGACGAGAGGCGACGGTGGCGCGCGAGCACGTTGGCGAGTCCCTCCTCGGCGATCATGCGCAGCGCCTCGCGCAGCCCGTAGACCAGCGACACGGGCGGCGTGAACGCGGTCTCGCCCTTCTCCCAGGCCGCCCTGGCGCGGCGGAAGTCCAAGAAGAAGCGCGGCACCGTGCCGTCGCGCTTCACGACCTCCCAAGCCTTCTCGCTCACAGCCGCGAAACCCAGGCCGGGCGGGCACATGAGGCACTTCTGCGAGGCCGAAACGACGATGTCCGCCCCCCAGGCATCCATGTTCACCTCGGTGCCGGCGAGGCCGCTCACCGAATCGACCACCAGCAGCGTCGGGCGCTCGCGCACCAGCGCGCCGATCGCCGCCAGGTCCTCGAGCACGCCGGTCGAGCTTTCGTTGTGCACTACGACGAGCGCGCGGTAGTCGGCGCGCCCGAGGCGCTCGGCGAGCCGTTGCACGTCGATGCCCTGGCCCCACTCGCACTCGAGCGCGTCCACCTTCGCGCCGAGCGCGGCGGCAATCGCGGCGAAGCGCTCGCTGAACTGGCCGGCGACCGCGACCAGCACCGCGTCGCCCGGCGCGAGCACGTTGGCGAGGCTCGCCTCCATCATCGACGTGCCGGACCCGGCGAACAGGAACACGTCCTGCGCCGTGCCATAGACCGCGCGCAGCCCGGCCTGCACTTCGCTCAGCATGGCCTTGAACTCGGCGCCGCGATGGTTGTGGATCGGCGCGGCGGTGGCGAGGCGGATTCGCTCCGGCACCGCGGTCGGCCCGGGCAGGCGCAGCCGGTATTCGGGTTGGGTCACGGCGTCATAAGCTCCGCGCGGATCTGCTGGTAATACGTATCCCATGCCTGCTGCGAGTTTTCGATCGCCAGCTTGGGCACGTCCAGGCTCGAGTACAAATCGTCGGTCAGCGCTCGATAGTCCCGGTAAAGGGCCACCAGCCCGTCGAGCCCGGCAAGTCCCAGCCGGCGGCTATAGGGTGCCTGCAGCTTCCAGTCCACCTGATACTTGACCCATTCGTCGCCGCGTTCCGCGGCAATGGTGCGGATCGCGCGCGCGACGTCCGCCTGATAGAAGTAGATCAGCAGAGGTGCGAGCGGCCGGGCGATTTCGGTGACCGACTCGCAGTAGCTCGCGAGCGCCGCAGGCGACGCTCCCATGAGGAAGAGGTTCGTCAGATCGCCGTGGAACAGTTGACCGTCCAGCACGTAGATGGTCCGGGTTGCCTGCGCTTCGGCGACGAAGCTTCGCCATTTCGCCAGGCATCGATCGATGAGCCCTTCGACGGTGATATCGAGCCACGGTTGGAACCAGTGATCCAGCCCGTCGGTTCCCCGAACCGGGTGCGGCGCAACCCTTTCCGTAATCGCCACCGCTTGCAGCCCGGCCTCCTCCAGTCGCGCGGCGATCCATCGTGCAGTCGTCGATTTTCCGGACCCCATGATCCCTTCGATGATCGCGAGCCGCGTGCGCGATTTCATCGAAGCCGCGCCCTAACCTTCGCGCGGCGGCAGCGCCCCGGGCAGGTTGAAGCGCTGGCGCGTTGTGCAATAGCGCTCGGCGAACAGGCGGCCCACCGGGCGGTAGAGTTGTTCCGAAATGCGCTTGGTCACCGGATCGATGATTCCGTCACGCGCGTGGATCAGCAAGATCTCGCCCACCACCATCTCGCGCTCCGGGCCGAAATTGATGCGGCGCTCGACCCTGCACTCGAAGGAAGCCGCCGCTTCGGCGATGCGCGGATGCTTCACCAGCTTCGCCGGCGCCGGCGTCAGGCCGTAGTTCTTGAACTCGCTCTCGCTCTCCGGCAGCTCGGTGCCGGAAAGATGCATCTGGTTCGCGGTTCCCTCGTCGGCCAGGTTGACGACGTATTCGCCGGTGCGGCGGATGTTCTTCAGCGTGTGCTTGATCGCGCCGTCGGAGCGCCAGTTGAAGCTGGTGATGCAGAGCGGCGGGTCTTCCGAGATCACGTTGAAGAACGAGAACGGCGCGCAGTTGGCCACGCCGTTCTCGCTCCAGGTCGAGATCCAGGCGATCGGCCGCGGGATCACCAGGCCGATGAGGATCTTGTAGCGCTCGAGCGCTGGCAGCTGCGCGAGCTCGAGCTCCATTACGCTGTCGCCCTCGCGAAAAACGATTCCGCTGCCGCGAAAAACGATGTCGCCCCCGCGCAGGCGGGGGCCCCGTTCCAAAAAAAGAAAATGGGGTCCCCGCCTTCGCGGGGACGACGGCGCTTATTCACTAGTCGTTCGCTGGCGTGACTTCGGCGCCGACCCGCTCCACGATCAGCTTGTAATGCTCGGGGCGCCGGTGCGCGGCGAAGTTGAACATGGTCTTCTTGAGGTTCGCCGCGAGGTCGATGTCGCAGTTGAAGCAGATCACCTCGTCCTCCTCGGACTGGCTCTTCACCGCGATCTCGCCGCTGGGCGCCACGATCACGGAATGGCCGAACATGCGGAAGCCGTCCTCGTAGCCGCACTTCGCGGTCTCGATGAGCCAGGTGGCGTTCTGGAACGCCATCGACTGCGCCATGATCAGGTGGTGGTGCACGCGCAGCGCGGGCGGCTCGGGATAGTGCAGGTTCTCGGTCGGCGTGTTGAAGCCGAGCGCGACGATCTCCGCGCCCTGCAGCGCGAGCACGCGAAACGCCTCGGGCCAGCGCCGGTCGTTGCAGATCAGCATGCCGGTGATGGCGCCCATGAACTTCCACACCCGGAAGCCGAGGTCGCCGACCTCGAAGTACTTCTTCTCCAGGTGCTGGAAGGCGGCCTTCGGCTTGTGCTCGGCGTGGCCCGGCAGGTGGATTTTGCGGTACTTCCCCACGATCGAGCCGTCCGGCCCGACCAGGATCGAGGTATTGAATCGCCGTCCCTCGGGCGTGAGCTCCGCGTAGCCGAGATAGAAGCCGATGCCGAGCTTTTTCGCCTCATCGAACAGAGGCTGCGTCTCCTTGGACGGCATGGTGTGCTCGAAATAGAGATCGGCGTTGTCCATCCACCAGCGCGGAAAGAAGGTCGTCAGCGCGAGCTCCGGAAACACGACGAACTTGGCGCCCATCGCATGCGCTTCCTGTAAAAGTTTTCTTAATCGAGAAACGGCGGTAGAACGCGAATCCGCCTTGTGGAGCGGCCCGAGCTGGGCCGCGGCGATCTTGAGATGTCTGGCCATTGCGTTATCCGATCAATTTTCTGAGCACGCGGGCGGGGCCGTCCACGGCTGGCGAAGAGGAAGGAACAGCAAGAGGTCCCGGCACGCCGCGCGCGAGGTACTTGCCCGATCCGCGCTCGACTCTGAGCTGATTGCCCTCCACGACGATGCGGCCGCGGCTGAGCACGGTCACCGGCCAGCCCTTGTAGACGTGTCCCTCGTAGGGCGTGTAGCCGACCGCGTCGTGCATCATCGAGTAGTCGATCTTCTTTTCGATCTCGGGATCCCAGATCGCGATGTCCGCGTCGGAGCCGACGGCGATGGTGCCCTTGCGCGGATAAAGGCCGTACATGCGCGCGTGGTTGGTGGCACCGAGCGCCACGAACTGGTTGATGGTGAGGCGCTTCTTCAGCACGCCCTCGGAGAACAGGATCGGCAGGCGCATCTCGATACCCGGCACGCCGTTCGCCATTTCCTTGAACGTGGTCTGCTCCCCGCGCGGGATCTTCGCGGTCTTGTCGAACTTGTAGGGCGCGTGGTCGGAGGAATAGACCTGGAAGGTGCCGTTCGCGAGCCCGGCCCAGATCGCTTCCTGCGCGGCCTTGTCGCGCAGCGGCGGGCTGCAGCACCACTTCGCGCCCTCCACGCCCGGCTTGTCCATGTCGTCCGCGGTCAGCACGAGGTATTGCGGGCAGGTCTCGGCATAGATGCGCGCGCCGAAGGTCTGCGCGGCGCGGATCGTGTTGGTCGCCTCGGGGCTCGACACGTGCACGATCAGCACCGGCGCGCCGAGCAGGCGCGAGATCATGATGATGCGGTGGGTCGCCTCGGCCTCTGCGATCTGGCTGTGCGCCACGCCGTGGAACTTCGGCGCGCCGTGCCCGCGCTCGATCAGGCGCTTGGCGATCCAGCGGATCATGTCGTCGTTCTCGGCGTGCACCATGACGAGCGCGCCCTCGCGCTCGGCCACGCTCATGACCTCGAGCAGCTGGTAGTCCTCGAGCTTCCACTTCGGATAGGTCATGTAGACCTTGAACGAAGTGATGCCGCCCTTGATCGCCGCCGGCAGCTCTTCGGCGAGCACCTTGTCGGTCGGCTCGCCGATGATCAGGTGGAAGCCGTAGTCGATCACCGCCTTGGTGCGCGCGCGCTCGTGATAGTCGGCGACCGTGGTGGTCACCGAAGTCCCGCGGTGCTGCGCCGCGAAAGGAATGATGGTCGTGGTGCCGCCGAACGCCGCCGACACCGAGCCGCTGTAGAAATCGTCCGCCGACATGATTCCCATGCCGGAGAGCTGCTCGATATGGCAGTGGCTGTCGATGCCGCCGGGAAGCACATAGCGGCCCTTGGCGTCGATGTCGCGCTTGCCGGGCGGCAGCTGCGCCGCGAGGGCGACGATTTTCTCGCCTTCGATGCCGATGTCGCAGCGCGTGGTCTCGGTGGCGGTCACCACCGTGCCGTTGCGAATCGTGAGGTCCATTGGCCGAGCATACTGAGTATGATTTGCCGGAACAACGAACGGAGCGAACATGCTGCGAATCCTGCTTGCCGCCGCGTTGAGCACGGCGGCGCTGACCTGCGCCGAGCTCGCCGCGGCACAGTCCTATCCATCCCGCCAGGTTCGCATCGTGGTGCCGTTCCCGCCCGGCGGCACTTCCGACATCCTCGCGCGCACCATCGGCGCACGGCTCTCCGCGCCGCTCGGCCAGCCGGTGGTGGTGGAGAACCGGCCCGGCGCCGGCGGCAACATCGCGGCCGACCACGTGGCGAAATCGGCGCCCGACGGCTACACGCTCATCATGGGCACGAGCTCGCTCGCGATCAGCCAGAGCCTGTACAGCAAGCTCACCTACAACCTGGTGCAGGACTTCGCGCCGATCACGCAGGCGGTGAACTACACCAACCTGCTCGTGGTGCACCCGTCGGCCGGCGTCTCCAGCGTCGCCGAGCTGCTCGCGCTCGCAAAAGCGAAGCCCGGCGCGCTGAGCTACGGCACGGCCGGCAATGGCACGCCGCCGCACATGACGGGCGAGCTCTTCAAGGCCTATACCGGCGTGAACATCCAGCACATTCCCTACAAGGGCGGCGCGCCGGCCATCGTCGACCTGGTCGCCGGGCAGATCCCGATCATGTTCGACAACGTGCCGCCGCTCCTGCCGCACGTGCGCGCCGGCAGGATCAAACCCCTTGCCGTGACCAGTCTCCAGCGCATCGCGGTGCTGCCCGACGTGCCGACGCTGCACGAGCTCGGCCTCAAGGACTTCGACGCGGTGGGCTGGAACGGCCTGCTCGCGCCGGCCGGAACGCCGCGCGAGATCGTCGCGCGCCTGCACGCCGAAGTGGTGAAAGTGCTGCGCACGCCGGAAGTGCGCGACCAGCTCACCGCGCAGGGCGCGGATATCGTCGGCAATTCCCCGGAAGAATTCTCGGCCTGGATCAAGGCCGAGGTGAAGAAGTGGGCGGACGTGGTGAAGGTGTCCGGCGCCAAGATCGATTGAGTTATCTGCAGGAACTGGCGGCATTCGCGTGCCGCACGCGGCTCGCGGATCTGCCGCCGAAGGTCGTGGAGCGCACGCGCTGGCTGGTGGCCGACAGCCTGCCGGTCATCGCGGCCGGCATGCAGCAGCCCGAAATGCAGAGGTTGTTGAGCCGGGAAATCCTTTCTGGAAAAGCATGGATCATCGGCGCCCGAAAGCGCGCCGGCTCCCTGGATGCCGCGCTGCTGAACGGCACGGCCGGCACCTGGCTCGAGCTGAACGAAGGAAACCTGATCGCGAAGGGCCATCCCGGCATCCAGGTGCTGCCGGCCGCGCTCGCGCTCGCGCAGGAGTCCGGCGCTTCCGGCGAAGCGCTGCTGATGGCGATCGCCGCCGGCTATGAAGTGTGCTCGCGCATCAGCCGCGCGGCGCAGATGAAAATCTCGGTCCATCCGCACGGCACCTGGGGCACGCTCGGCGCGGCGGTGGCGGCCGGCCGGCTGAAAGGCTTCGATGAGCGCCGCATGCTCGAGCTCATCAACGTGTCGGCCACCATGGGCATGGCGACCAGCCGGCAGACCCTGCTCGACGGCGCGACGGTGCGCAACATCTTCACCGGGCACTCGGGCTACACGGGCCTCACAGCGGCGCGCCTCGTCGAATGCGGCTTCACCGGCGAGCGCGACGCTCCGGCGTCCATCTACGGCAAGGTGCTCGCGGACGGCTTCGACCCGGCGAAGGCCAGCGAGGGGCTCGGGCGCGAATGGATCCTCGCGCAGGGGTACTTCAAGCTCCATCCCACCGGGCGCTACGTCCATTCGGCGATCGACGCGCTGGAAGACCTGCTCTCGCGCTCGGGCAGGCTCGACCTCGCGCGCATCGAGCGCATCGACGTGAAGGCCTACCGCCTCGCCGCGATGCTGAAGGAGCAGCGCGTCACGAGCAGCTTCGGCGCGCGCTTCTCGGTGCCCTTCGCGCTCGCCACCATCCTCTTCCACGGCCGCTCCGGGCTTGCGGCCTTCGAGCAGGCCGCCGTGGACAATCCGGCGATCCAGGCGCTCGCGGCGCGCGTGCATGTGCAGGAAGACGCTGCCTATACCGCCCGTTACCCAGCCGAGCAGCTCGTCGACCTGCGCATCGCGATGTCCGGCGGGCAAGCGCACGAGGGTCGCTGCGTCGTCACGAAGGGCGAGCCATCGAAGCCGCATCGCGCCGAGGAGCTGGAAGCGAAGTTCATGCAGCTCGGCGCGCCGATCTGGGGCGACGCAGTCGCCCGGCGCCTCCTCGAGGGGTGCCTGCGGCTCGAAGAGCTGCCCGACTTTTCCCGCTTTGCCGAAGGGTTCGACCTATGAAGCTGAAAACGCACGGCCGCTACGACTACTCCGCAATCACCGAGCGCAAGGACTACAGCTGGCCGGGCGGCAAGCGCCTCGCGGTGCATTTCTGCCTCAACGTGGAGCACTTTTCCTTCGGCGAAGGGCTCGGCAACGACTACGCTGCGCCGCATCCGCAGCCGAATACGCGCAGCTTCGCGTGGCGCGATTACGGCAATCGCGTCGGCGCCTGGCGCCTGCTCGAGCTCGCCCAGGCGTACGACCTGCCCTACGCCCTGCTCGTCAACAGCGCGCTCTACGACTATTGCCCGCAGATGGTGGCGGCGTTCAGCAAGCGCGGCGACGAGATCGTCGGGCATGGGCGAACCAATGCCGAGCGGCAGGCAGATTTATCCGTTGACTCTGAAAGACAATTGATTCAGGAAGCGGCCGCCACGATAAAGAAGCACGAGGGCAAGCGTGCGCTCGGCTGGCTTGCGCCCTACATCTCCCAGACGCACGACTCGCTCGACCTGCTGCGCGAGGCCGGCTTCCGCTACATGATGGACTGGCCGCTCGACGACCAGCCGGTGTGGTTCCGAACCCGGCATGGGCCGATCCTGTCCATTCCCTATGCGCACGACCTCAACGATTCGCTCGAGAACGTGAGCCGGCGCACGCCCTCGCAGATCTACTGCGAGAACCTGGTCGACCAGTTCGACGAGATGCTGGAGGAGTCGGCGCGCCGCCCGCTGGTGATGAGCGTGGTCTTGCACAGCTTCATCCTCGGCCACCCGCACCGGCTGCGCCGCTTCCGGCGCGTGATCGAGCACATCGTGAAGCAGCGCGACAAGGTCTGGCTCGCGCGCCCGGGCGACATCTACCGGCACGTCGAAGCGCTGCCGGCCGGCACCGTGCCCTGATGCTGCAAGCCGACGTGCTCGTCATCGGCTCCGGCGGCGCGGGCATGTACGCGGCGATCACCGCGGCGCGCGCCGGAGCATCGGTGCTGCTCGTCGACCGCAGCCTGATCGGCCGCGGCGGGGCGACGGTGATGGCGCAGATGACGGTGGCGGTCGCGGTCGGCGAGGAGGAGCCCGACCATTGGGAGCATCACCTCGCCGATACGCTCGCCGCCGGCCGCGGGCTGTGCGACGAGGGCCTGTCGCGCCTGCTTTGCGAGCAGGGCCCGGCCTGCATCCGCGAGATGGACGCATGGGGCGTGGGCTGGGCGCGCCGCGACGGGCACCTCGCGCAGATCCACGCGCCCGGCCACGACCGCAAGCGCTGCGTGTACGTGGATTTCCTCAACACCGGACCCGCCGTCTCGAAGACCTTGCGCGCGAAGGTGCAGCGCACCCCCGGCGTGCGGCGCGTCGGCGACCTCGTGATCACCGATCTCGCCGTGCGCGATGGCGCGTGCATCGGCGCGCATGCCACGCATGTGCCGACCGGCGAGGCCGTCACCATCGCCGCGAAGTCGACCATTGTTGCGTGCGGCGGGCTGACGCGCCTCTATGCGCGCAACAGCGGCTCGATCAACATGGGCGGCGACGGCTACGCGCTCGCGCTGCGCGCCGGCGCCGAGCTGGTCGACATGGAGTTCGTGCAGTTCTTCCCGATCGGCCATCTCGCGCCGCGCCTGGTGGGCATGGACCCGATCATGTGGGACCCGTTCCGCTACAAGCTGGGCGGCCGCCTGCTCAACTCGCAGATGCGCGAGTTCCTGCCGGAGGAAGGCCGCTACACCTCGGCGCGCGACCTCGCCACGCACGCGATCCTCAAGGAAGTGGCCGAGGGGCGCGGCTCGCCGCACGGCGGCGCGTGGCTCTCCTTCCAGCATTGCAGCGCGAGCGTGCTGCGCGAGGCGTTCGGGCCGGTGATCGACCGCCTCGCCGCGAACGGCATCGACCTCACGCGCCAGCCGGTGGAGGTGGCGCCGATCGCGCACTACCACATGGGCGGCATCCGCGTGGATACGAGCATGCGCACCGCCGTGCCGCACCTCTTCGCCGCCGGCGAGGCGGTGGGCGGCGCGAACGGCGCGAATCGCCTGTCCGGCAACGCGATCACCGAGGCGCTCACGTTCGGCCAGCGCGCCGGCGAGCAGGCGGCGGCGCTCGCGGCGCGGACGGCGATGCCATTCCTCGGCGACCTAAAAACAACTTTTAGGAAAAGCGACGGCAATGCGGCGGCGGAAATAGCCTCGCTGCAAGCGCTGATGAGCACGCACGCCGGCCCGCTGCGCACCCGCGCCGGCCTCGAGAAGGCGCTCGAGCACATCGGCGCGCTCGAGCCGCTGTGCGCCGAGCGCGGCGCGCCGCGAGCCGGCCTCGACCCGGAGTGGATCGACCGCCACGACCTGCGCAACATGCGCCTGGTCGCCGAATGCGTGACGCGCGCGGCGCTCGCGCGCGAGGAAAGCCGCGGCGCGCA
>DASVFV010000006.1:0-4321 GCA_036379875.1 Burkholderiales bacterium | reverse complement strand
TGCGGCGCGAGCTGCGCGCGCTGCCAGCTCTTGCCCTCGTCGCTCGAGATCTCGACGCGCTCCACCGCGCCTTCGCCCACCCACGCGCGGCCGCGCACGGTGAGCGCCTCGCCTTGCCTCACGCGGGCGTTCGGCGCGGGGTAGGTGATCATCGACTTGATCGGCCAGCCCTCGGTCGATACCGCGTCGGGCGGCATCTTCTGGCCCGGCTCGACCGGGGTGCGCGGCACGCGGTAGCTCGAGTCCATGTAGGTGCCCTTGAACGGCGCGTCCAGCACCGTGAGGGTGTGCAGCCACTTGGTGGAGGCGGAGCCGACCCAGCCCGGCACCACGAGGCGCAGCGGATAGCCGTGGATCCACGGCAGCGGCTGGCCGTTCATCGCCCAGGCCACCAGCGTCGCCTCGTCCATCGCCTTCCTCATCGGAATCGAGCGGATCACCGGCGCCGCGGTCGGCACCAGGCCGGGGTCGCCGCCCTGGCCGGCGACGTGCGCAGCGCCGGGCTTCACGCCCGCCGCCTTCAGGAGGTCGGCAAGCCGCACCCCGCCCCACATCGGGCAGCCCATGCCGCCGGTCTCGAGCCACGGCGTGCCGCTCGCGCGCGGCTGGTAGGCCGAGCGCCCGGAGCCCGCGCACTCGAGCATGCCCTGCATCGATACGGTGCGGAAGTTCTTCGCCAGGTCGAACACCGAGAACTCGAGCTCCTTGTCGACCAGGCCGGTGATTCTCAGCCGGTGTCTTTCGATGTCGATGAGCGGCGTGGTCAGGTTGTTGCGCACGTACATGCGGTCGTTCGGCGTGACGTCGAAGTCGTGCTCGTGCGCCGGCACGCTGCCGGTGAGCGGGCGCTCCGAGTGCCATTGCATGGCCTTCGCCTTCTCGCCCTTCACGATCTCGTTCGAGATGGTGTTTTCCGGCTGGGCCTGCGCGAACGCCTTCTGCAGCGGAAGCGAAGCGAGCGCGCCGGCGCTGGCGACGCCGGTCAGGAAATTGCGGCGAGACTGCTTGCGATCCGTCATGGGGTCCTCCGGGCTTATGGTCGAAACGTTATGACCCTATATTAATGGTCGTACACGTCGGCGCGCGCCTTGCCGCTGAACACGCTGTAGGCGTAGACGGTGTAGCCGACGATGAAGGGCAGCACGATGCCCGTTCCCACCAGCGTGAAGAAGAGCGCGCTCGGGTGCGCGGCCGCTTCCCAGATCGTCATGCGGTCCATGATCACGAACGGGAACAGGCTGTAGGCGAGCCCGATGAAGGCGAGCACGTAGATCGCCACGGCGCCGGCGAACGGCTTCCATTCCGAGCGCCCGAGGTTGAGCCACAGCCAGATGCCGGTGCAGAGCGTGGCGAGCGGCAGCACCATCAGCCCGAGGGTGCGCGGGAAGTCGAACCACTTGTCGCGCACCGTCTCGCTCGCGAGCGGCGTGGCGAGGCTCACCAGCAGCACGCCGAGCGCCACCCACGCGAGGCCCCAGCGCGCCCACGCGATCGACTTCTGCTGCAGCGGCCCGTCGGTGCGCAGCACGAGCCAGGTCGCGCCGAGCAGCACGTAGCCGCCGCACAGCCCGCCCGCCACCACCAGCGCGAACAGCCAGTAGCCCAGGCCCGGCGCGAAGCCGGTGATGTAGCGCCCGAGCATGAAGCCCTGCGCGAGGCTGGTGAGCGTGGAGCCGGCCCAGAACAGCCAGTTCCACAGCTCGCGGTGCCAGCCCTGCGCCTTGATGCGGAACTCGAACGCCACGCCGCGCACCATCAGGCCGACCAGCATCGCGGCCACCGGCAGGTAGAGCGCGCCGAGGATCTCGCCGTGCGCGCGCGGGAACGCGATGAGCAGGAGACCGATGCCGAGCACGAGCCAGGTCTCGTTCGCGTCCCAGAACGGCCCGATCGACGCCACCATGCGGTTCTGCTCGTCGCGGTCGGCGGCCGGCATCAGCATGCCGACGCCGAGGTCGTAGCCGTCCAGCACCACGTAGGCGAGGATCGCCGCGCCCATGAGGATGGTGAAGACGATCGGCAGGTCCACTATTGCGCGCCTTTCCCGGCGAGGTGCGTGATCACCACCATGTACGAAAGCAGCAGCGCCGAATAAGTGAGCACGTAGCCCGTCAAACTCGCGCCGACCTCCGCGCCGCTCGCGTCGCCGACCGCGTCGGCGGTCTTGAGAATTCCGGTCACCAGCCAGGGCTGGCGGCCGATCTCGGTCACCATCCAGCCCGCGAGCGTCGCCACCCAGCCGGAGAAGGCGAAGCCGGCGAAGATCCACAGCAGCCACCTCGGGGCCTTTTTCCTGAGAACCCAGCTTCCCATCCAGGCGAGGCACAGCATGAGGATGCCCACGCCCACCATGATGCGGAACGAGAAGAACACCGGCGCGACCGGCGGGTGCTCCTTGAACGCGTCGAGGCCCTTCAGCTCGGCGTCCGCGTCGTGCGCGAGGATGAGCGACGCGCCCTTCGGGATCATGATCGCGTAGTCGGTGCGCTTCTCCTTCTCGTTGGGAATGCCAAGCAGCGTGAGCGCGGCGCCTTTCTCGGTCTTCCAGAGCGCCTCCAGCGCGGCGATCTTGGCCGGCTGGTGCTTGAGCGTGTTCAGGCCGTGCAGGTCGCCGACCACCACCTGCAGCGGCACCAGCACGGCCGCGATGTGCGCGCCGAAGCGCAGGGTCTTCTGCGCGGAGGGATCGTTCGGCGCCTTGAGCAATCGCCATGCCGACAGGCCCGCGACCAGGAACGACGCGGTGATGCCGGAGGCGAGCAGCATGTGCGCGAGGCGGTAGGGGAACGACGAATTGAAGATCACCGCGAGCCAGCTGCCGGCGATGATCTGGCCGTTGTCGATCGCGTGGCCGGCCGGCGTCTGCATCCAGGAATTGAGCGCGAGGATCCAGAACGCCGACACCGTGGTGCCGAACGCGACGATGAACGCGGAGGCGACGTGCACGCGCCCGCTCACGCGGTTCATGCCGAACAGCATCACGCCGAGGAAGGTGGCCTCGAGGAAGAAGGCGGTCAGCACCTCGTAGCCGAGCAGCGGGCCGGCGATGTTGCCGAACTTGTTCATGTAGCCCGGCCAGTTGGTGCCGAACTGGAAGCTCATCACGATGCCCGACACCACGCCCATCGCGAAGGACAGCGCGAACACCTTGACCCACAGCTTGTAGGTGGTGAGCCAGGCCGGGTCGCGGGTGCGCTCGTAGCGCAGGCGGAACACCGCGAGCATCCAGCCCAGGCCGATCGTGATGGTAGGGAAGAGGATGTGGAAGCCGATGTTCAGCCCGAACTGGACCCGCGCGAGCAGGAGGGCTTCATCCATGCGGGTCTAATATACCGGCAATGAAAACCCAAGCCCAGAAAGCCGCGGCGTTTCGCGCGCTGCACGCGCGCGACGGCGCGTTCATCATTCCGAATCCGTGGGACGCGGGCACCGCGAAATTGCTCGCGGCGTCCGGTTTCGAAGCGCTCGCGACCACCAGCCTCGGGGCGTCGAGCGCGCTCGGGCGTCCCGACGGCGCGGGCGCGGTGAGCCGCGCGGAACTTATTGCGAATTGCGCTGCCATTTCCGCGGCCACCGAGCTGCCGGTGAGCGCCGACCTCGAGAACGGCTACGCGCACGAGCCGCGCGCGGCGGCGGAAATCATCCGCCTCGCCGCGCAGGCCGGCGTGGTGGGCGGCTCGATCGAGGACTCGAGCGGCGACGAGCGAAACCCGGTCCTCGACTTCCAGCTTTCGGTCGAGCGCGTGCACGCCGCGGTCGAGGTGGCGCGCTCGGTCGGCTTCCCGTTCGTGCTCACCGCGCGCGCGGAGAACTTCTTCCTCGGCCGTCGCGACCTCGACGACACGATCCGGCGCCTGCAGGCCTTCGAGAAAGCCGGCGCCGACGTGCTGTACGCGCCGGGCCTGAAGGACCTGAAGACCATCCGCACCGTCGCCGCTTCGGTGTCGAAGCCGCTCAACGTGGTGATCGGCGGCCTCGAGCCGGGCGTCACGCTGCGCGACCTCGCGCAGGCCGGGGTGAAGCGCGTCAGCGTCGGCGGCATGCTGTGCCGCCTCGCGCTCGCGCACGTCGCAAGCGCGGCGCGCGAGATGAAAGAGCACGGCAGCTTCGGCTGGATGGCGCAGGCCATGCCGGCGGCCGAGCTGCGCAGGATGTTCTCGTGAGCCGCCGCGTCGCGGTGCTCGGCGGCGTGCGCATTCCCTTCGCGCGCGCGAACGGCGCCTACATGGAGGCGAGCAACCAAGACATGCTCACCGCCGCCATGAAGGCCTTGGTTCTCAAGTTCAACCTGGAGAATGCGCGCCTGGGTGAAGTCGCCGCC
>DASVFV010000005.1:0-6613 GCA_036379875.1 Burkholderiales bacterium | reverse complement strand
CGCCTGCTTGGGCGCCACCGTCACCAGCTTGCCGCCGCGGTTCTGGATCGCGGAGTTCTTGAGCGCCGCGTTCTGGCCCTTGGCGTCGAACTGGATACCGGGGCCGGGGCTGACGTTGTCCTTGATATTGGTCGAGCGGATTGCGTCGGCGAGCGCCTTCGGGTCGGTCGAGCCGGCGCGCTTGAAGGCGTCGGCGGCGACCAGCAGCGCCTCGAAGGTGTAGACGTGATTGGTGTTGAGGTTGATGTCCGGGAAGGCCTTGTGGTGCGCCGCCTCGAGCTGCTTGGTGAGCTTCTTGTTCGGGTCGTACCAAGGCACGAAGCTGAGCGGCCCGTCGGAGAGCTTGCCCAGCGTCTTCAGGTACTGGTCCTCGTACCAGCCCGGGCCCATGCTGAGCACGGTCATCGGGCTCCAGCGCTGCTTGACCAGCTCGCGCGTGAGCAGGATGGCGTCGTTCAGCCGGCTCACCAGCACCAGCGCCTCCGCGCCGCTTGCCTTGGCCTTCGCCACCTCGACCGAGAGGTCGCGCGCCGCCGGGTCGTAGGCGATGGTGTCGACCACCTTGTACGGAATCTGCGGGAACTTCGACATCACGCCGGTGAAGCCCTTTTGCATGGCGACGCCGAACGTATCGTTCACGTGCATGAACACCGCGGTCTTGGGCGCGGCGCCGGCCATCGAGAAGATCTCGAGCTGGTTGGCGAACGCGTCGCCGAGGATCATCGGCGCGGTGGGGAAATTGCGGAACACGAACTTGTAGCCCTGCTCGGTGATCGGCGGCGCGGCCGCGATGTTGATCACCAGCGGGATGCCGCGCTGCTCGGCGACCTGCGCGATCGCGGTGGTCTGGCCGGAATCGAACGCGCCGACCAGCAGCTGCGCGCCCTCGCTGATCAGGCGCTCGGCGCGCGAGCGCGCCACGTCCACGTTGGATTCGGTGTCGCCGTTCATGACCTCGAGCGCCGGCAGGCCGAGCTCCTTGAGCACGCCGGCGGCCACTTGCACGCCGCGGTGGCAGTCCTGGCCGATTCCGGCCTGCACGCCGGAGCGCGGCAGCAGCACGCCGACGCGCAGCGCCTGCGCCTGCGCTCTGACGTAGGGCACCGCGGCGAGCGCGGCGGTGGCGGCAACGGCTTTGGTGAATTGGCGACGCTTCATGTCCTCTCCTCCTTAGGGTTCGGTATTCTAAGCGAGCGATGAGGAACGCTCGCAAGGTCGCCCTCGGGCCGAGGGACGTGGAGGTCGAGCGCCGTACCGGCGGTATCGTGCACGTGCGCTCGCCGCACCGCCTGCCCGCTTATCCCCGAACCCTCGTCGAAAGGCTGGAGCACTGGGCCAAGGCGGCGCCGGATCGGGTGCTCTTCGCCCAGCGCTCGGGCGAGGGGTGGCGCCGCCTCACCTATAAGGAAGCCCTCGAGCGCGCCCGGCGCGTCGGGCAGTACCTGCTGGACAGGGAGCTTTCGGCCGAGCGCCCGCTGGTCGTGCTGTCCGGCAACGACATCGAGCATGCGCTGCTGCACCTCGGCGCGCTGTATGCCGGCATACCGTACGCGCCGGTTTCGCCGGCGTACTCGCTGCTCTCCACGGATTTCGTGAAGCTGAAGTCCATTTTCGAGCTTCTCACGCCTGGCCTGATCTTTGTTTCCGCCCGGGAACCGTTCGCCAGGGCCCTGACGCATGCGCCGAGCGAGGTGATCGACAAGCTGCCCGAAGCCGAGCCCACCGCGGCGCTCGAGCGCGCGCACGCCGCGGTCGGCCCGGACACCATCGCGAAATTCCTCTTCACCTCCGGCTCGACCGGGGTGCCGAAAGCGGTCATCAACACGCAGCGCATGTGGTGCGCGAACCAGGCGATGATCGCGAGCCAGTTCGTGTTTTTTCGCGACGAGCCGCCGGTCATCGTCGACTGGGCGCCCTGGCACCACACCGCGGCGGGCAACCACGATTTCGGCCTGGTGATCTACAACGGCGGCTCCTATTACATCGACGAGGGCAAGCCGATGCCCGGCGCGATCGAGGCCACGGTGCGCAACCTGCGCGAGATCGCGCCGACCTGGTACTTCAACGTGCCGCGCGGCTACGAGGCCTTGCTGCCGTACCTGCGCAAAGACGAACGCCTGCGGGAAAACTTCTTTTCGCGGCTCAAGGTCCTGTGGTTCGCCGGGGCCGCCATCTCGCAGCACGTGTTCGACGAGATCAAGTCCATGGCGCCCGGCATCCCGTTCCTCACCGGATTGGGCTCGACGGAAACCGCGCCGTACACCATGGGCCGCATGTGGGAGACGCACGATGCGACCAACATGGGCGTGCCGCCGCCGGGCGTCGACATCAAGCTCGTGCCGGTGGAAGGAAAGTACGAGGCGCGCGTGAAGGGACCGCACATCACGCCGGGCTACTGGCGCCAGCCCGAGCTCACCGCCGCGGCGTTCGACGAGGAGGGGTACTACCGCCTGGGCGACTCCTTTGCTTTCGACAGGCCGGAAGGGGGCCTCCTGTTCCGCGGCCGCATCGCCGAGGACTTCAAGCTCTCGACCGGAACCTGGGTGCAGGTCGGACCGCTGCGCGCGAGCTTCATCGAGCACTTCGCGCCGCTGGTGCGCGATGTCGTGATCACTGGGGAAGGGCGCAGCGAGGTTGGCGCGCTGATCTTCCTCGCCTCCAACGCATCGAGCGCCGAGCTGCTCGACAAGCTCAAGCGCTTTCCGTCCACCGGAAGCTCGAACCGCATCGCGCGCGCGCTGGTCCTCGAGGAGCCGCCCTCGCTCGACGCGGGCGAGATGACCGACAAGGGCTCGATCAACCAGCGCGCCGTACTTTCCAGGAGAAAAAGCCTGGTGAGCGAGCTCTATGCGGACTCCCCTCGGGTGCTGCGTCCATGAACCTCAAGGAGCTGGTCGCGATCGACGTCCACACCCACGCCTGGAAATCCGCGCTGCAGGTCGACGCCAAGGCGAGCGCGCAGCAGGAGGCCATGGGCCGGTACTTCCGCTACCAGCCGCAGCACCAGACCGTGCCGGAGATGGCGAAGATGTATCGCGAGCTCAAGATGGCCTTCGTGGTTTTCACGGTGGACTCGCCGAAGGAGCCCAGGCCGATCACCAACGAGGAGGTCGCCGAGCTCGCCAACAGGGAAGACAACGCGATTCCGTTCGCGAGCGTCGATCCGCGTCGCCCGGACGCGGTCAGCCGGGCGCGCAGGCTGATCGCGGACTACAAGGTGAAAGGCTTCAAGTTCCACCCCTCGGTGCAGGAGTTCTTCCCGAACGACCGGCTGGCCTATCCCTTATATGAGGTGATCGCCGAGGCGAAGCTGCCGGCGCTGTTCCACACCGGCCAGACCGGCGTCGGCGCGGGCACGCGCGGCGGCGGCGGCATCCGGCTGAAGTACGCCAATCCAATGTGCCTTGACGATGTCGCGGCCGATTTCCCCGACATGCCGATCGTCCTCGCCCACCCTTCGTTCCCGTGGCAGGAGGAGGCGCTCTCGGTGGCGACCCACAAGCCGCAGGTCTACATCGACCTGTCCGGGTGGTCGCCGAAGTACTTCCCGCCGATCCTCGTCCAGTACGCGAACACGATCCTGAAGGACAAGATCCTGTTCGGCTCCGATTACCCGGTCATCGCGCCGGGGAAGTGGATCGAGGAGTTCGAAAAGCTGCCGATCAAGCCCGACGTCCGGCCGCTGATCATGAAAGAGAACGCGGCGAAGCTGCTGGGTCTGTAGCCGCGCCGATCACCCGGCACGGATTGCCCGCCGCGAACATGCCTTCGGGCACGTCGCGCGTCACCACGCTCCCCGCGCCGATCACCGCGCGATCGCCGATGCGCACGCCGGGCAGGATGATCGCCCCGCCTCCGATCCAGACGTCGGCGCCGATCTCGACCGGCTTGCCGGACTCCTGCTGGCGGCGCAGCGCCGCGTCCATCGGATGCGTGGCGGTATACACCTGCACCGCCGGACCGAACAGCGTGAAGCTGCCGATGCGCACGCGGCACACGTCGAGCACCACGCAGTTGAAGTTGAAGAACACCCGCTCGCCGAGCTCGATGTGCGCGCCGTAGTCGCAGAAGAACGGCGGCTGCATCCACACCGAGTCGCCGCCCTTGCCGAACAACTCTCGCAGGACGCGGCGCTGCGCTTCGCCTTCGCCGTCCGGCCGGGCGTTCAGGGCCCAGCACAGCTCCCGCGCCCGCCCTCGCGCTGCAACCAACTCGGCATCGAGCGGGTCATACAGTGCTCCGGCGAGCATTTTCTGGCGCTCGGTCTTCATCGCGTTTCCTATAATCGCAAGCCTCATGCCCGTACGGCAAACCATCCACGAGGGAGCGGTCCCGGTCGAGGTCTACACCGGCGAGATCGAGCCGGCGGCGCGCCAGCAGCTCGTCAACATCTCGCGCCTGCCGATCGTGCACCACCATGTCGCGGCGATGCCCGACGTGCACCTCGGCATCGGCGCGACGGTCGGCTCGGTGATCCCGACCAAGAAGGCCATCATTCCGGCCGCGGTCGGCGTCGACATCGGCTGCGGCATGATGGCTTGCCGCTTGTCTTTACAGGGAAACCAGTTGGAGGAAGCGTCGCTGAAGAAAGTCTTCGGCCAGATCAGCCGCGACGTGCCGGTGGGCTTCGGCCAGCATTCCGACGGCCGCGACGCGGCCAAGCGCTTCAAGAAGAGCCTCACGCGCATCCTGCAAAAGCACCCGGGCATCGGCAAGCGCGTCGGGAAAAGATCGCACTGGGCGCAGCAGCTCGGTACGCTCGGCGGCGGCAATCACTTCATCGAGGTGTGCCTCGACGAGTCCAATCGCGTCTGGGCGATGCTGCACTCCGGCAGCCGCGGCATCGGCAACGCGATCGGCAGCTACTTCATCGAGCTCGCCAAGAAGGATTCTCTAAGGAACAACATCCACCTTCCGGATGCGGACCTGGCCTACTTCCCGGAAGGCGCGCAGCACTTCGACGACTACGTCGATGCGGTGGGCTGGGCGCAGGACTATGCGCGCGCGAACCGCGAGGAGATGATGGACCTGGTGCTCGACGCCATGCACCGGCACCTGCCGTCCTTCGAGGTCACCGGCGCGGCGGTGAACTGCCACCACAACTACGTGGAGCGCGAGGAGCACTTCGGCGAGAAAGTCTGGCTCACGCGCAAGGGCGCGATCCGCGCCGGCGCGGGCGAGCTCGGCATCATCCCCGGCAGCATGGGCGCGCGCAGCTATATCGTGCGCGGCAAGGGCGCGGCGCAAAGCTTCCATTCCTGCGCGCACGGCGCCGGGCGGCGCATGAGCAGGAATGCCGCACAGAAGAGCTTTTCCCTCGATGATCTTGCGAAACAGACCGCGGGAGTGATTTGCCGGAAGGACAAGGGGGTCATCGACGAGATTCCCGGCGCGTACAAGGACATCGACGAAGTGATGGCGAACCAGTCCGACCTGGTGGAGGTCGTGCATACGCTGAAGCAGGTCCTTTGCGTGAAAGGCTGATGAAGATCGCGGTCATGGGCGCAGGGGCGGTGGGCTGCTACTACGGCGGGATGCTCGGCCGCGCGGGCCACGAGGTGACGCTGATCGGCCGCCAGGCCCACGTCGATGCGGTGCGCAACGGCGGGCTGCGCATCGAGACCAAGGCGTTCGACACGCGCGTGCCGATGCAGGCCAGCACGCGCGCCGACGAGGTGCGCGGCGCGCGGCTCGTGCTCTTCTGCGTGAAATCGAGCGATACGGAAAGCGCCGGGCGCGACCTGGCGCCGCACCTCGAGGCCGGGGCGCTGGTCCTCAACCTGCAGAACGGCGTCGACAACGCGGAGCGGCGGCAGCCGCTCTTGCGCCCGCGCGTCGCGCCGGCGGTGGTCTACGTGGCGACCGAGATGGCCGGCCCCGGGCACGTGCGGCACCACGGCCGCGGCGAACTGGTGGTCGGGCCCGAGGTCGCGAGCGCGGAGCTGAAGGACCTGTTCGGCAGCGCGGGCGTGCCGCTGCAGGTCTCGGAGAACGTCGCCGGCGCCCTGTGGATGAAGCTGATCGTGAACTGCGCCTACAACGCGCTCTCCGCGATCACGCAGCTCCCGTACGGGCGCCTCGTGGAGGGCGAGGGCATCGAGGCCGTGATGCGCGACGTCACCGACGAATGCCTCGCCCTTGCGCGCGCGCTCGGCGTCCAGGTGCCCGGCGACGCGCACGAGGCGGTGCGGCAGATCGCGCGCACCATGCCCACGCAGCATTCCTCGACCGCGCAGGACCTGGCGCGCGGCAAGCGCACCGAGATCGACCACCTGAACGGCTACGTGGTGCGCAAGGCCGGGGCGCTGGGCATCGCCGCACCGGTGAACCGAACCCTGCACGCGCTCGTCAAACGGATGGAGACCCGATGAAATTCACCCGCCGCCGCGCGCTTGGCGCGGCCTTGCTGGTCCCGGTCGAAGCTCTGGCGCAGACTTGCGGCGTGGTCACGCCGCGCCAGACCGAAGGGCCTTTCTTCACGCCGAAATCGCCCCAGCGCAGGTCGCTCCTGGAAGGAGGCGAGAAAAGCCGCCTCGTGATGACCGGCACGGTGCTTTCCGCGCAGTGCAAGCCGGTGGCGAACGCGCTGCTCGACTTCTGGCATTGCGACGAG
>DASVFV010000004.1:0-4611 GCA_036379875.1 Burkholderiales bacterium | reverse complement strand
GCTCGCGAGGGCGACCGCCTCGTCGTGGTCGAGCGCGACGAGGCGCTGGTAGAAGCGCGCCTCCGGCGTGAGCACCGGCTCGACGCCGAGCAGCATGTTGAGCCAGCCCATCTCCGGGATGTAGCGCCCCATCACCGCGATGCAGACCGTGAGCGGCACGGCGAGCAGCAGCCCGACCGGCCCCCACAGCCAGGTCCAGAACAGCGCCGCGGTGATGATCGCGATCGCCGAGAGCCCGGCGCTGCGCCCGTAGAGCAAGGGCTCCGCCACGTTCACCAGGATCAGCTCGAGGAACAGGAACGTACCCAGCGTCCAGGCCACCTCGCTCCAGCCGTCGAAGATCGCGAACGCGAGCATCGCGGGCAGCGCGGCGGCCACCCAGACCCCGGCGTACGGGATGAAGCGCAGCAGCGTGCCGAGCAGGCCCCACAGCATGGCGTTCGGCACGCCGATGAAGTAGAGCGCGATGCCGAACGGGATGCCGAAGCTCATGTTGATGACGAGCTGCATGTACAGGTAGCGGCTCACCCGGTACGACGCCTCGCCGATCGCCTGCGTGGTGACGTTGATCTGGCGCGCGCCGATCAGGCCGATCAGGCGCTCGCGCATGCTCTCGCGGTTGAGCAGCAGCAGGATGGTGAACACGACGACCGCGAGCCCGGTGCCGATCGGCTTCACGAACGGGCCGACCAGCTCGGCGAGCGCGGCGAACGCGCTGGGCGGCGTCTCGGTGACCGGCAGCGGCGCGGCCTCGGGCGCGGCCTCGCTCTCGAGCTGCTTGATCGCCTCGGCCGCCCTGCCGAGCGTGCCTTCGCGCGGCGCGCGCAGCGCGCGGATCTTCTTCTGGATGTTCTCGCGGTACTCGGGCAGCTTGGCGGCGAGCGACAGCGCCTGGCGCGCCGCCACCGCGCCGATGCCGCCGATCAGCGCGAATCCGACCGCCACCGCGATGATGGTCGAGGGGATGCGGCCCAGGCGCCAGTGCTCCAGGCGCCGCACCACCGGCGCGAGCAGGAACGACAGCAGGATCGCGAGCGCGAGCGGGATCAGCACTTCGCGCGCGAGGTACAGGACCGCCGCGGCGACCAGCAGCCCGGCGAGCGAGGAAGTCTTACTGTTTAAGACCAAACAGCAACAGCGATCTCGCGGTCACCTGGTACTCGTGGCCGAAGGCGAACTGCGGCTCCTCGGTCTAGTCCGGGAAGTTGGTGTCGGCGAGCAGCGTCCAGCCCTCGCCGCCGTTCGACTGCGGCAGCCTGAACTTCACCACGTCCTGCCACGGGTTGAAGATGATGAGCAGCGTCGTTTCCTCGCCGCGCTTGCGGATGCCGGTCCACTGCGCGCGGCCGTCGAGCAGCATGCCGAAGCAGCGCACGTTGGCGTCCTTCCAGTGCTCCTCGCGCATCTCCTCGCCGGTCGCGTTGATCCAGGCCACGTCCTTGACGCCGAGCTCCTCGTCGAACTCGCCCTTCAGCCAGCGCGTGCGGCGCAGGATCGGGTAGCGCTGGCGCAGGCCGATCAGCTTCCTCACGAAGCGGATCAGGCGCTCGGCGCGGTCGTCGTGGTCCCAGCGCAGCCAGGTGATCTCGTTGTCCTGGCAGTACGCGTTGTTGTTGCCGTTCTGGGTATGCGCGAACTCGTCGCCCGCGAGCAGCATCGGCGTGCCCTGGGACAGCAGCAGCGTGGCGAGCAGGTTCTTCATCTGGCGCTTGCGCAGCGCGCGGACCGGCTCGTCGACCTCGGGCCCTTCGGCGCCATGGTTCCACGAGCGGTTGTGCGAGTGGCCGTCGTTGTTGCCCTCGCCGTTCGCCTCGTTGTGCTTGTCGTTGTAGGTGACGAGGTCGTTGAGCGTGAAGCCGTCGTGCGCGGTGATGAAGTTGACGCTCGCCCACGGCTGGCGGCCGCGCCGCGCGAACACGTCCGGCGAGCCGCACAGGCGCGGCGCCAGCGCTGCCGGCGGCGCCTCGCCGCGCCAGTAGTCTCGCGCCGTGTCGCGGAACTTGTCGTTCCACTCCGCCCAGCCGGGCGGGAAGCCGCCCACCTGGTAGCCGCCCGGGCCGCAGTCCCACGGCTCGGCGATCAGCTTCACCTTGGCGAGCACCGGGTCCTGCATCACCGCCTTCATGAAGCCGTTGTGCGTGTCGAAGCCGCCCGGCTCGCGCGCGAGGATGGTGCCGAGGTCGAAGCGGAAGCCGTCGACGTGCATCTCCTCGGCCCAGTAGCGCAGGCTGTCGCACACCATCTGGATCACCACCGGGTGCGAGAGGTTGAGCGTGTTGCCGGTGCCGGTATCGTTGATGTAGTAGCGCTTGCGGTCCGGCATCAGCCGGTAGTAGGAGGCGTTGTCGATGCCCTTGAACGACAGCGTCGGGCCGAGCTCGTTGCCCTCGGCGGTGTGGTTGTAGACCACGTCGATGATCACTTCCAGCCCGGCGTCGTGGAAGCGCGCCACCATCTCCTTGAACTCCTGCAGCGTCTTCGAGGGGTCGGCGGCGTAGCGCGGGTCGGGGGCGAAGAAGCCGATCGAGTTGTAGCCCCAATAATTCTTCAAGTTCCTCTTCAACAAGAATTCATCATCGATGAAGGTGTGAATCGGAAGCAGCTCCACCGAGGTGACGCCGAGCGAGCGGATGTACTCGACCACCGCTTTGGCGGCGAGGCCGCGGTAGGTGCCACGGTGCTTTTCCGGCACCTTGGGATGCAGCTGGGTGTAGCCCTTCACGTGGGTCTCGTAGACGATGGTCTTTTCCCACGGCACCGGGTGCCACACCTTCTCGCGGTTCCAGTTGAAGTCCGGGTCGACCACCACGCACTTGGGCATGTAGCGCGCGCTGTCGCGCGGGTCGAAGGCGAGGTCGGCGTTCTCGGCGCCCACGGTGTAGCCGAACACCGCCGGGTCCCAGCGCAGCGCGCCGATGTGCGCGCGCGCGTACGGGTCGAGCACCAGCTTGTTCGGATTGAAGCGGTGCCCCTGCTCGGGCTCGTACGGGCCGTGCACGCGGTAGCCATACGCTTGGCCGGGACCGATGTCGGGCACGTAGCCGTGGAAGGTCTCGTCGCGATACTCCGGCAGCTCGATGCGCGCCAGCTCGGTTTCGCCTTGGAAAAGACAAACCTCCACCTTGCTGGCGTGGGCGGAGAACAGCGCGAAGTTCACCCCTTTGCCGTCCCAGGTCGCGCCGCGCGGATACGGCAGGCCTTCCCTGACGCGCGAAAGGCGCAATTCGGGAGCGTTCATGAGGGAACTGACAATAGACGAGTCGCAGCGTTTCCTCTGTCGCCAAACGGCGCGATAGGTTGACGTCGAATCTCGACAGGCGCGCTCCTTGCAACAGGAGCGGGCATGTTCAACCTGCGCAGCTGGCAGCGCTTTGCCCATGCCACGCCGGGGCGGCGCTTCCGGGAGCGCTACCGGCAGATGCAGAACAACAAGGGCAGCGCCTGGAAGCGCTGCGCCCTGGTCTGCGGCGGGATCCTGCTCGTCCTGGTCGGGGCGTTCTTCTGCGCCGTGCCGGGGCCCGGCATCCCGATCCTCGGGGCGGGGCTCGCGCTCGTCGCGCAGGAGTCGAAGGCGCTCGCCCGCTTCCTCGACAAGGCGGAGCTGCGTCTGCGACGCTGGTGGTCGAAACTTCGCGCTAGCTACAGAGCACGAGGCTCGCGAACTCGATGAGCATGCCGGGCCTGAGGTAGGCCGAGAACGCGAGCGCGCTCACCGACAGGAACAGCGCGACCAGCGCGGCGTTAAGCCACAGCCGGCGCATGCCTGCGCTCCGCGAGGGGCTTCTCGTTGACCGGCAGGTTCACCAGCGCCGCGAACACGCCAAGGGCGATCGAGGTATAGAAAGCACCATTGTAGGACCCGGTGGTGTCGTAGAGGTGCCCGGCCAGCCAGATGCCGACGAAGCTGCCGACCTGGTGGCCGAGGAACACGATCGACATCAGCATCGCGGCGTAGCGCATGCCGAAGATCTGCCCGACCAGGCCGTTGGTGAGCGGCACGGTGCCGAGCCACAGCAGGCCGATGCCGATCGCGAAGACGTAGAGCGTCAAGGGCGATAAAGGAAAGACCACGAGCATCGTGATGAGCACCGCGCGTACCGAATAGATCGTGGAGAGCAGGTATTTCTTGCTGAAGCGCCCGCCGAGGTAGCCGGCGCCGAGCGTGCCGAGCACGTTGAACAGGCCGATCAGCGCGAGCGCGGTCATGCCGTGCGCCGCGCTCAAGCCCTGGTCGGTGACGAAGGCCGGCAGGTGCACGGTCAGCATCGCGATGTGGAAGCCGCACACGAAGTAGCCCCAGAAAAGCAGGTGGAAGCCCTTCTCGCCCACCGCCTCGCGCAGCGCCTGGCCGAGGGTTTGCTGGGTGGCGGCGGCGCCGACGCCGGCGGTCGGCTTGCTCGCGAGCGCGAGCGTGAGCGGAACGATCAGCGCGGCGATGCCGGCGAGCACCAGCAGCGCGTTGTGCCAGTTGAGGGTCGCGATCAGCGCCTGGGTGAGCGGCACGAGCAGGAACTGGCCGAACGAGCCGGCGGCGGTGGCCATGCCCATGTAGACGGTGCGCCGCTCCGGCGCCACGGTGCGGCCGATCACCGCGAGGATGATGCCGAACGA
>DASVFV010000003.1:0-13894 GCA_036379875.1 Burkholderiales bacterium | reverse complement strand
GCTCTCGTGCGCCACCACGTAGTCGGCGAGCGCCGGCTCGACGTGCACCAGGCGCCACGACAGGCGGATCGTGCCGTCCTCGGTGCACACGCCCCACTGCGTGCGCGCGCTCGAGATCGCCAGGTGCGGCTCGGGACGGCCGAGCAGCGCGGCGTAATGACGGATGCGGGGCTGCAGCGCATCGATCGCCAGGGCCTTCAGCCAGCGCACCAGCTTCTCGATGCTGTCGAAATCCCGCTCGAGCTCCACCATCTCGCCGAACAGCGGGACCAGCTCGCCGCGCTTGCCGCGCAGCACGGCGCGGCGCGGCACGCGCGCCCATTCGTCGAGCTTGGCGAGGATCCAGCGCTCCTTCTCGCGCACGAACTCCTCGATGTCGCGCCACGGCGCGCGCAGCGGCGCCGAGACCTTGAGCCCGTCGGCGTCCACCGTGATGCCGAGCGTGCGCCGGCGCCGACGCACGAAGCGGTACTCCACCTCGCGCTCGCCGAGGCGAATCAGCCGAGCGCTCTTTGCTGTTCTTCGATCCATGTCCTTGCCAGTTGATTCACGGTGCTCGCGTCGCGGTTCGCGGCGTCGATCGGCGGCCCGATGCGGATCGTGACCGTGCCGGGCCGCTTGAGAAAGGCGTTGCGCGGCCAGAACAGGCCCGCGTTGTGCGCGACCGGCACCACCTGGGCGCCGGCGGCGCAGGCGAGCCAGGCCCCGCCGGGGTGATAGTCCTTGCTCGAGCCCGGCGCGACGCGCGTGCCCTCCGGGAACACCACCACCCAGAAGCCCTGCGCGAGGCGCTCGCGCCCGCGCCGCGCGATGGCGCGCAGCGCCGCCATGCCGCGCGAGCGGTCGATCGCGATCGGGCTCATCAGCGCGAGCCCCCAGCCGAAGAACGGGATCCACAGGAGCTCGCGCTTCAGCACGTGCACCTGCGGCGGAAAGATGAGCTGGAACGCCATGGTGTCCCAGGCCGACTGGTGCTTGGACAGGATCACGGACGGGCGCGCCGGCAAATGCTCGCGTCCCTCGACGCGCCAGTCGATGCCGAGCAGCGCCCTCGCGAGCAGCACCACGAGGCGCGACCAGCCGGAGATGATGCGGTAGCGCGCCATGCGCGGCAGCGGCGCGGTGGCGAGCGCGAGCAGCGCGTAGGGGGGCGTGATGAGCACGAGCGTGAGCGCGAACAAGGCCGAGCGCAGGTAGCTCATCCGACTCTTACGGCGCCAGGTGAGCCGCGAAAGCGGCGAGGTCCGGAAACACGCGCGTGCCGGTCGGCAGCCCGCCTTCGTCGCGCGTCCGGGTGCCCTTGCCGGTCAGCACCAGCACCGGCCGCGCGCCGGCCGCGGCCGCCGCCTCCAGGTCGCGCAGCGCGTCGCCTACCATGGTCACTTCGCCGATCGCCACGTTGAAGCGCCGCGCCGCCTCGAGCAGCATGCCGGGCTTCGGCTTGCGGCATGCGCAGGCATCGTCGGGCAGGTGCGGGCAGAAGAAGAACGCGTCGATGCGCCCGCCGAGCGGCGCGAGCGCGCGCAGCAGCGTCTCGTGGATCGAGAACAAAGTGCGCGTGTCGAAGTACTTGCGGGCGATGCCCGACTGGTTGGTCGCCACCACGATGCGGTAGTCGGCCTGCGTGAGGCGCGCGATCGCCTCCAGGCTACCCTTGATCGGGCGCCACTCGGCCGGCGACTTGATGTAGGCGTCGCTGTCCTCGTTGATGGTGCCGTCGCGATCCAGGATGACGAGCTTCATTGCGCGAGCTTGGCGATGTCGGCTACCCGGTTCATGGCGTCGCGCAGGTCGCGCAGCAGCGCGAGGCGGTTGCGGCGCAGCTCTTCCTCCTTCGCCATCACCATCACCGAGTCGAAGAAGGCGTCGACCGGCTGCTTGAGAACGGCGAAGCTCTTGAGATACCCCGTGTAGTCGCCGCGCTCGAGCATCGGCAGCGCGCGGCCGCTGGTCTTCTCCAGCGCCGCGAACAGCGCCAGCTCGGCCGGCTCCTTCAGCGTCGCGCGCTCGGTGCGCTCGAACGACTCGCCCTTCTGCGCAGCCTGGCGCAGGATGTTGGCGACGCGCTTGTTGGCCGCCGCGAGGCTTTCCGCCTCGGGCAGCGCCTCGAAGGCCTTCACCGCCTCGAGCTGGCGCGGCACGTCGGCGAGGCGCGCCGGGCGCTGGCTCAGCACCGCGTCGACCTGCAGCGTCGAGAAGCCCTGCTCCCGCAGGTAGCCGGCGAAGCGCTCGTAGATGAACGTTTCGAGCTCGGGCAGGCCGACCAGCTGGTGCAGCGAGAGCGCCAGCTTCTTCTCCACCAGGATGCGGATCACGCCGAGCGCGGCGCGGCGCAGCCCGAACGGGTCCTTCTCGCCGGTGGGCTGCTGGCCGATGCTGAACATGCCGGCCAGCGCGTCGAGCTTGTCGGCGAGCGCCACCGCGCACGCCACCTCGCCTTCCGGCAGACGGTCGCCGGCGAAGCGCGGCCGATAGTGCGCCTCGATGGCATCCGCGACTTCGCGCGGCTCGCCGTCGTGCAGCGCGTAGTAGCGCCCCATCACGCCCTGCAGCTCCGGGAACTCGCCCACCATGCCGGTGAGGAGGTCGGCCTTGGCGAGCCACGCGGCGCGCTCGGCGGCTGCGTAATCGGCGCCCAGCGAGCGCGCGATGTCGCCGGCCAGCGTCTGGATGCGCATCACTCGGTCAAGCTGGCTGCCGAGCTTGTTGTGGTAGACCACGTTGGCGAGCTCGGGCACGCGCGCTTCGAGCCGCGCCTTGCGGTCCTTGTGGTAGAAGAAGCGCGCGTCCTCGAGGCGCGGCCGCACCACGCGCTCGTTGCCGCCGATGATGTGCTTCGGATCGGCGACTTTCATGTTGGAGACGATGAGGAAGCGCGGCAGCAGCCTGCCAGCGGCGTCGAACAGCGGAAAATACTTCTGGTTCTGCCGCATGGTGAGGATCAGGCATTCCTGCGGCACCTCGAGGAACGAGGCGTCGAAGCGCCCCACGTACACGCTCGGGTGCTCGACCAGCGCGGCGACCTCGTCGAGCAGGTCGGCGTACTCGCCGAGCGCGGCCTTTTCGCGCGCCGCCTCGGCCTTGAGCTGGCGCTCGATGTCGGCGCGGCGCAGCGCGAAATCGGCCATCACCATGCCCTGCTCGCGCAGCTGCGCTTCGTAGCCCTCGGCATCGGCGAGCACGATCTCGCCCTTGCCCATGAAGCGGTGGCCTTGCGTCCGGTTGGTCGAGGAAACATCCAGCACTTTGCCGGGTACTACTTTCGAGCCGTGCAGCATCACCAGGCCGTGCACCGGGCGCACGAATTGCGCGTCGCCCGCGCCCCAGCGCATCAGCTTCGGGATCGGCAGCGCCTTCAGCGCATCCTCCACGAGCCCGGGCAAAATCCTCTCGAGCGCCAGCCCCTTGACCTGCACGCGCGCCACCACGACCTCGCCCTTCTCGGTGGCGCGGCGTTGCAGCGCTTCGACCGCGACGCCATGTTTCTTGGCAAACCCCGCGATCGCCTGCGCGGGCGCCTTCGTCGAGGGCCCGGTCACCTCGTTCTCGCGGTCCTGGCCTGCTGCTGCCACGTCCGCAACCAGCACCGCGAGGCGCCGTGGCGTGGCGAATGCCTTGGCCGGCGCATCGGCGCGCGCGAGCTGCGCTTTCGCGAGGTCGGCGAGCAGGCGGTTGCGGAACGCTTCCGAGAGCGCGCGCAGCGATTTCGGCGGCAACTCCTCGGTCAGGATCTCGACCAGCAAGGACGCCATCGGCTAGGCCGCCTTCTTCAACATCGGGAAGCCCAGCCGCTCCCGCGAGGCGTAGTACGCCTCGGCGACCGCCCTCGCCAGCGTCCTGACCCGGCCGATGTAGGCCGCGCGCTCGGTGACCGAGATCGCGCCGCGCGCGTCGAGCAGGTTGAAGGTGTGCGAGGCCTTCATCACCATCTCGTAGCCCGGCAGCACGCATTGCGCTTCGATGAGCCGTTTCGCTTCGCTTTCGAAGCTCTTGAACAAGTTGAATAGAAGCTCGACGTTGGAGAGCTCGAAGTTGTACTTCGACTGCTCCACCTCGTTCTGGTGGTACACGTCCCGATAGCTCACCCCCGGCGTCCACACCAGGTCGAACACGCTGTCCTTGCCCTGCAGGTACATCGCGAGGCGCTCGAGGCCGTAGGTGATCTCGCCCAGCACCGGCTTGCAGGCGAGGCCCCCGACTTCCTGGAAGTAGGTGAACTGCGTGACTTCCATGCCGTCCAGCCACACTTCCCAGCCCAGGCCCCACGCGCCGAGGGTCGGCGACTCCCAGTCGTCCTCGACGAAGCGGATGTCGTGCTCGAGAGGGTTGATGCCGAGGTCTTTCAAGGAATCCAGGTAAAGATCCTGGATGTTCAGGGGCGAGGGCTTCAGCACCACCTGGTACTGATAGTAGTGCTGCAGCCGGTTCGGGTTGTCGCCATAGCGGCCGTCCTTCGGCCGGCGCGAGGGCTGCACGTAGGCCGCGTTCCACGGCTCGGGGCCGATGGCGCGCAGGAAGGTGGCGGTGTGGAAGGTGCCGGCGCCGACTTCCATGTCGTAGGGCTGGAGCAGGGCGCAGCCCTGCCGGTCCCAGAACGCGTTCAGCCTGAGGATCAACTGCTGGAAGGTCAGCACGCCGCGATTTTAACGGCTGCGCCTCGCGCGCAAGATGAAGCCGGCGAAAAGGAGGAGCGACAGCACGACCACCGGCCAGTCCTTGAGGCGCACGTATGGCGTCGCGCCCGAATAGCCCTGCGCCTCGACCTCGAGCAGGCCCTCGGTGAATTGCTTGAGGGTCTTCAGCACGCGGCCGTCGCGGTCGATCGCCGCGGTGATGCCGGTGTTGGTGGCGGTGAGGTGCATGCGGCCGGTCTCGATGGCGCGCATGCGCGCGATGCCGAGGTGCTGCGCGGGCGCGAGCGAGTCGCCGAACCATGCCACGTTCGACATGTTCACGAGCAGCGTCGCCTCGGGCAGGCTCTGCGCGATCTCGGCGCCGAACACGTCCTCGTAGCAGACATTGACCGCGACGCGCTGGCCGGCTACCTCGAGCGGCGCCTGCGCGGGCGCGCCGCGGCTGAAGTCCGAGAGCGGGATCGACATGAGATCGAGCGTCCAGCGAAATCCCGGCGGCACGAACTCGCCGAACGGCACGAGGTGCACCTTGTGGTAAACCTGCCGCGGCGAGACGCCGAGCGAGACCACGCTGTTGTAGTAATTGCGGCCGGCGCGGAACGGCACCCCCACCAGCAGGTCGCCGCGGTTCTCCTGCGCCGCCGCCTCGAGGCGCGCGAGGTAGGCCGGCGCGATGCGCTCGAAGAACACCGGCAGCGCGGTCTCGGGGAAGACGATGAGCTTCGCCTGCGCGCTCTCGGCGAGCCGCGCGTACGCCTCGAAGATCGCGGGCGCGCGCTCGGGCCTGAACTTCATCTCCTGCTCGACGTTGCCTTGCACGAGCGCGGCCTTGAACGGCTCGCCGGCGCGCTCGGTCCACTGCACGTGGCGCAGGGCCTCGCCGCCGCCGAGGACCAGCACCACGGGAATGAGGAATAGCGCCCTGCGCTGCAAGATGAGCCAGAGCATTCCTGCCGCCGACACCGTGAGGAACGAGAGCGCATAGACGCCGCCAAGGGGCGCGTAGCCCTGCAGCGGCCAGCCGGCCGCCGCGTAGCCGATCGCGACCCACGGAAAGCCGGTAAAGATCCACGTCAGCAGCCATTCGAACAGCAGCCACGCGGCGGGGATCAGGAGGCACGCACGCGCCGCGGGCGGGGCGGGAACGCGCGCCTGCAGCCAGCCCGCGGCGGCGGGGAAGAGCGCGAGGAACGCGCAGAACGCCGCGGTGGCGAAGGCGGCGACCGGCGCCGGCATGCCGCCGAAATCGTGCAGGCTCACGTACACCCAGGACACGCCGGCGCCGAACAAGCCGAGCCCGAACCAGAAGCCGAACCACGCGCAGCGGCGCGGGGTCGCCTGCATCCACAGGTGGATCAGCCAGGCGAAGGTGAGCAGCGCCACGGGCTGTAGCCCGAACGGCGCGAAGGCGAGGACGCTGGCCGCCCCGGCAAAGAAGGAAGAAATGGGGACGGACCCCATTTTCCTGCGCACTACGTTGAGCAACGGAAAATGGGGTCCGTCCCCATTTGTTCTAGGTCTTGGGCTTGTCGACCAGCAGCGTGTACACGCGGCGGCTGTCGGCGCGCAGCACCTGGAAGCGCAGGCCCTCGATCGAGAGCGACTCGCCGCGCTTCGGCAGGCGGCCGAGCTGCTTGATGAGGTAGCCGCCGATGGTGTCCGCGGCGTCCTCGGCGAACCGGGTGCCGAACGCGGCGTTGAAGTCGGCGATCTGCGTGAGCGCCTTCACGCGGTGGCGCCCGCCGGGCTCGGGCAGGATGTTGTCGGAAGCCTCGTCGAAGTCGTACTCGTCCTCGATGTCGCCGACGATCTGCTCGAGCACGTCCTCGATGGTGACGAGGCCGGCCACGCCGCCGTACTCGTCGAGCACGATCGCCATGTGGTTGCGGCTGGCGCGGAACTCGCGCAGCAGCACGTTGAGGCGCTTCGCCTCCGGCACGAACACCGCCGGGCGCAGCATCTCGCGCACGTTGAATTCCTCCTCCCCGGCGTAGAAGCGCAGCAGGTCCTTCGCCAGCAGCACGCCGATCACGTCGTCGCGGTTCTGGTCGATGACCGGGAAGCGCGAGTGTGCGGTCGACATGACCTGTCTTACGAAGTTCTCCACCGGCTCGTTGATGTCGATGAAGTCCACCTGCGCGCGCGGCACCATGATGTCGCGCACCGCCATCTCCGAGACGGTGAGCGCGCCCTCGATGATCGACAGCGCGTCGGCGTCGAGCAGGTTGCGCGAGTACGCCGAGCGCAAGAGCTGCGTGAGCTCGGCGCGGTCACCGGGCTCGCGCATGATCAGCGCGGAGAGACGCTCGAGCAGGCTCGGGCGGGACGGATCGTTCATGCCTGTCGATTCATTCTATCGTGTAGGGATTACGGATTCCGCCGCGCCGCAGGATGCGGATCTCGCGCGCTTCCATGCGCGCGGCATCCCGTTTCTTTTCATGGTCGTAGCCGCGCAGGTGCAGGCAGCCGTGCACCACGAGGTGCGCGTAGTGCGCCGCCACGCTCTTGCCCTGCGCGCGCGCTTCGCGCCGCACCACCGGATGACACAGCACCACGTCGCCGGTGTCGAAGGTCAGCACGTTGGTCGGGTAGTTCTTTTTTCGATAGAGGCGATTGAGCCGGCGGCCTTCCGCCTCGCCGACGATCCTCAGCGTGACCGGCGCGATCGCCCAGCGGCGCAGGAACGCCGCGCCCGGCACGCCGCGGCGCGGCACAGCGTACTGGATCGAAACCTTATTCTTCCTGCTGACGCGCGTCGTAGGCATCGATGATGCGCGCGACCAGCGGGTGGCGCACCACGTCCTGCGCGCCAAACTGCGTGAAGGCGATGCCGCGCACGCCCTCGAGGATGCGGCGCGCCTCGATCAGGCCGCTCTTCTGGCCGCGCGCCAGGTCGATCTGCGTGACGTCGCCGTTCACCACCGCCTTGGCGCCGAAGCCGATCCTGGTCAGGAACATCTTCATCTGCTCGGGAGTCGTGTTCTGCGCCTCGTCCAGGATGATGAACGAGTGGTTGAGCGTGCGGCCGCGCATGTAGGCGAGCGGCGCGAGCTCGATGGTGCCGCGCTCGAGCAGCTTGCCGGTTTTTTCGAAGCCCATCAGGTCGAAGAGGGCGTCGTAGAGCGGGCGCAGGTAGGGGTCGACCTTCTGCGCCAGGTCGCCGGGCAGGAAGCCGAGGCGCTCGCCGGCCTCGACCGCCGGGCGCACCAGCACGATGCGCTTCACCTTGTCGCGCTCGAGCGCGTCCACGGCGCACGCCACGGCGAGGTAGGTCTTGCCGGTGCCGGCCGGCCCGATGCCGAAGGTGAGGTCATGCGCGAGGATGTTCTCGATGTACTGGACCTGGTGCGGCGTGCGCCCGTGCAGGTCGGCGCGCCGCGTGAGCAACTGGGGCCCATCCTTTTTTGCCAGGGAAGAGCTGCGCGACAGCTCGGTAAGCCCGAGCTGCACGTCCTCGACGGTGAGATCGCCGGACGCACGGTCGTAGAAATGCTCGAGGGCCTGCGCCGCACGCTCGGCCTGCTCGCCCTTCACCGTGAAGCGCCCGCCGCGCCGCGCGATGGTGACGTCGAGCGCCGATTCGATCTGCCGCAGGTTCTCGTCGAGCGTGCCGCACAGCCGCGCGAGGCGCTGGTTGTCGACCGGGTCAAGCCTGACTTCGACGGGTTTTGCCCTCAGAGCGGTTCGCCTCGCAGGCTATGGGGAAGGGCGGCGGTAATGCGCAGGTCCACGTATGTGTTAATGAGCGAGGGCGCGCCCGGAAAGTTCACCACCCGGTTGTGGGCGGTGCGGCCCTGCAGCTCGGTGTCGAGCTTGCGGGAAAAGCCTTCCACGAGCACGCGCTGCGTGCTGCCGAGCATCGCTTCGCCGAAGGCGCGCGCCTGGCTCTCGAGCTGCGCCTGCAGGCGCTGCAGCCGCTCGATCTTCTCTTCTCTCGAAGTCTCGTCGGCCATCTCGGCGGCCGGGGTTCCCGGACGCGGGCTGTACACGAACGTGAACGAGGCATCGAAGCCGAGCTCGCGCGCGAGCCTGAGCGTGGCCTGGAAGTCGGCCTCGGTCTCGCCGGGGAAGCCGACGATGAAATCGGAGGACAGGCTGACATCGGGACGCGCCGCGCGCAGGCGGCGCACGATCGAGCGGTACTCGAGCGCGGTGTAGCCGCGCTTCATGGCGGCGAGCACGCGGTCGGAGCCCGACTGCACCGGCAGGTGCACGTGCGGCGCGAGCTTGGGCAGGTCGCGGTGCGCGTCGATCAGGCGCTGGGTGAATTCGCGCGGGTGCGAGGTGGTGTAGCGGATGCGCTCCACCGGCAGCTCGTGGACGTAGCGCAGCAGCTCGGCGAAGTCGGCCGCCGCACCTTCGATCGTGCCGCGCCAGGCGTTCACGTTCTGGCCGAGCAGGGTGACTTCCTTCGCGCCGAGCGCGGCCATCTCGGCCACGACGTCTTCGAAGGGACGCGACACTTCCTCGCCGCGCGTATAGGGCACTACGCAGAAGCTGCAGTACTTGCTGCAGCCTTCCATGATCGACACGAACGCCGCGGCGCCCTCCACCCGCGCGGGCGGCAGGCGGTCGAATTTCTCGATCTCGGGGAAGCTCACGTCGACCTGCGCCGCGCCGCTCGCGCGCCGGCGCGCGAGGAGCTCGGGCAGGCGGTGCAGGGTCTGCGGCCCAAACACCACGTCGACGTAGGGGGCGCGCTCGACGATCGCCGGGCCTTCCTGGCTCGCCACGCAGCCGCCCACGGCGATCATCACGCCCGGGCGCTCGCGCTTCAGGTGCTTCACGCGCCCGAGGTCGGCGAACACCTTCTCCTGCGCCTTCTCGCGCACCGAGCAGGTGTTGAACACGATGAGATCGGCGTCGGCCGGATCGGCGGTCGGCTCGAGGCCTTCGGCCGCGCGCATCACGGCGGCGATCTTGTCCGAGTCGTACTCGTTCATCTGGCACCCGAAGGTGCGCAGGTAGAGCTTTTTCATTTAGGGAAGGGTGGCGGCGGCAGCTTCGCGATTTCGTCCGCGGACAGAATCCACAACCGGTGCACCTGCCCCGTGCCGTCGACGAGGTAGCGCACCATCCGCTTCTCGGTGATGGAGGCGGGCAGCACCAGGCGGTTGTCGGGGTCGCGGATTTGCGCGCCGGGCGCGAGCTGCGCCGGCTTGCCGTCGAGCTCGACCACCATGGCCTCGAGGTGGCGGATCTGGCCGAGCACGGCTTCCTTGGGGATGGTGCGCAGCTGCGCGCCCGCCGTGGCCGAGAACAGAAGCAAAAGAAGGAACGCGGGCGCGCGCATCATGCTTCGATGATCTCCAGGTCGCGGGTCACTTCCGCCGTCTTGGACAGCATTGCGGTGGCGGAGCAGTACTTCTCGTGCGTCAGCCGTACCGCGTTTTCCACGATATTGCGCTTCAGGCCGCGGCCGCGCACCTTCCAGTGCATGTGGATCCGGGTAAAGACCTTGGGGTCGGTCGCGGCACGCTCCGCGGTGAGCGTGACCTCGCAGCCGGTCACGTCCTGGCCGCTCTTCTTCAGGATCACCACCACGTCGTACGCGGTGCAGCCGCCGGTGCCGGAGAGCACGACTTCCATCGGCCGGGGCGCGAGGTTGCGCCCGCCGCCCTCCGGGGCGCCGTCCATCGTCAGCAGGTGGTTCGAGCCGGTTTCCGCGATGAAGCTCATGCCCTCGCCCGACCAGCGCACTTTGCATTCCATAGCGAGGGGAATTCTAGTAAAATCCGCGGCTTTTCTCGATTTCCAGATGACGACTTACACCGCAAAGGCCGGCGAGATCCGGCATGACTGGTACGTGGTAGATGCCCAGGGCAAGGTGCTCGGGCGGCTCGCCACCCAGATCGCCGCGCGCCTGCGCGGCAAGCACAAGCCCCAATACACCCCGCACGTCGACACCGGCGACTTCATCGTGGTGGTCAACGCGTCCAAGCTGCGCGTCACCGGCCGCAAGGCCGAGGACAAGATGTACTACCGGCACAGCGGGCAGCCGGGTCAGCTGAAGGAAACCACCTTCGCCAAGCTGCAGGCGAAGAAGCCCGAGCGCGTGCTGCAGATCGCGGTTAAGGGCATGCTGCCCAAGGGCCCCCTCGGCTATGCCATGCTGAAGAAGCTGAAGGTGTACGGCGGCGCCACGCATCCTCACTCGGCCCAGCAGCCGAAGGCTTTGGAGATCTGATCGAATGGTCGGCGATTACTACTACGGCACGGGACGGCGCAAGAGCGCCGTGGCGCGTGTCTTCCTCAAGCCCGGCAAGGGCGAGTTCCACGTGAACGGCAAGCCGGTGGACCAGTTCTTCGGCCGCGAGACCGGACGCATGGTGGTCCGCCAGCCGCTGGAGCTCACCAAGAACCTCGCCGCGTTCGACATCATGGTCAACGTGTACGGCGGCGGCGAGAGCGGCCAGGCCGGCGCGGTGCGCCACGGCATCGCCCGGGCGCTGATCGAGTATGATGCGGGCCTGAAAAGCGCCTTGAGCGCGGCCGGCCTCGTGACGCGGGATGCGCGAGAGGTCGAGCGAAAGAAGGTCGGCCTGCACAAAGCAAGGCGGCGCAAGCAGTACTCGAAACGCTGAACTCAGGGATTCTGCGCAACGAAAGCCGCCTGCGGGCGGCTTTTTTATTTTTATGACCATTAAGGCAGGCATCGTCGGCGGTACGGGGTACACGGGGGTCGAGCTCCTGAGGCTGCTCGCCCAGCACCCGCAGGTCGAGCTGAAGGCCATCACTTCGCGCAAGGAGGCGGGCACGCCGGTCGCGCAGATGTTCCCGAGCCTGCGCCGGCGCGTCGAGCTCGCCTTCGTCGAGCCTAACGCGCGCGCGCTGGCCGGCTGCGACGTGGTGTTCTTCGCCACCCCGAACGGCGTGGCGATGGGCGAAGCGCGCGCGGTGCTCGAGGGCGGGGCCCGCATCATCGACATCTCGGCGGATTTCCGCATCAAGGAAGTCGCCGAGTGGGAGCGTTTCTACAAGACCAAGCATGCGGCGCCGGAGCTGGTGCGCGAAGCGGTCTACGGCTTGCCGGAGGTGAACCGCGAGCAGGTCCGCAAGGCGCGGCTGGTCGCCAACCCCGGCTGCTATCCGACGTCGGTGCAGCTCGGCTTCCTGCCGCTCGTGGAAGCGGGCGTGGTCGACGTCGAGCACCTGATCGCGGACGCCAAGTCGGGGGTGAGCGGCGCCGGGCGCAAGACCGAGCTGAATCTCATGTTCTCGGAGGCCTCGGATAACTTCTCGGCGTACAACGTGATGGGGCACCGGCACTGGCCGGAGATCCGGCAGGGTCTTGCGCAGGTCGCCAGGCGCGAAGTCGGCCTGGTGTTCACGCCGCACCTCACGCCGCTCATCCGCGGCATCCACGCCACGCTGTACGCGCGCATCACGAAGGAGGCGGATTTCCAGCAGCTCTTCGAGAAGCGCTACGCCGGCGAGCCGTTCGTCGACGTGATGCCGGCGGGTAGCCATCCGGACACGCGCTCGGTGCGCGCGGCGAACACCTGCCGCATCGCGGTGCATTGGCCGCCGGAGGGCGCCAGGCGCTCCGATACGCTGGTGGTCCTGTCCGTAATCGATAACCTGGTGAAGGGCGCGTCCGGTCAGGCGGTGCAGAACATGAACCTGATGTTCGGATTTCCGGAAACAACGGGAATCGACCAAGTCGCGGTGGTGCCCTAGACATGCGAGGAAGGGAGTAAATGCCTTCCGGCCGCTGGAAGCTCATCCGCCAGCGCTTCGGCATTGCGGCCCCGCGCGTCGAGGTGCAGACGCGGATTCCCTGGTACTGGCGCTGGGCGGGCATCGCCATCCTGCTCGGCGTGGCGGGCGCAGCCGCGCACTGGATCTACGACGCGGGCCGCCGCTACGCCGGCTTCGACCGCAGCGAAGTGCTCACCGAGCTGCAGCGCGTGCAGGGCGAGCTGGATGCCGCGCGCTCGGAGCTGGCGCGCCTGCGGGCGATCGCCAACGCGGCCGACAGCCGCGTGTCGATCGAGCGCACCGCGCAGCAGAAGCTCGCGCAGCAGGTGCGCGCTTTAGAGCAGGAGAACGCTCGCGTGCGGGAGGAGCTCGCGCTGGTCGAGCAGATGCTCACCTCGGAAGAGCGCCACACGCAGACGCTTTCCATCTATCGCTTCAAGGTCGAGCCCGACGTGCTGCCGGGCGAATACCGCTACCGGCTGCTGCTCCTCACGCCGACCGACCGGCGCGGCCGCGACTTCACCGGAAGGCTCGAGCTGGTCGTCTCCCTGCAGGAAGGGGGGCAGAATGCTATGATCTCCTTCCCGGAGCCGGACGATGCCGCAGCAGCGCAATTCCGGTTGACTTTCAAGTATTTCCGACGGGTCGAGGGGACTTTCCGGGTCAGCCCGAAGGCGAAGGTGGAAAGCGTGCAGGTGCGGGTCTACGAGACCGGATCGAACCAGCCGCGCGCGACGCACTCGGTGACGCTGTAGGGGAAGGGAGAGCAAAGTGTTCAACAAGGCGAGCAAGCCGCAGAACCGCATCGACAGCCTGATCGGCGCCACCACGCGCATCGAGGGCAACGTGATCTTCAGCGGCGGACTGCGCGTGGATGGCATGGTGCGCGGCAACGTGGCCGCGCTGCCCGATCAGCCGGGCACGCTGGTGGTTTCGTCCGACGCGCGCATCGATGGCGAGGTGCAGGCGGCACACATCGTGGTCAACGGCACCATCAACGGGCCGGTGCACGCGACCGAGACGCTAGAACTACAGGCGGGTTCGAGGGTCAAAGGGGACGTGTACTACAAGAGCATCGAGATCCATCAGGGCGCGGTGGTCGAAGGGCGCCTGGTGCATCACCCCGCCGAGGTGAAGGGCGTGGAACTGAAGCTGGCTTCAGACAGAGGATAGAGAGATGAACGCAGTCACGGAAATGCCCGCGCCCCTGGTCTTCACCGACAGCGCCGCGAACAAGGTCAAGGAACTCATCGAAGAGGAAGGCAACCCCGGCCTCAAGCTGCGCGTATTCGTCACCGGCGGCGGCTGCTCGGGCTTCCAGTACGGCTTCACCTTCGACGAGGTGCAGAACGAGGACGACGCCGCGATGCAGAAGAACGGCGTCACGCTGCTCATCGACCCGATGAGCTACCAGTACCTGGTCGGCGCCGAGATCGACTACCAGGAAGGCCTGGAAGGCGCGCAGTTCGTGATCAAGAACCCGAACGCCCAGAGCACCTGCGGCTGCGGGTCTTCGTTCTCCGCCTAGGACTTCCCCCGCACATGAAAAAGGGCCCTGC
>DASVFV010000002.1:0-13297 GCA_036379875.1 Burkholderiales bacterium | reverse complement strand
GTCAAAAGGAGGAAGGGCCATGCCGAAATACGTGATCGAGCGTGAATTGCCGGGCGCGGGCCGCATGACGCGCGAGCAGCTGCGCGAGGTGGCGCAGAAGTCCAATGGAATCCTTCAGACCCTCGGACCCAAGATCCAATGGGTGCAGACCTACGTGTCGGACGACAAGCTCTACTGCGTCTACAACGCGCCGTCGCCGACGCTGATCGAGGAGCACGCGAAATGCGGCGGCTTCCCTGCCAACCGTATTTCGCAGGTGCGCTCGATCATGGACCCGACCACGGCCGAGTCCTAGCCCGGGTGAAATAGCAGCACGGCGAAGTACGCGGCCAGCCCTGCGGTTGGCCGCAGCCAGCCGATCTCGCGCCACACCAGGTGGTTGCGGCCCTGCGCGATCGCGACGAACGGGACGTGCGACGTGACGGCGGCGAAGCGCGGCCAGTCGGGGTTCGAGCGCTTGCGCGCATCCATGAACACCGTGCCGAGCGCCGCGAGCAGGAAGAAGCCGCCGAAGAACACCAGCCCCTTGAGGTCGCCCTTCGCGAGGATGTGCGCCACCGCCCACAGCATCACGCCCCACATGATCGGGTGGCGCGTCACGCGAATGATGCCGCGCGCCGGATCCTCGCTCTTCAGGAGCTTTTCCGCGCCGACCATGGTCGGGTTGCGCCAGTAGCCGCACGCGATGAGCACGAACGCGATCGGCATCAGGAAGTACGGCGCCTCGCGCCACCAGACCCAAAGGAACGTGCTCGGCGCGTTGCGGTAGGCCCAGATCATCCACGCGATGGTGAAGAACGCGACCACCGAGTAAAGCCCCGTGTACGGCCACTGCCCCATCGCGGCGACCAGCTTCGGGCGCAGCGGCGTGCTGGCGATGAAGTGGGTCGCGAGAAAGACCAGCGTCGCCGCAATGAGCATCGTCATGATCCGCCCCCTTTTCAGGGGGTCATGCTAGCGCTTTGCCGACGATCTCCGCCACGTCCTTCGAAAGCTTGTCGGTATCGCGGATGCGCTCGAGCGCAGCCTTGGCGTGCGCCTGCCGGCCGGCGTCGAACTTGCGCCAGCGGTCGAAGGCCCGCGCCATGCGCGCCGCGATCTGCGGGTTGAGCTCGTTCAGAGCCACGATTTGGTCCGCGAGGAACGCGTATCCGGCGCCGTCGGCCGCATGGAAGCGCACGTGGTTCGACGCGAACGTGCGGATCAGCGCGTACACCCTGTTCGGCACCTTGAGATCGAAGGCGGGATGGCCGAGCAGCCGCTGCACCGTGTGCAACGTGGTCGGAAGGCGCGAGCTCGCCTGCACCGACAGCCACTTGTCCACCACCAGCGGCTCGTCCTTCCACTTCTCGTAGAACGCCGCGAGCGCCGGCTCGCGCTCCGGGCAATCCAGGTTCGCGAGCGTGACGAGCGCAGCCATCGCGTCGGTCATGTTGTCGGCGCGCTTGAACTGCTCGTACGCGAGCTTCGACTCGCCGAGCTCGCCGAGGTAGCCGAGCGACAGGTTGCGCAGCGCGCGCCGGCCCATGGACACCGGATCGGGCGAGTACGCGCTCTTTGATTCCAGCGCCCCATACAAGGTTCTGAATTCGTCCTGCAGCGAGGAAGCGAGGGCCCGGCGAAGCGCATTGCGCGACACGTGCAACCGGTCCGGATCGACGACCTCCATCTGCTCGGCGAGGAAGCTCTCGGCCGGCAGCGCGAGCACTTCGGCGGCGAACGCGTGGTCCGGATCGCGCAGCACGCTGCGCACCCCTTCGATGAAGGCCGGCGAGGGCTGGCCGCCCTTCTCGAGGATGATGGTGGCGGCGAGGCGCTGCGCCGCTTCCCAGCGATTGAACGGATCGTCGTCGCGCGCGAGGAGGTGCAGCAGGTCCGCCTCGGTGTACGGGTAGTTGAGGATCACCGGCGCCGAGAAGCCGCGCAGCAGCGACGGCACCGGCTTTTCCTTGGCAGGGAACGCGAATTGTTGTTGTGTCTTCGTCAAAGACAACACCTGCTCCCGTTCGCCGACCTTGACCGCGAACGGGATGTGGAACGGTGGATTCGCCGACTGCTTCACCGTCAGGGTGAAGGCCTGATCTTCGAAATGCCCTGAAACGTCCAGGACCGGCGTCCCCGCCACGTCGTACCAGCGCCGGAACTGCGCGAGGTCGATGCCGGAGGCATCCTGCATGGCCTGGACGAAGTCGTCGGTGGTCACCGCCTGGCCGTCGTGACGCTGGAAGTAGAGGCGCATGCCGGCCATGAACTTCTCCTCGCCGAGCAGCGTGTGCTGCATGCGCACCACTTCCGCGCCTTTCTCGTACACCGTCATGGTGTAGAAGTTGCGGATCTCCATGTACGACTGCGGGCGCACCGGGTGCTTCATCGGCCCGGCGTCCTCGGGGAACTGCATCGAGCGCAGCGAGCGCACTTCCTGGATGCGGCTCACCGCGCGCGAGTAGGTGTCGGCGCCGTATTCCTGGTCGCGGAACACCGTGAGGCCTTCCTTGAGCGAGAGCTGGAACCAGTCGCGGCAAGTCACGCGGTTGCCGGTCCAGTTGTGGAAGTACTCGTGCGCCACCACGCGATCGATGTTCAGGTAGTCGTTGTCGGTCGCGGTGTCGGCGCGCGCCAGCACGTAGCGCGTGTTGAAGATGTTGAGGCCCTTGTTCTCCATCGCGCCGGAGTTGAAGTCGCCGACCGCGACGATCTTGTACTCGTCGAGGTCCAGCTTCAAACCAAACCGCTTCTCGTCCCAGGCGATCGCGCGCTTCAGGCAATCCATCGCCCAGCCGGCCTGGTCGAGCTTGCCCGGCTCGACGTAGATTGTCAGCTTCTTGCCGTCGAACTCTTCATCGATCCGTTCGAGCCTCGCCGCGACCAGCGCGAAGAGATACGACGGCTTCGGGAACGGGTCGTGGAACTTCGCCCAGCCCGGCCCCGAGTCGACCCGGTTGCCGTTCGAGAGCAGCACCGGGAAGTTGCCGCGCACCGTGGTGGTGTAGACCGCCATCACGTCCGGCCGGTCGATGAACCACGTGATGCGCCGGAAGCCCTCGGCCTCGCACTGCGTGACGAAGCCGTGCTGCGTCGCGTACAAGCCTTCGAGCTTGGTGTTCTTCTGCGGGACGATCCTCGAGACCGTCTCGAGCGTGAACGCATCGGGAACGTCGGCGATGCTCAGCTTCTCTGCGGAAAGAGAGAACTCGGTCTTTTCGAGATTTCTGCCGTTCAGGGCGACCGACATCAACTCCAGCTCGTCGCCATCCAGGACCAGGGGACGAGATGCGGGGCCTCCGGGGTTGCGGCGGATGGCGAGCTTCGCCTTGACGACGGCGTCGTGCTCGCGGATGTCGACGTCGAGCTCGATGGCCTCGACGCGAAAGGCGGGTGGGGCGTAATCCTTGAGGTGGATCGCCCGGGGCTGGGCTTCTTTCATCCACCGATTTTAAGGCCCGCGGCGGCCCCGCCGGACGCCGCGTTTTCTGCCGCTGGATCAGCTACTTACTGTGCGCTCGCCCGCGCTCCGCGGTGGCGGCGGCGCCGCTCGGTCCCGGCCCGCACGCGGTTCCCCGGGCGGCGGCGCTGCACCGGGTTCTTCCGGTCGCCGAACATGTACCAGAGCAGCCCGCCGACCAGCATGGCGGCCACCACCGCGCTCGCGATCGAGGCCCTCGGGTTCTCCCGCGCGTAGCGATATGCCGTCTGGTACGCCTGTTGGCCGGCCGCGCTCACGCGCTCCGCCATGCGCCCGGACAGGTCGCTGATCGTTTCCTTGGCCGTGTCGAGGCGCTCGGGCACCTGGTAGCGCTGCGCCACCTCGTTCACCCGGTTCGCCATGTTTGCGAGATTCATTTGCTGCCTCCTTTTCCTGCGCAGGAGCAGCAATCTGCGTGCCCGTAAGCGAAACGGACTAGCTCTTGTCGGGCTCCGGCTTGCGGCCGAACAGGGAGCCGACGAAACCGACCAGCGTGCGCTTGGTCTTGTGCGTGACCTGGACCGGTCGCGCGGGCGCGGCGTTTGGCTGCTGGTAATCGCGCGCCTCTTTGTACGGCGCATCACGGCGCGGGTCACGCGCTTGACCGCCCATGCGACTGCGCTGCTCGGAGCGCCCGCGGCCGCCGCGGCGGCCGCGCCTGCGGCCGGCGTCCGGGTTGCGGGGGCCGTTGCCACGGTTTCCACCGTTGCCGCCGTTCGGGCGCTGCTGCGGCTGCGCGGCAACTGGGGGAAGGGGTTCGCCTTCCTCGACGAGGCGCGCGCGAGCTTCGCGGATCTGGTCTTCGTAGGCGGAGTTCTGGTATTGCGGCTGCTGGCGCTGCGGACGGCGCTGCTGTTGCTGTGGACGGCGCTGCTGCTGTTGCTGCGGTCGGTGCCGCGGCTGCTGATGCTGACGCGGCTGCTGCTGCTGATGCTGCCGCGGCTGCTCATGATGCTGCGGCTGGCGCGGTGAATCGAAGCCTTCGATCACGCGCTGCTCGACCTTGCGGTTCATCAGCTTCTCGATCGCCGCCATGAGCGGACGGTCTTCGTGGCTGACCAGCGACACGGCTTCACCCTCGACGCCGGCGCGGCCGGTGCGGCCGATGCGGTGCACGTAGTCCTCGGCGACGTGCGGCAGGTCGAAGTTGACGACGTGGGGCAGGGCCTCGATGTCGAGGCCGCGCGCCGCGATGTCGGTGGCGACCAGCACGCGCAGCTCGTTGTCCTTGAAGCGCTTGAGCGTGCGGGTGCGGTGGTTCTGCGCCTTGTTGCCGTGGATCGCGTCCGCCTCGATGCCGGCGGAGTTCAGGTGCTTCGCGAGGCGGTTGGCGCCGTGCTTGGTGCGGCAGAAGACCAGGACCTGCTGCCAGTCGTTGGACTTGACGAGGTGCGCGAGCAGATCGCGCTTGCGGTCCTGGGCCACGGGGTGCTGCACCTGCGCGACGAGCTCCGCGGGCGTGTTGCGCCGCGCCACTTCCACGGTGGCCGGGTCCTTCATGAAGGAGGCGGCGAGCTTGCGGATCTCGTCCGGGAAGGTGGCGGAGAAGAGCAGGTTCTGGCGCTCTTTCGGCAGCAGCGCGAGGACCTTGCGGATGTCGTGGATGAAGCCCATGTCGAGCATGCGGTCGGCTTCGTCCAGCACCAGGATCTCGACCTGGGAGAGGTTCACGGTCTTCTGCTCGGCGTGGTCGAGCAGGCGGCCAGGGGTGGCGACGAGGACGTCCACGCCGCGGCGCAAGGCGTCGACCTGCGGCTGCATGCCGACGCCGCCGAAAACCATTTCTGCCTTCAAAGAAACGAATTTCCCGTACGTGCGGAAGTCATTGCACACCTGAGCGGCGAGCTCGCGCGTCGGCGTGACGACGAGGACGCGGATGGCGTGGACGTTCTTTCCCGAGATCCTCTGCAGGATGGGAAGCGCAAAGGCGGCAGTCTTGCCGGTGCCGGTCTGCGCCGCGCCGAGCAGGTCTCGACCGGACAGCACGACGGGAATGGCTTGCGCCTGGATGGGGGTGGGCTGGGTGTAGCCCTGCTCGGCGACCGCGCGCACAAGCGCGGCGGACAGGCCGAGGCCTTCAAATGCATTACTCAAAACGGATTTCTCCTGCACTCGGCCTGGGAAGGCGTTGCCTTCGACCGGTTCAGGCTGATGCGTTTATTGGCTTGTTATTGACGATCCAGGATGGATCGCTAAGAACGGACTGAAACGCTAACCGGATATGCGTAACAGAAGACCAGGGCGCATTGTACACGACATCGTTACAGCTTCGCGATCAGGTCGACCTCCACCCGGCAGCCGAGCGCGAGGCCGGTGACGCCGACCGTGGTGCGCGCGGGGTAGCGGCCCGCCGCGAAGTACTCGGCGTAGATCTTGTTCACCACCGGATAGTCGGTCTTGAAGTCGACGAGGAAGATGCGCGCCATGGTCACCTGCGCGAACATCACGCCGGCGTTGCGCAGCACGACCTCGAGGTTCTTCATGACCTGGCGCATCTCGGCCGCGGTGCCGCCGGGCACGACCTGGCCGGTCCTGGGGTCGACGCCGAGCTGCCCCGTGACGAAGAGGAATCCTCCGGCCGCCACGGCGTGGCTGTAAGCGGCGCTCGGCGGCGGCGGCGGAGCGTCGGGGAAGTTCAGGTAGGTCAAGGCCATTCGGTCACATCCTCCGGCTGGGTTTGTTCCGTTGCCGCATTAGATACCGGAGCGTAGCGTCTCGCCAGAGCGAGAGGCTGCATGATCAAGATCGCGTCGTTCAACGTCGAGAACCTGTTCGCGCGCCCGAAGGCGTTCCGCGACATCGACCCGGCCACCGAGCAGCCGGTGCTGGAAGCGTTCCGCGAGGTTAACGAGCTGATCAAGAAGCAGACGTACACGCAGGCGGACAAGGACCGCATGCGCGACCTGCTGGTCGTGCTCGAGATACGACGAAGAACATCGAGGTCGTGGCGAGCGGGCGCGCGGCCTGGATCGGCTGGATCGAGCTCGCCAGGGAGGCGGTGAACGAGGTTGGCACGCGCATGACCGCGCGCGTGATCCGCGACGTGGACGCGGACATCCTCGCGGTGGTCGAGGCGGAGGACCGGCCCGCGCTGGTGCGCTTCAACGAGCAGCTGCTCGCCAAGCGCTACAAGCACATCATGCTGATCGACGGCAACGACGACCGCGGCATCGACGTAGCGATCCTGACCAAGCCGGGCTTCGACATCGAGACCATCCGCTCGAACGTCGACGCCACCGACGCGCAGGGCGAGATTTTCAGCCGCGACTGCGCCCAGTACGAGGTGAAGACGCCGGGCGGCGCGCGCATCCACGTGCTGGTGAACCACTTCAAGTCGCAGTCGGGCGGCGGCGGGACGAAGCGCCTGCGCCAGGCGCGCAAGGTGCGCCAGATCGCGAACGCGCTGGTGGCGGAGAACAGGCACGTCGTGGTGCTCGGTGACCTGAACGAGGGTCCGGCCGCGCCCGGCGGGCAGGCGGCCAACCTCGTGCCGCTCTACGAGAACGCGAGCCCGCTGGTCGAGTGCTATTCGCTCGCCGGCTTCGACGTGGGGCCGCGGCCGGGCACGTTCGACTCGTGCGGCATCCGCAACCGCCTCGACTACATCTTCCTGTCGAAGAGCCTGGAGCCGGAGTTCCGGCGCGGCGGCGTGTTCCGCAAGGGCTTGTGGGGCACGCGCAAGACGCCGCCGACCGACTGGGCGATCTACGACGACGAGATGAAGGAGTCCGTGCATCAGGCCTCCGACCACGGCGCGATCTACGCGGAGCTCGATCTGTAAAGGAGATGAGGGGAAATTCCCGACACGGATCGCGGTTGCCGCGGTTGCGCCAGGCCCGGGAATTTGGAGAATGCCATTGGTGGAGCTGGGCGACGTCCTCTACGCCGATCGATCGCGCGCGGCGAGCGGCGAGCACGAATGGTTGCGTCTGGTGCGCGCGGTCGCGGCGCAGGACCAGCTCGCCTTGCACGCGCTCTACGACCGGGCCAATCGCCCGGTGTTCACCCTGGTCCTGCGCCTCACCAGCAACGCGGCGATGGCCGAGGAGCTGACGCTCGACGTCTTCCACGGCGTGTGGCGGCGCGCGTCGGGCTACGAGCCGGCCAAAGGCAACACGGTGCTCGCGTGGATCATGAACCAGGCGCGCGCGCGGGCGATCGAGCGCCTGGGCAAGGAGCGCCGCAGGAAACGCCGGGAGCCCGAGCACCACGCGCTGCTGCCGATCGAGCAGCCCGACTATCAGGACCTGCTCGCGCTGAAGGAGCGCGGCCGCGCGCTGCGCAACGCGCTCAAGGTCCTTTCCGCGGAGGAGCGCGCCGCGCTCGAGGACGCGTACTTCAACGAGCAGTCGCAAGACTCGGCGCGGCCGCTGATCCGCTGCGCGCTGCACAAGCTCAGGCGCACGCTCGGGGTAAAGAACGCGATGACCGCGCCGCTAGAGACCAACGACTGCGAGCAGCGCGAGCTTGTGGCGGCCTACGTGGCGCGCGGCCTGCCCGACGAAGCCGCGCGCGGCGTGGAAGCGCACTTCGGCTCCTGCTGGCAGTGCCGGCGCGAGGTCGAGGGGCTGCTGCCGGTGATCGACGCCTTCGTCGCCTGGCCGACCGATGTGCTGCGCCCGCGCTGGGACCTGCGCACCAGCCTGGCGAGGCGCATCGCCGACGAGACCGGCGGCGCGCCGGTGATTCCGGCGAAGCGCCAGTGGTCGGAGCCGCCGTGGCACAACGTGGCGCCCGGCATCTCGTGCAAGCTGCTCGCGAGCGACGCGGAGCGGCACATGGTGAGCATGCTGGTGCGGCTCGTTCCCGGCGGCGAGTATCCGCCTCATACGCACGCCGGGGTGGAAGAGCTGCATCTGCTCGACGGCGAGCTCTGGATCGAAGAGCGCAAGCTGCACCCGGGCGACTACAACCGGGGCGAGCCCGGCACCGGCGACAAGCGGGTGTGGAGCGAGACGGGCTGCGCGTGCGTGCTGGTCACCAGCACCAAGGACAAGCTGGCGTAGCGTCCTAGATACGCTCGGTTCGCATCGCCGCCAGCTCGTTGGCGAGGAGCGCGGCGATCACCACCACGCCGCCGATCAGCGTGGCGCGCCCGGGCTCCTCGCCCACCGCGAGCCAGACCCACAGCGGGCCGAGCACCACTTCGAGCAATCCGATCAGCGCGATCTCCGGCGCGAGCAGCCTGCGGCTCGCGATCACCAGCAGCATGCAAGGCAGGCCGAGCTGGGTAACTCCCAGGAACGCGAGCAGCGCAACGTCGCGGCCGGTCGCTGAAAATGGGAGTGAAAAAGGCAAAGCGATCAGGCAGGACAGCGCGCCGCCCAGCATCACCGCCGGCACGAGGTCCAGCTTGGCCGCCGCGCCGCGCAGCACCACCACGTTGATCGCGGCCGCGATGGGGATGAGGAAGGCCACCGCCATGCCGGCGTAATGCGCCGAGAGGTCCGAGCTGAACATGAGCGCGATGCCGAGCGCGGCCGCCGCCGAGGCGATCAGCGTGCGCGCGGGCACCGGGTCCTTGAGGAACAGCGCCGCGAAGAGCGCGGTGAGCAGCGGGCTCACGCTCATCACCACCAGCGCGTTCGCGGTGGTGGTGAGCGAGAGCGCGAACAGGAACGCGGTGAACATGATGGCCCACATCAGCCCCGACACCAGGCCTGGCACGCCGGCGGCGCGCACGGCCCTCCACGGGTGCTCTTTCCTAATGAGTAGTACTGAAAAAACAAAGGCGAAAGCGAAAAGGCTGCGCCAGAACACCTGCTCGAAGGGCGCGGCGGCCTGGAGGTGGCGCGTCACCACGCCGGCGCTCGACCAGAGCACCGGCGCCGCGACCATCAGCGCTACTGCCGTTGCGCGAGAAATTGGGACAGCGCCTCGCCGGTGTGCCCGGTCTTCATGTTGTCCGGCGCGCCGCAGTAGACCACGCGCCCGCCGCCGTCGCCGCCCTCGGGGCCGAGGTCGACGATCCAGTCGGCTTCCGCGATCACGTCGAGGTTGTGCTCGATCACCACCGCGGTGTTGCCGGCGTCGACCAGGCGATGCAGCACGCGGATCAGCTTCTCGACGTCCGCCATGTGCAGGCCGACCGTCGGTTCATCGAGGACGTAGAGGGTTTTCACCTCTGAACGCTTCGCCAGCTCGTACACCAGCTTGATGCGCTGCGCTTCGCCGCCGGACAGCGTGGGGCTTTGCTGCCCGAGCGTGAGGTAGCCGAGGCCGACGTCCTGCAGCAGCGTGAGGCAGCGGTGGATCGACGGATGCGCGGCGAAGAACCCGACCGCCTCGTCCACGCTCATCGCGAGCACCTCGCCGACCGTCTTGCCGCGCAGGCGCACCTGCAGCGTCTCGGGGTTGAAGCGCGCGCCGCCGCACGCCTCGCAGGTCACCTTCACGTCCGGCAGGAACGACATCTCGATCTTCTTCAGGCCCTGGCCTTCGCAGGCCTCGCAGCGCCCGCCCGCGGTGTTGAACGAGAAGCGGCTCGACGTCCAGCCGCGCACGCGCGCTTCCGTGGTGTCGGCGAACAGCTTCCGGATGGAATCCCAGAAGCCGACGTAGGTGGCCGGGCAGGAGCGCGGCGTCTTGCCGATCGGCGTCTGGTCGACCTCCAGCACACGCTCCACGCGCCCCTGGATGGCCTTGCAGCCGATGGGGCGCTTTTCGGCGACGCTGTTGAACAGGACGTCGCGCGCGAGGGTCGACTTCCCGGAGCCCGACACTCCGGTGACCGCGACCAGGCGGCCGAGCGGGATGCGTACGTTGACGTTCTTCAGGTTGTGCAGGCTCGCCTTCTCGACTTTCAGGCAGTCATGCTTCGTGGAAACCGGCCGGCGCGGCTGGACGGGGTGTCTTAGAGGTTGATTCAGAAAGCGCCCGGTGATGGACGCGGCGTTCGCCATCAGCTCTTCCGCATCGCCCTGCGCCACCACCTCGCCGCCGAGCTTGCCGGCGCCGGGGCCGAGGTCGACCACGTGCTGCGCGCGGCGGATCGTGTCCTCGTCGTGCTCCACCACCACCAGCGAGTTGCCCTTGGCCTCGAGCTTCTCCAGCACGTCGAGCAGGATCTTGTTGTCGCGGTGGTGCAGCCCGATGGTCGGCTCGTCGAGGATGTAGCACACGCCGCGCAGGTTGCTGCCCAGCTGCGCGGCCAGCCGGATGCGCTGCGCTTCGCCGCCCGAAAGCGTGGGCGCGGAGCGGTCGAGCGTCAGGTAGCCGAGGCCGACCTCGCCGAGGAAGCCGAGGCGCGAGTTCAGCTCGGCGACGATGTCGCGGGCGATTTCGGCTTCCCGGTTTTTGAGTGAGATCTTTTCGAACAGCGACTTCAACTGCGAGATCGGTTCTCCTGCGTACTCGGCGATATTCCTGCCCTGCCAGCGCACCGCGAGCGCTTCCTTGTTGAGGCGCTGGCCCTCGCACTCGGGGCACGGCTCCTCGATCTCCAGCCACTCGATCCAGGAATCGAGCACGTTGTCCTCGGCGCCGGTGCGCGCGCGCTCGTCGGTCCATTCCACGTCGTCGATCGCGAGGCCGGTGCCGTAGCACGCCGCGCACCAGCCGTGCTTCGAGTTGTAGGAAAACAGGCGCGGGTCGAGTTCCGGGAAGCTGCGCCCGCACGAGCGGCAGGCGCGCTTGGTGGAGAAGATGTGCGTGTCCTTGCCGGCGGCGACGTGCACCACGCCCTTGCCGATCTCGAGCGCCTTGGCGAGGTGTTGCCGCAACGGGGTCTCCGCCTTCGCGGAGACGACAACCTCTGCCACCGGAAGCTCGATCGTGTGCTCCTTGAAGCGGTCGATGCGCGGGAACGGGCGCGTGGGCAGCAGCTTGCCGTCCACGCGCAGGTGCCAGTAGCCCTTCGACAGCGCCCACTTGGCGAGGTCGGTGTAGACGCCCTTGCGGTTGATCACCAGCGGCGCGAGGAGCGAGATCTTCTGGTTGCGGTATTGCTTGAGCAGCCGGGAGGCGATCACTTCCTCGCTCTGCGGCTCGATCGGCACGTCGCAGTCCGGGCAGTATTGCGTGCCGAGCTTCACGAACAGCAGGCGCAGGAAGTGGTGCACCTCGGTGAGCGTGCCGACCGTGGACTTGCGCCCGCCGCGGCTGGTGCGCTGCTCGATCGCCACGGTGGGCGGGATGCCGAAAATCGCGTCCACGTCCGGGCGCGAGGCGGCCTGCACGAACTGGCGCGCGTACGCGTTCAGGGATTCGAGGTAGCGGCGCTGCCCCTCGTTGAACAGGATGTCGAACGCGAGCGTCGACTTGCCCGAGCCCGACACGCCGGTGATGACCGTGAAGCGCCCGCGCGGGATCTCCACGTCGATGTTCTTCAGGTTGTGCTCGCGCGCGTTGTGGATGCGGATCGCGCTGCCGAGGTAGCGGCCCGCCGGCGGCTCGCGCACGGCGATCGGCGCCTTGAACGCCGCTTCGTATTCGCGAATGGCCTTTCCGGTAAAGGATTTTTCATTTTTTGCCACTTCGGCGGGCATGCCCTCGCAGACAATCTCGCCCCCGGCCGCGCCGCCTTCGGGGCCCAGGTCGATGATCCAGTCGGAGGCGCGGATCACGTCGAGGTTGTGCTCGATCACGACCAGCGAGTGGCCCGCGGCGAGGAGCTGGCGGAATGCGCGCAGCAGCTTCGCCACGTCGTCGAAGTGCAGGCCGGTGGTGGGCTCGTCGAAGAGAAATAGGATGTTCTCGGAGTCCTTGTCGGTCTCGGCGAGGTGGCCGGCGAGCTTGAGGCGCTGCGCCTCGCCGCCCGAGAGCGTCGGCACGGGCTGGCCGAGACGCAGGTACTCGAGGCCCACGTCGACGAGCGGCTGCAGCTTCGCCTGCACGTCCTCGCTCTTGCGGAAGAAGCGCGCGGCCTCCGCGACCGTCATCTCCAGCACCTCGGCGATCGACTTGCCGTCGATCTTCACTTCCAGGATCTCGTCGCGGTAGCGCTTGCCGTCGCAATCCGGGCAGCGCAGGTAGACGTCGGACAGGAACTGCATCTCGACGTGCTCGAAGCCGCAGCCCGAGCAGGTCGGGCAGCGCCCGTTGCCCGAGTTGAAGCTGAAGGTTCCGGCGGTATAGGTCCTTTGCTTCGAGAGCGGAGCCTTGGCGAACAATTGCCGGATTTCATCGAAAGCGCCGACATAGCTTGCCGGGTTCGAGCGCGTGGTCTTGCCGATCGGCGACTGGTCGACCATCACCACGCCGTTCACGCGGCCCGCGCCGCGCAGCGCGCGGTGCGCGCCGGGCGCCTCGGTCGGCTTGCCCTTCGTCTTGAGGAGCGCGGGGTAGAGCACGTCCTGCACCAGCGTGGACTTGCCCGAGCCCGACACGCCGGTCACGCACACCAGCCGCTCGAGCGGGATGCGCACGTCGACGTTCTTCAGGTTGTGCTCGCAGGCGCCGAGCACCTCGATGAACTCGCGCGGCTTCTGCGGCGCGTGCGGCTCGGCCGCCGCCTTGCGCCCGGACAGGTAGTCGGCGGTGATGGTTGATTGGGTTCTTAATTGCTCTGGTGAACCAAAGAACGTGATCTCGCCGCCGCGCTCGCCGGGCCCCGGGCCCATGTCGAGGATGCGGTCGGCGGCGAACATGATCTGCGGGTCGTGCTCGACCACGACCAGCGTGTTGCCCGCGTCGCGCAGGCGCTTCATCACCTCGATCACGCGCCCCATGTCGCGCGGGTGCAGGCCGATCGACGGCTCGTCGAGCACGAACAGCGTGTTGACGAGCGAGGTGCCGAGCGCGGTGGTGAGGTTGATGCGCTGCACCTCGCCGCCGGACAGCGTGCGCGACTGGCGATCGAGCGTGAGGTAGCCGAGGCCGACGTCGCACAGGTAG
>DASVFV010000001.1:0-2607 GCA_036379875.1 Burkholderiales bacterium | reverse complement strand
TCCGCCGTCCGACGTCTACCTCATGTGCGAGCCCGATATCGCGGTGCCGCTCCTGCTCGACGCGGTTCGCGCACGGCCGGCGGCGGTTTCGCCGGGATACCAGTTCCCGGAGGGGAAGGACGATGCGGTGACCATCCGCACCCTCGCGAAGGCATTCAACGAGCTCACCGAAGGCATGGACGTATGCCTGTCCAAGCTGCCGCTCGGCTGGCATGGCGCGTACCGGCACTTCCGCCACCCCATGGATTACCTCGGCGCGGACGGCGGCGGCGGAGTAGGGGCCGGGCCAGGCCTCACCATCGGCGCGGCGCTCGCGCTGAAAGGCACGGGCCGGATCGTGGCCGGCATCATGGGCGACGGCGACTACCTGATGGGCGTGACGGCGCTGTGGACCGCGACGCACTACAAGCTGCCCTGCCTGATGATCGTGGCGAACAATCGCTCCTTCTACAACGACGAGCTGCACCAGGAGCGCGTTGCGAAGGAGCGCGGCCGCCCGGTGGAGAACAAGTGGATCGGGCAGCGCATCGACGAGCCCGACATCGACCTCGCCGCCATGGCGCGCGCGCAGGGCGCGGCGGGCATCGGGCCGGTGAAGGAGATCTCGCGCCTCAAGCCCAGCCTCGCCGATGCCATCGAATACGTGAAGAAGGGCCACGTCTGCGTGGTCGACGTGCGCGTCATGCCGGGCTACGACGCGCCCGCGAGCGGAGGCGCTTCGCCGTCCAGGCGTTGACTACGTCGCCCCTCGCGGTACCGGCGTTCCGCAGGCTGTGGTCGGGGTCGATGCTGTCGTGGTCGAGCCAGTGGATCCAGCACGCCGCGCTCGGCTGGGTGGTATACGAGATCACCGGCTCGGGGGCGCTGCTGGGCGCGGTGATGGGCGCGCGCGCGATCCCGATGCTGCTCCTCACGCCGGTTTCCGGAATGGCAGCCGACCGTTACGACCGCCGGCGCCTCATGCAGGCGAGCCAGGCCCTCGCCGCGGCGGTCTCGCTCGCGTTCGGCGCGGCGCTCGCAATGGGCGTGGTGAGCACCTGGATGCTGTTCGCCTTCACCATGCTGATGGGCGCCTCCAACGTGATGGATCGCCCGGCGCGCTTCACGACCGCCTTCGAGCTCGTGCCGCGCGAGATCGCGGTGAAGGCGGTGGCGCTCAACACCATCGGCTTTTCGATGGCGCGCGTGGTGGGACCTGCGCTCGCGGGCTACATCATCGCCGCGGCGGGCGGCGCGGGGAGCTTCTTCGTGCAGGGCGTGCTCTATGCCGCGTCGGGCTTCATGGTGCTGCTCGTCGCGTTGCCCGCGCGCACCGTGGCGCCGAGCCCGCATTCGCCCGCCAAGGACATGCTCGACGGCCTGCGCTTCGCGCTCACCAACCCGCGCACGCGCGTGCTGCTGATGGTGGGCCTACTGCCGTTCTTCCTGCTGATCCCGGTGTTCGGCACCCTCTACCCGATCCTCGCGAAGGACGAATTCGCCGCCGGCCCGACCGGCCTCGGCCTGCTGCTCACCGCGGTCGGCGTGGGCGGCACGCTCGGCGGCTTCATCGCCAACGCGCTCGCGCGCGCCGAGCGCCAGGGGCTGATCCAGACCGTGTGGGTGATCGTCATGGGCGCGGCGATCATCGGCGTGGCGTTAAGCTCGTCGTTCGCCGCGGCGATCGCCTTCAGCGTTGTCGGCGGCGCGGCCGAGATGGCGCACGCCTCGAGCAACATGGCGATGCTGCAGATCTCGGCGCCGGAAGCCATGCGCGGGCGCATCTCGGCGCTGCTGATGCTCAACCCGGCGTTCATCTCGCTCGGCGCGCTGGTCGCCGGGCCGCTCTCCGACGCGCTCGGCGTGCGCCACGCCTCCATCACGCTCGCCACCGCCGCCATGGCCGCGGTGACGGCGCTGTACATTTCTTCTCCCGTCCTGAGGTCGTTACGACACAAATGAAAATCTCAGCGAGCAAGGCACTCATCGAAGACCTGGTGGCGGCAAGCCGCATCCTCGCGCAGCACGAAGTGCTGGACGCCTACGGCCACGTCAGCGCGCGCAGCGACCGCAATCCCGAGCGCTTCGTCATGTCGCGCTCCCTCGCGCCCGCGCTCGTCACCGCGAAGGACCTGATGGAGCTCGACGCGAACAGCGAGCCGCTGCCGGGCGACAAGCGCAAGGGCTTCCTCGAGCGCTACATCCACGGCGAGATCTACCGCGCGCGCCCGGAAGTGATGGCCGTGGTGCACAGCCACTCGCCCTCCGTGATCCCGTTCGGCGCCACGCGCACCAGGCTGCGGCCCATCTACCACATGGGCTCGTTCCTCTGGTCGGGCACGCCGGTGTTCGATATTCGAAAAGTGCGTGAGGAAAACGACCTCCTCATCCGCGATATCCCGTTGGGCAAGGCGCTGGCCGGAACGCTCGGCAAGTGCAATTGCGTGCTCATGCGCGGCCACGGCATGACCGTGATCGGCGACAGCGTGCCGGAGGCCGTGTTCCGCGCGATCTACACCGAGATGAACGCGCGCCTGCAGCTCCAGGCTACCCAGCTCGAGGGACCCATCGAGTTCCTCAGCGACGAGGAGGGCAGGCGCTCGACCGCCTCGAACCGGGGGACGATCG